>NZ_CP081006.1:933872-1245162 GCF_022317005.1 Mycobacterium sp. IDR2000157661
TCGGCGTCGGCGGTGCGCGGCGCCAGGCCGGCCGATCGTGGTGATTGAGCGGCCTGCCCGCGGCCCAGCCGGTCGTCGCCGGTGAGCTGCCGGTACACGGGCCACGACCGGATCAGCTTGCCGATGTCCACCTGAGCCTCCTTACCCGGGCATGACGGGCTGAAACCATGCCGCGGACACTGTGAGGTTACTTCCGTCGATGGGAACTTCTCGTGATCATCGGCTCGACCCTTTATGGTGCTGGGGTGCCTGATTTGCATCGCCCTTTGGATCGACGAAGCATGATGATGATGTCCGGGATGGCCGCAGTGGGGGCCGCCGCGCTACCCACCGCGAACGCATCGCCAGTCCGCCCGTCCCCGCCGACGCAGCCACCGCCCGACGCCGCGGTGGGCTCCTACCTCTTCGTCGACGAGTTCGACGGCCCGGCCGGTTCGGCGCCGGATCCGGCCAACTGGATCGTGCAGGACTGGGACGACCCGGTGACCCCGCCGCTGGCCGGGCATTACCGCAACGACCGCCGCAACGTGTTCGTCGACGGCAACTCCAACCTGGTGCTGTGCGCCACCAAGGAAGAGAACCAGTACTTCAGCGGCAAGGTGCTCAGCCAATTCCGGGGCCAGATCGGCACCACCTGGGAGGCCCGGATCAAGCTCGACTGCATGCACCCGGGGCTGTGGCCGGCGTACTGGCTGCTGAACCAGGACCCGCTGCCCGACGGCGAGGTCGACATCGTGGAGTACTACGGCAACGGGCTGTGGCCGCCGGGGACGACCGTGCACGCCGCATCCAACGGTAAGACCTGGAAGGGCAAGTCGATCCCGGGACTCGTCGACCCGGCGTGGCACAACTGGCGCGTGTTCTGGGGCGAGGAGGGCTTCTCGTTCTGGCGCGACTACGTCGACGGCGCCGAGCCGTACTTCACGGTGAACAACAACCCGATCCCGGTCCACGGCCGGCCCGGCGACCTGCGCTGGCCGTTCGGCATCCCCGGCTACTGGATGCAGGCGATCCTGAACCTCGCGGTCGGCGGTTCGGGCGGCGGCGACCCCGCGCTCGCCCCCTACCCGTCGGTGATGCTGGTGGACTGGATCCGCGTCTGGTAGACGCCGGGTCCCGTGGGGCCGGCCGGCTGGCGCGCCTGGACCCGCTGATCGTCGCGGTGTTCGCCGCCGCGGTGAGCCTCGCGGGCGCCGCGCGGCCGTCGTTCTGGTACGACGAGGCGGCGACGATCTCCGCCTCGTACAGCCGGTCACTGTCCGACCTGTGGCAGCTGGTCGGCGAGGTCGACGCCGTCCACGCGCTGTACTACCTGCTCATGCACGGCTGGTTCGCGGTCGTGCCGCCCACCGAGTTCTGGTCGCGCGTACCGAGCGGCCTGGCCGTCGGCGGCGCCGCCGCGGGCCTGGTGGTGCTCGGCAAGCAGCTGTCGTCGCGGACGGTCGGCGTGACGGCCGGGGTGGTGTGCGCGATCCTGCCGCGAGCGACATGGGCCGGCATCGAGGCGCGACCCTACGCCCTGTCGATGATGCTCGCGGTGTGGGTGACGGTCGCACTGGTGTATGCGACGCGGCGCGCGGCGTGGTGGGCGTGGGCGGGATACGGCGCACTGCTCGCCGTGTCGATCCTGCTCGAGGTCTACCTCGCGCTGTTGGTGTTCGTCCACATCGTCTACATCGTCCACGTGGCGTCGTTTCGGCGCAGGCGCGCGGTGGTGGTGCCGTTCGCGGTCACGTCGGCCGTGGTGGTCGGCGCCACGGCTCCGTTCGTCGCGCTGGTCGCCGGGCAGGTCCAGCAGATCGCGTGGATCACACCCATCGGCGGGCGCACCGTCGAAGACGTTGCGGTGCAACAGTATTTCGATCGCAATCCGTACTTCGCGGCGATGGCCGCGCTGGTGATGCTGACCGCCGTCGTGGTGTGGGTGTGCACATCGCGACGCGCCGATCGCGAGGCGGTGGTGCTGTCGGCGGCCTGGCTGGTGATCCCCACGGCGTCGATCGTCGGGTGGTCGGCGGTCGCCGATCCGCTGTACACCCCCCGCTACCTGTCGTTCACCGCCCCCGCGATGGCGCTGCTGCTCGCGGTGTGCATCGCAGCGCTGTCTCGTTCGGCGTGGGTTGCCGCGGCTGTCGTCGTCCTCTTCGGTGTCGTCGCCGCACCCACTTACGTTGCGGTGCAACGTGGTCCCTACGCCAAGTACGGGATGGACTACAGCCAGGTGGCCGATCTGATATCCGCCAACGCCGCCGCGGGTGACTGCCTGTTGGTCAACGACACCGTCACCTTCCATCCGGCACCGATGCGGCCGCTGCTGGCGGCACGCCCCGACGCGTTCGGCGCACTGGCCGACGTCAGCCTCTGGCAGCGAGCGGTCGAGCGCCGCAACGTCTTCGACACGAACCTCATTCCGCAGGCCTCGGTCGGCCCGCTGCAGCAGTGCGGGACCGTATGGATCCTCACCCAGGCCGATCCCGCGGCGCCGGAACACGAGCAGGGTGTCGCGATCCCGCCGGGACCGCTGTTCGGCGGCACACCGGCGTTCGCGGTATCCCATGACATGGGGTTCCGGCTGACCGAGCGCCGGCAGTTCAACCTGGTTCAGGTCATCCGGGCGCAGCGCTAGCAGTCAGGCGTTGCGCCCGGAGAGTGCATCGCGCAGCCGGTCGACCAGACCGGCGCCCGGCGCGAGGATCTTGTTGGCCGGCGGACGGTCGGGAAAAAGTGGATGCGGCCGCGTCGGCGCCGTGCTCTTGGCCCGCTGAAACTCCGCGCTCAGCTCGCGCAGTTGTTCCGGCGGACACGTCTGGCGAAGTTTGGGCAGCAGATGCGTCTCCTCCTCCTCGAGGTGATGGCGCATCTGGTGGATCAGCTTGCGCACCAGATCGTCGTAGTGCGGGTCGTCGGCACCGGCCTTCTCGATGGCCTTCATGATGTCCTCGCCCTCGGCATGCTCCTCGATCTCGTGCTCGGTGACCTCGTCACCGTCGGTGAGTGCCTTTCGGGCCACCGGGTAGACGTATGTCTCCTCGGCGACGGCGTGGCGCACCAGCTCGGCGATGACATGGTCGACCAGCTCCGGTTGCGTACGGGGATCGCCGCCGGTTTCGATCTCGGTGAAGACGCTCTCGAACTCGCGATGGTCGGTGATGATGTCGTCGACGATGTTGCCGGTGTTTGCCATGTCAACCTCCTCTATGGCTGCGGGCGTACCCCGGTCAACGTCGGCCAAACCGGAGTGCTTTGACGGTACGGCCGATTGCAGTGAGGATGGATTCAACCGAAGCGACCGAGAGTTGGACCACTGAATGCTCAATATCAGCCTGCTGACGTGGGGCGTTACCGTCGCCGTGATCGTGGTCCTTCTCGCCGTGGATCTGACGCTTGCGGCGTTGCGACCACATCGGGTCGGGTTCCGCGAAGCCACCGCGTGGTCGGTGTTCTACATCCTCGTCGCTATCGCGTTCGGGGTGTGGTTCACGCTGGCCTACGGCACCGACCCCGGTACCGAGTACTTCGCGGGCTACCTCGTCGAGAAGAGCCTGTCGGTCGACAACCTGTTCGTGTTCGTCATCATCATGTCGACTTTCGCGGTTCCCGAGGAGCACCAGCACAAGGTGCTGACGTTCGGCATCATCCTGGCGTTGATCCTGCGCGCGATCTTCATCGCGATCGGCGCGACGCTGCTGTCGCTGTTCTCGTTCATGTTCCTGCTGTTCGGTGTGCTGTTGATCTGGACGGCCGTGCAGTTGTTCCGGCATCGAGACGAGGACCCCGACGTCGAGAACAACGTCGTGGTCAAGGCGACCCGGCGCTTCCTGCCCATCAGCAGCGAGTACGACGGCGGCAAGGTGTTCACCCGTGAGGACGGTCGCCGCGTGGTGACACCGCTGCTGGCGGTGCTGATCTCGATCGGCAGCGTGGACGTGCTGTTCGCGCTCGACTCCATCCCCGCCGTGTTCGGCATCACCGCCGAGCCCTACATCGTGTTCACCGCCAACGCTTTCGCGCTTCTCGGCTTGCGCGCGTTGTTCTTCCTCGTCAAGGGCCTGCTCGATCGGTTGGTCTACCTGTCGACCGGCCTGTCGATCATCCTGGCGTTCATCGGCGTCAAGCTGGTGCTGCACTGGGCGCACGTCGACATCGACGAGCGGATCCCGGAGGTGCCCACCATGATCAGCCTGGGCGTGATCGTGGTCATCCTGACGATCGTGACGGTGGCCAGCCTGATCAAGACCCGCCGCGACCCGACGGCCAAGGCCCACGCGGGTTCGTTGCGCGGTCACACCGAAGACGAGCACCAACGGTGATAAGAGCGGCGGCCGCGTTACCGGATCGGTGCGGACGATCCGGCCGGGTAGTCGCGCAGCGGCGCGACACCGCGTGACCATGCATCGAGCACCGGATCGATGATGCGCCAGGCTTCTTCGGCCTCGGCCGCGCTGATCGACAGCGTCGGGTCGCCGGCCAGCACGTCCTGCAACAGCCGTGCGTAGGCAGGCAACTTCTGCGGCGCGAGCGTCGTACTCAGGTTCGCCTGCTCCAGATCGAACGGGTCACCGGCGCCGTTGAGGTTCAGGCTCAGCCCGATGCGGTCGGGGTCGAGGCCCAGTTCCAGCACATTGGGCTCCGGGTCGTGGGGGTCGCAGAACACCAGGTGCGGCACACTGCGGAAGGTGATGGCGATGGCTTTGCGGCTCCCGCCGAGCGCCTTGCCCGAGCGCAGTTCGAACGGCACACCGGCCCATCGCCAATTGTCGATCCAGCAGGTCAGCTGCGCGTAGGTCTCGGTCTCGTTGGACGGTTGCACACCCGGTTCGGCCACGTAATCGGGAACCTCCCGCGAGCCGACGGCACCGCTGGTATAGCGGGCGCGAACCGTGTGGCGGGCGACATCGTCGTCACCCGGTGTGCGCACCGCCCGCAGCACATCGGCCTTTCGCGCATGGAAGTCGTGCTGGGTCAACGACAGTGGCGGTTCCATGGCGGTCAGGCAGAGCAACTGCAACAGATGGTTCTGCAACATGTCCCGCAGCGCACCGGTGTGGTCGTAGTAGCCGGCACGGCCCTCGAGTGTGAGTTCCTCGTCCCAGACGATCTGCACCCGCTCGATGTGCGCAGCGCTCCACAGCGGCTCGAAGATCCGGTTGGCGAACCTGAGCCCGATGACGTTCTGCACCGTCTGCTTAGCCAGGAAGTGGTCGATGCGGAACGTGTACGCCTCACCGGTCACCTCGGCGAGCAGGTCGTTGAGCGCGCGGGCGCTGCGCTGATCGGTGCCGAACGGCTTCTCCACCACGATGCGACTGCCCTCGGGCAGACCGGCCCGCTTCAGCGCCTCCACGACCGGCGCGAACACGCTCGGCGGCAAGGCCAAGTAGCAGGCCACCGGTCCAGGCAGCCCGTCGAGGGCGGTGGCGACGTCATCGGGATCGGCGGCGTCGGCTGGTACGTAGTCGAGCGTGGCGAGCACACCGTCCTTCGCCTCGCGGGGGACGTGCGCTGCGTGCTCGTCGAGTTTGTCCGACACCCGAGAGGCGAAGTCGGCGCTACCGTAGGTCTCCCGCCCCGCTCCGCGGATCCGCACTTCGTCACCGAGACCGCCGGCGGCACGCAGCTGCGCCAATGCGGGGAACAGGTACCGCGACGCCAGATCGCCTGTCGCGCCGAAGATCAGCAGCGATCGCACCATGTCGCTCACTGTGTCCTCCGATCGGCCAGGGACCGGGTCAAGTTGATGCCCGACGAGATCACCCCGATGTGGCTGAACGCCTGCGGATAGTTGCCCAGGAAGGCGCCGGTGCCCGGGTCGATCTCCTCCGGCAGCAGGCCGAGCGGTCCGGCGCGTGCGCACAGCGAGTCGTACAGCTGCAGTGCGCGGTCCAGCTCGCCCTGGTAGGCGAGGTTGTCGACCAGCCAGAAACTGCACAGGAGGAAGGCGCCTTCGTGGCCGGCGAGCCCGTCGGGTGAACTGTCGGGCAGATACCGGTACATCAACCCGTCGCCGGCACCGAGGCGGGCTTCCACCGCGCGCGTGGTGGCGACCATGCGCGGGTGCGTGGCGGGCAGCACGCGGCGCAGGGGCAGGGCGAGCAGGCTGGCGTCGAGCGCACCGCCCCCGAGTTGTTCGGTCAACGACTGCATGCCCTCGTCCCACGCATCCGCCAGGATCAGCTCACGCAATTCATCCGCTTGGGCGGCGAACCGCTGGATATCACAGGGCATTTCGAGGCTGCTGCCGAGCCGCGCGGTGCGGTCCAGTGCCACCTGACACATCGCCACCGAGTACGTGAACGGACGCCCGCTGCTGCGCACCTCCCAGATGCCGTGGTCGGGCTTGCGTACGTTGGCGGCCGCCGACTCGGCCATCGACAGCAGGTGACTCCAGATCTCGTCGTCGACGGCGTTACCGGCACGGGCCCACTGGTAGACGCAGTCGGCGATCTCGCCGTAGACGTCATGCTGGGTCTGCTCGGCCGCGGCGTTGCCCCACCGCACGGGAGCAGAGCCGCGGTAACCGGAAAGCTCCCGGTCGAGCACCTCCGGCGGCGGCGCGACACCGTCGAGCGTGTACATGACCCGGGGCACACCGTCACGCTCCACCGCGTCGAGGACCCAGCTCATGAACCGATCGGCCTCCTGGGGCAGACCGATGCGGCGCAATGCGTAGACGCTGAACGCCGCATCCCGCACCCAGGTGTAGCGGTAATCCCAGTTGCGCTCTCCGCCGATCTCTTCGGGCAGGCTCGAGGTCGGAGCGGCGACGATCGCTCCGTTCTGCGTGTAGTCGAGCAGCTTCAGGGTGAGCGCCGAACGGCGCACCAGATCCCGCTGTGGACCGTCGTAGTCGATTTCGGCGGCGAACGTGCGCCAGGCCGACACGGTCGGGGACAGCTTGCGCGGCCAGTCCGTGCGCTGCAGCCGTGCCGACCCCGGGGCCCACCGCAGCACCACGTCGGCCCCCTGACCGGACTCGAGCACGACGGGGCTTTCGGCGTCGAGCGCCGGGTCGACGAACAGCCGAAGCTCCGGCACCCGATCGTCATCGGGCTGCAGCAGCACCCCGGCCCAGAATCTCGATCGCACTGCGCCACAGCGGAGTTGAATGTCCGGACGGATCGCGACACGGCCCGCCAGCACCTGGACGCGGCGCAGTAGCTCGCCGGCACCGGCATATGCCTGCCGACTGAGGTCGGCATCCGGGGACAGCAAAAACGCATCGACCACTTCGGCTATGCCGTGCGCTGTCTGCACGCGGGTGACCGTCACCCCGGTGTCCGGCTCGTAGAACTGCGACGCGGCCAGGACCTCTTCGGCCAGGATGCGGAACACCCCTCCGCGCTGGGGATCGAGCAGGCCGCAGATCGCCGGCGGATAGTCGAACCGCGGGACGCACAGCCACTCGATCGCCGTGTCCCTACCGACCAGCGCGCATCCGTTTCCGTCCCCGATCAGCGCGTAGTCGGCGATGGGCAGGTGGCCACCAATGCGTCGTACCGGACGCAGGTCGTCGATTGTTTGCGTCATGTCACCTTGTCGCCTTCACGGTGGAAGGTCCCGTTGGCGGTGTTCATCACCCACCGTAGCAAAATGCGCGTGGTTGGCCAGCCTGCCTCAGACGGTGACTCTCGTGCCGTCGGCGTTACGCCTGGTAAGACGTTGAGCGTCAAGGAGTTCCAGCAGCGGAATGGCCACGCGCCGAGTGGTGTCGAGGGCGCGTTTGGCTTCGGCGGCAGTGAACGGCTGCGGCAGCGACCGCAGGACGGCGGCGGCGCGCTCGACAGCGTCGGCGCCGAGCACCACACCGTCGGCGATCCTGGTGAGCCGCCCGGCGCGGATCGCGGCGGCCAGCTCACGCGGGCCGAGCAGGAGGTCGGCCAGTTCGTCGGCCTCCGGCGCGCGGAACGGCTCGGCGGTCAGCCACTCCTCCACGGTGCACACCGCCTTGTCGACGCGCTCGGGCAGGCCCGCCCCCAGCTGCCGAACGACACCGTCGCGCACGCTCAGGTCCGTGCCGTGCAGCAGCGGGGCGAGCAGATCGGTGGCGGGCAGCCCGGTTCGTCGGCGCAACGTCTCCAGCGGCATGCCTGCCGCGACGTCGTTGCCCGCCGACCACTCCTCGACGGCGGCCAGCATTCGCCGACGCCGCTGCGCCCACCACCGCTCGTCGACGATCCAGTCCCCGACCTGCAGACCGTCGACCGGAAATCCCATGGCGCACAGTTCGTTCGCGAGTGCACACGGCGTGGGTGACACCCGGCCGGTCGCCAGTTCCTCGGCTCGCGCGCGCGCCGCCCCGCGTCGTCGCAGCGCCGGTGGACGCACGTCGAGGACTTCCACGCCTGCCGCGATGCGGTGTTCACCCGGGTCGCGCAGCACGCCGACGTCGCCGATGCGCAGCGGCAGCGGATGCGCCATCCGCAGTCGCGCCCCGACGTCGCCGAGCGGCCGCACATGCACCGGCACCGCGGCTGACCCGATGTGCAGCACCAGTTGACGGTGCAGTTCGCCGGGTCGCCGCAGCGCGACGTCGACTTCTGCGGTGTCCAGCCATGCATTCGGTGTGCACAGCGTGTCGCCGCGGCCGATGTCGCCGCGGTCGACACCGCGCAGGTTGACCGCCACCCGCGCCACCGCGCCGACCTCCGTGCGGTCTCGGCCCAGGGACTGCAACCCGCGCACCGTGACGCGCCGCCCGCGGTGTTCGAGCACGTCGCCAACGCGGACGGTGCCCGCCGCCAGCGTGCCCGTCACCACCGTGCCCGCACCACGCACCGTGAACGAGCGGTCCACCCACAACCGCACGGCCGCGTCGAGGTCCGGTGCAGGTAGCCGGTCCACCAGCGAAACCAATTCAGCGCGAACGCTGTTCAGGTCGGTCCCGACTGCGACCGGCGCCTCGGGCAGCCGCAGGCGCACCTGTGCGATCGCCGGGCCGGGATCGGCGAGGTCAGCCTTGCTGATCACCACGAGCACGTGCCCCACGCCCAGCGCCTGCAGCGCGTCGAGGTGCTCGTCGGACTGCGGCATCCAGCCTTCGGTCGCGGCGACGACGAACATGATCGCCGGGACCGGTCCGACGCCCGCGAGCGTGTTCGCGACGAAGCGTTCGTGGCCGGGCACGTCGACGAACGCGATGTCGCGGCCGTCGATCCGCGCCCAGGCGAAGCCGAGGTCGATGGTCAGCCCGCGGCGCTGCTCCTCGGCCAGGCGGTCGGGCCACATCCCGGTCAGCTGCTCGACGAGGGTGGACTTGCCGTGATCGACGTGGCCCGCGGTCGCTACGACATACACGCCCGCACCGCCTCGACGAGCAGGCGGTCGTCGTCGGGCGCGACCGTGCGGAGGTCGAGTAGGCACCGCGCGCCCTCCAGTCGCCCCACCACTGCGGGGGCGCCGATGCGCAGCGGCGCGGCGAAGGACTCGGGAAGGCTCACCGCGGCGCTGGCCAACGCGACACCGGGTGCGCCGCCGCCGCCGACGGCCGCCACGCAGTCGACCGCCGCGGCGCCGGGCAGCTGAGCCGCCAATCGTTCGGCGCGGCTGCGTAATTCGGCGACGTCGGCCGCCAGCGCGGACGCCACCGGCGACGGTGGGCCGATGAGGGTGGCCTCCAGCGCCGCCAGGGTGAGCTTGTCCACCCGCAGCGCCCGCGCCGCCGGATGCCGTCGCAGCCGCTCGATGAGCTCCGCGGAGCCCAACAGCAGACCCGCCTGCGGTCCGCCGAGCAGCTTGTCGCCGCTGGCGGTGACGAGGTCGGCGCCTTCCCGCAGGGCGGTCGTGGCGTCGGGCTCGTCGGTCAGCAACGGATGTGGTGTCAGGAGCCCGGAGCCGATGTCAACGACGAGCGGCGGGCTCAGGTCGGCCAACTCCGCCACGCTGACCGACGAGGTGAACCCGCTGACGGCGTAGTTCGACGGATGCACCTTGAGGATGAACCCGGTGTCGGGGGTTATCGCCTCGGCATAGTCGCGCAGGTGGGTGCGGTTGGTGGTGCCCACCTCGCGGATGCGTGAGCCGGTCGACTCCATCAGCGCGGGCAGTCGGAAGCCGTCGCCGATCTCGATCAGCTCCCCACGGCTGACCACCATCTCCTTGCCGGGCGCCAGGGTCATCGCGGCCAGCAGCAGCGCGGCGGCGTTGTTGTTGACCACGTGCACGTCCCCGGCGGTCGGCACGGCGCGGCTCAGCGCGGCAAGTGCCCCGCGGCCGCGGCGGGCGCGTCGGCCGGTCTGCAGGTCGAACTCGACGTCGGTGGCACCGCTGGCGGTGACCACCGCCTCGACCGCCGCCCGCGACAGCGGCGCCCGGCCGAGGTTGGTGTGCACCACCACACCGGTGGCGTTGATGACCGGGCGCAGGCTCGCCGCTCCGGCAGGCAGTGCCGCCACCGCGTCGTCGGCGACCTCCTCGGGTTCGATCTCGCCGGACCGGGCACGCTGCTGAGCCTGTGCGACAACGGTTTTCACCAGCTCGCGACCGAGCACTCGGGAGGCGTCGACCAGACGCGGATCGGCGAGCAGCACGTCGGTGCGTGGGACACGCCGCCGCGGGTCGATCATGGGTCCATCATGTCAGGCGGCTCGCTCGCGGGTATATCGATGGCATGCCGATCTCGGTGGGTCACGACACCCTCGATCGAGCGGGGCTGCTGCGACTACTGCGGGTCTGCCACCTCATGCACGACGGTCGGCTGGTCGCACACGCGCCGTCGGAGAAAGCGCGGCTAGGGGTCGACGGCCGGATCGTCTGGGACCGGTGAAGCAGGAAGAAGTGGCGGAGGTGGACGGGAATCGAACCCGCCAGCGACAGGATCTGCCGCTCAGCGATTTTGAAGACCGAGCCGGTCACCAGACCGGATACACCTCCCTGGCCCATGCACCGATGATGCCAGGCAGCATGGGGGTCATGAGCTACCGTCTCACCCAGTACGCCCACGGCGGCGGCTGCGCCTGCAAGATCCCGCCCGGTGAACTGGAGGAATTGGTGCGCGGCCTGACCGGTGCCGCGCCACGCCACCCGGCCGGTGAACTGCTGGTCGGGCTCGACGACGGGGACGACGCGGCCGCCGTGCGCATCGACGGCAACCTCGCCCTGATCGCCACGACGGACTTCTTCACGCCGGTGGTGGACGACGCCTACGACTGGGGCCGCATCGCCGCGACGAACGCGCTCTCGGACGTCTACGCGATGGGCGGGCGCCCGGTGGTCGCCGTGAACCTGCTGGGCTGGCCGCGTGACGTACTGCCGTTCGAGCTGGCCGCCGAGGTGCTGCGCGGCGGGCTGGAGGTGTGCGCCGCCGCGGGCTGCCACCTGGCCGGCGGTCACAGCGTCGACGACCCCGAACCCAAGTACGGGCTGGCCGTCACGGGGATCGGTGATCCCGACAGGCTGCTGCGCAACGACGCCGCGAAGCCCGGGCTGCCGCTGTCGTTGACCAAACCGCTCGGTGTCGGCGTGCTTAACAGCAGACACAAGGCCACCGGGGAGATCTTTCCGGAGGCCATCGCGGTGATGACGACACTCAACGCCGCGGCCGCCGCGGCAGCGGTGGCTGCCGGTGTTCAAAGCGCCACGGACGTCACCGGTTTCGGCCTACTCGGGCACCTGCACAAGCTGGCCCGGGCCAGTGGGGTCACCGCGGTCATCGACGCGGCGGCGGTGCCCTACCTCGACGGGGCCCGCGAGGCGCTCGCGGCCGGCTATGTCAGCGGCGGCACCCGGCGCAACCTCGACTGGGTGGCGCCGCATGCCGACCTGACCGCCATCGACGGCGCAGAGAAGCTGTTGCTCGCCGATGCGCAGACCTCGGGAGGCCTGCTGATCGCCGGCGAGATACCCGGCGCACCCGTCGTCGGCGAATTGATACCGCGAGGTGAGCACACGATCGTCGTGCGCTGAGGACTGGCCCTGCGCCGGTGCCGAAGCAGCTTCACGCCAGCCTGAAAACGGACAGTGGGCCGATGGTTCACCCACCGGCCCACTGTCACGAAGTGTGTGTCAGACGGCTGTCACTCCCACCGCCTGCGGACCCTTGCCGCCCTGCTCGATGTCGAACTGGACGCGCTGGTTCTCCGCAAGGGTGCGGAATCCGCCGCCGCTGATCTCGCTGTAATGGACGAAGACGTCCTTCGCACCTTCATCGGGGGCGATGAAGCCAAAGCCCTTGTCTTCGTTGAACCATTTGACGGTTCCCTGTGCCATACTTCTCAACTTCTCTCATAGTGAACGGATGTCGACAGACATCCACGGTCAACAGTAGCACGGCGAATACACCCGGGCGCGCACACACGTCCCCATGTGACACCGAAGGCGTTGTAGCCCAACAGACTTCGATGAGTCAGCGAGCGATTGCGCTCACGTCGCCGCGACGTCCCTCACGCCGCCGCCCCACAACACGCTCTGCGCCTGCGCATCGGAGACGACTTCCTGGGCCGACGTGCACCACTGGCTGTCCTGTTGAGCGGCGTCGAGCGGCTTGCCGGCCGCACACCGCATGACGAGGATGCCCAGCGCGGCTGTCGTCATATGGGGCAGGACAAGGAGTTTGGCAGAGGCTGTGCGGCCGATGACCGCCATCAGTCGGTGATGCCGGCGGGAGGGGACCTTCTTGGACCCGACACCGTTGAGCAGGGAGTCGAATTCGAGCGCACCCTGGGTGGCTGACCAGTTCACCCGCAGATCGACGATCTCGCCGAGCGGCTTGTGCAAGGCCTCGATCAGAGCGGGCAGTTCGCCCGCCACCGAGCCGGTATGGGGCCACCACGCACCGTCGAGCGCAGACCCCAGCTCATGTGCCAGCACGAGGCGGACGGGCCGGGCCAGTCGGCGCGCACCCGTCAAACCGTTCATGAATTGGACGAGTTGGAAGATGACTTTCGGTCAGGCCGGTCGGAGAATTCCGGGTTTTTCACCGGTTCGTCCGACCCGCGGTCGGGCGCGACGAACTCGGCTTCCTGGGGATGGGAGAACAGATCGGATGACTTCATAAAGCAAGTCCTTAACTAGTGCGGCTCGGCCGACACCCTTCTGTCGGCCGGCCGTGGGAACACAGGGCACATCGATAGATCTAGAGAAAGGTGTAGCGACGGCACTGCCGGACCGTTTGCGGCCTTTCTCAAGGCTACACGTAGTGGTCGTCGACCGCGCGGGTGGTCACCGGGTCGCACCGTTGATGACCGGTGTCGAGATCATGCCCTTCTCGACACCCCACATGACCGCGATCGTGCGGTATTCACCGGTCGAGATCAGGTGCGCCAACGCCTGGCGCAGCGACTCCGCCAGCGCCGACCCCTTGGCCACCGGCCAGCCGTACGGTGCGGAGTTGTACACGTCACCGGCCGGTTCCAGCGCTCCGCCGGAGGTCTTGATCGCGAACCCGGTCACCGGCGAGTCGGCGGCCATCGCGTCGACCTCGCCGTTGATCAACGCCGAGTTGAGGTCGTCCTGGCTGACGTAGACCACCTTGTCGATCGGCGCGTTCCCGGCGGCGACACAGTCCTCGCTCTTTTCCGGAATGTCCTCGGTTTCCTGCAAGCTCGCGTAGGACACTCCAACCCGCAGGCCGCAGGCGTCGGCCGGGGTGATACCGGAGCCGGCGCGCTGCGCCCACAACGTTCCTGCCCGGAAGTAGGTGACGAAGTCGACGGACTCCTCACGCTCCCTGGTGTCGGTGAACGAGGACATGCCGACGTCGAAGTCGCCGGCACGCACCGAGGGCAGGATCGCCTCGAACGCGGTTTCGCGGTACTCGGGCGCCAGTCCCAGGGTGCGCGTGATCGCGTTCATCAGGTCGACGTCGAACCCGACTATCTGGCCGTTCGCATCCTTGAATTCGTTTGGCGCATAAGGGGTGTTGACACCGACGACCAACCGCCCCGACGCCCGGATGTCCTCGGGCACCGTGGCCGCGATGGCCTCCACCGCACCCGGGGCCGCCACTGGCGTCGCCGTCGACGAACTCTCCGCGACGCTCGCGGGCCTGGTGTCGCTGCGGCCGGGCCCGCCCCGCCACTGCAGCACCCCGAAGGTGCCCACCGCGGCTACCAACATCACCGATGCGGCCACCGCCAGCACCCGCCGCGACACGCGCGTCCTCTTCACCGGGGCGCGCCGCGCCGCGTGCCGTCCGCTGCCCGTCGCGCGCACCGGGGCGTTGAGCGCCCGCCGCGCGGCCTCGGCCAGTTGACCCGCGGTTTGATATCGCTTGGCCGGCTTCTTGGCCATGCCCTTGGCGATCACCTCATCGAATGCCGCCAAGCGCGGGTCGATGGCCGAGGGCCGCGGCACTTCCTTGGTCATGTGCCCGGCGATCTGCTGCTCGAGGCTCTCGGCCGGGTACGGACGCACTCCCGTCAGACACTCGTAGAGCACGCAGGCCAGGGCATAGATGTCGGCGGTGGCGTCGACCGGCTTGCCCTCGAACCGCTCGGGGGCCATGTAGGCCATGGTGCCCAGCGTGCTGCCCGCGGTCGTGAGGCCCTGCTCACCTGCGGCCCGGGCGAGGCCGAAGTCGATTAGGTAGACGAAGTCGCGGTCGGTGATCAGGATGTTCGACGGTTTGATGTCGCGGTGGATCAGACCCGCCGCATGCGCGGTGTCCAGCGCGGTGGCGACCTGCTCGACCACTGCGACCGCCAGCGTCCGGTCGATCGGTTTGCCGGTATCGGACAGGATCGTGCCGAGATTGCGGCCCTCGATCAGCCGCATGTCGAGGTACAGCCGCCCGTCGATCTCACCGAACCCGTGAATCGGGACCACGTGGGGATCGTTGAGCCCGGCCGCGGCCTGCGACTCGCGGCGGAACCGCTGCTGAAAGACCTCGTCGGCGGCCATGCCCGGGGGCAGCACCTTGAGCGCGACGATGCGGTCGGTCCTGGTGTCGTAGGCGCGGTAGACCTCGCCCATGCCGCCGCGACCGATCAGCCGCTGCAGCCGGTAATGCCCGAATGGTGTCGCATCCACCGTGTTAACTCCTCGGCGGCCAACCCCGCATCGGTGTGTCGATTGAAGTTACATCACGTTTGCCAGGAGATCTTAGTGGTTGCCGACGCGGAATTTGCCGTTGCGCGACAGGTCCGCCGCCCGGCGCCATCCTTGCTGGTCAGGCCGCCGTGACGACGTCCGCCGACGGCGTGGTCATGACGGTCGCCGCATCCGCGGTCGGCAACGAGAGCTCGATGCTCGTCACCTTGATCGCGCCCCACGACAGGAACCTCTGGTACTGGACCGCCGACGCGACGATCTGCAGCGTCACCGTCTGACCGGGCGCCAGCGTGTGGGCGATCTGCTCGAGCGGCACCGTCGCGACCCGCGTGCGCCCGTCGAGAATCACCGGTATCGGAGTCACCTGGTTGCCCAGCACCAAACCCGTTGTGTCGTCGACGAGCTGGGCGTAGACGTGCCTGCTGACACCTGTGCCCGAATAGGTGAATGCCAGCTGTGGCGCGCCGACGAGGTACTGGGTCGTCGCCTGCCTCGGCAAGGTGAGCTCCACGGCGTTGACGGCTTCCGACGCGGACAGGATGCCCAGCAGCGCGCCGATTGGACCGGCTTGCAGCGCACGGAAATTCGGCCCGGATCCGCCGAGCAGCGGCCACAGTGGCAGGTTCTGATTCGTCGCGGTAGCGACCTGCAGCGACGGTCCCCGCTTGACCGGATAAGTATCCGATCCGAAGATCCGCCCGTGCTGGTCGACCCACTCGAACTGCGGACCTGTAGACACCGGCTCACGCTTGACGTAGCGGTCGAGCCAGTTCATCGTCGCCCGTTCGACCAGCGTGCCGTCCTCGCCGGAGATGCACGCGCCGTGACCACCGCAGAACCACACGACCTTGGTTGGCACCCCCCGGCGAAGCAGAACCTCCGCGTTCTCGTGCGCCTCCTGCAGCGAGAAGAGCGTGTCGACGGTGCCCTGCAGCAGCAGGGTCGGCGCGGTGATCTGTCCGAGCAGCCGGTCTGGACTGCGTTCGTCGAGGAACCGGACCTGCGCGTCGGTGAGTCGGCCGGTCAGCAGGCCCGTCGCCACCGCCGCATAGATGTTGGGGTTGGACCGCGAACCGGTGAGTAGCAACGCCGCGGTGAGGATGGCGCCCCAGCTGGTCTTGGTTGCCTCCGCTTTGTACAGCGAGGTGTTGAGGTTGTTCCACGCGATCGTCGGGGCGATCGCGTCGACCCGCTTGTCGATCGCCGCGGTGACCAACTGGATTCCGCCGCCGTAGGAGGCGCCGACCATGCCGACCCGTGGATCACCCGTGGCGTCGAGCAGGGCCTCCGGCTGCTCGGCGAGCCAACTGATGATGGCCTGCATGTCCCGGCCCTCGTAGTCCGGATGGTCGATCTGCAGCACACCGCCGGACTGCCATTCCCCGCGCGGGTCCCACGTGACGACGTTGTAGCCGCTGCGCAGCAGGGGCGCCATGCCGATGACGTCGTTGGGCATGAACGGGTTGTCCTCGGCGAGCGGGTTGGTCTCACCGGGCAGTCCGAGGCCGGGGCCGTTGAGGATCGTCGGCGCGACCTTGCCCTTGTTCACGCCCTGCGCCGGGAAGAAGTGCACGTAGATGGGAGTGCCATCGGCCGAGTACACGACCACATCGCGCGGTGTCGTCCCACCGGTGAAGCCGATCGGGTAGCCGATCAGGGGGTGCAAGATGTCACCGATGAACGGCAACTGCTTGAGCACCGCGACGACGGGCGTGACGAAAAGCGGTCCGACCACGGGGATGTACTGCAACGGGGTCAGCAACGGTACGGACGCGACTGCGACGACTCGAGGTTGCGGCTCCTCGACGGTGACCGCGGCGAGTTCGCGCCGTGCCGCCGCGGCCAGCGTCCACCCCAGCGGAGTGTCGGCAGGCCCGGCCGGCGCACCGTCCAGACCGGAGTTGGGGCCGACGAGCGCCGAGACGATGTGGGAAACCGTCGCTACGACAGGCGGTTCCGTCTCGGCCGGCTCGGCCGGCGTGGCCGACCAGGTGGTCGTGGGCTCGACCACCATGGTGACGCTGCGCATGACCGTCGCCGGTGCCGGGTAGGCCGTCGGTTGCGGGGCGCCGACGGCCGGCACCGACTCGGTGGTCTTGACGTCGTCCGACGTGGTCGCGCCCTCGACGATCTGTGTCGACGAAAACACTGCACCGGGCTCCGACTCGTCACTCGAGTCGCTGGTGGCCTCGTCGTCCTGGTCGGTCTCCCACCGCTCGTTCGAGTGCTTCTGAGTGGTCGGCGACTGCTCGGTCTCGTCGTCGGGCGCCGATTCGTCGTCCTCTAAGCCTTCAGAGTCGTCGGTGTCGTCGGTGTCCCCGAAGTCATCGGGGTCCCCGAAGTCGTCGGTCTGATCGGTGGCATCGATGCCCGGGTCGTCGGTGTCAGCCGACTTGTCCGTCGCCGTCGAGGCGGACGTGTCCGTCGCCGTGGAGGTTTCCGTCGCCGAGGATGAGGGCGCATCGCTCTGCGAGGAATCGGCCGGTTCAGCCGAGGCAACCGCGTGGCCCATGAAGAGCGCCGACCCGATACCGAGGGCGACAGCCAGCCCGCCGATCCGACCCACATACCTCCCCGCATCCATGCCCATGTGTCTACCGGCGCAGCCGACGATTTGTGCTGCTTTTCCGGTCAATCGGCGCACGTTCGTTGACAGCGCCCCCGGCCGCGCTCACCAGATTTGTCGCACTTGCCAAGGCCGTTCAGGAGTGATCGAGGACTGACTCGGGACTGACGCAGGATTGTTACAGGAGTGTCGTGAAATTTTGATGTTTGAAGTGTTCATTTCGCGGCAACAGCACCGCCATGCTGACCACACTCAGGAACTTCTCGCCGATACTGCTTGCCGGCGCGGCGGCTGCTGCCATCGCGGCGGCCCCCGCTGGTTTCGCTTCTCCGTCGTTCCTCCCGGCAGGAGGCCCGGCCGGGTGCTATGACCCGTACGGCACCGGCTGCGCGGCGCCCCCGCCGCCGCCTGCCCCCGCCGGATGGGCGCCCGCGCCGCCACCGCCTCCGGGTGTCTACGTGCCGCCTCCCCGCCGCCCCCCGGCGTTTTCGTTCCGCCTCCGCCACCTGGTGTCGTCGCCCCCGGCGGTGTCGCGGGTCCCGCGGGCGCAGCGGGTGCCATCCCCGGCGGTCCGGCCGGCGTGGCCGGCCCTGAGGGTGCCGCGGGCACGATCCCCGGTGGGCCGACCGGCGCAGCCGGACCCCAGGGAGCGACCGGCGCGATTCCAGGTGGCCCGTCCGGCACTGCCGGCCCCGAGGGCGCGGCCGGCTGCATCCCCGGTGTGGGATGCGCCAGCGTGCCGGCCACCGACGTGCCCTGAGCTAACTCCGCGTCGCGGATGACGTGTCGGCGGCGGCGGGACAGGATCGCATCTGGCCCGCCGCCGCCGGCACGTTCCTCTTTGCCCGGACCGTGATCCGCGCGCCGCGCTGCGGCGTCAGGATCACATGCTTGATCTTCGCCCGCTCGCCGGTGGCGGTCGTGGTCTTCAGGTCCACCCGTCGCAACACCTCGCGCAGCACGACGCGCATCTCGACCATCGCGAATCCCGCACCTAGACAACGCCGATTGCCGCCGCCGAACGGTAGCCACGTCGCCGGGCTCAGCGTGGCGCCGACCATCCGGTCCGGGTCGAAGCGTTGCGGCTGCGGATACAGGCCGGCGTCGTCGTGCACCAGCGTGATGCTGGGGACCACCATCACTCCGGCCGGCAGGCGATGGCCGCCCATTTCCACCGGCTCGGTGAGGATGCGCCCGACGTCGGGCACCACCGGCCGGACCCGCAGTGTCTCCTTGGCGATCGCGTCGAGGTACTCGTCGTCGCCCTCCTCGGCCGCGCGCACCGCCTTGGCGAGGATGTCCGGGTGACGCGTCAGCCGCTCCAGCGCCCACGACAGCCCGGTGGCAGTGGTGTCGTGGCCGGCCACGAGCAGGGTCATCAGCTGGTCGCGCAGTTCTCGGTCGCTCATCGGTGCGCCATCGTCCGTTCCGGCCCGCACCAACATCGCCAGGGCGTCGGTGCGCTCGGCCAGCCTCGGATCCGCGCGGCGCTCGGCGATCTCGTCGTAGAGCAACCTGTCCGCGGCGGCGATGTTGCGCCGCAACCGGCGCCACGGGAAAAGCTTCTGCAGCCTGGGCTTGGCGATCGCCAGCGACTCCCACGGGCCGACGCTCAGCAGTCGCGGCATCACGTCGCGCAGCGCGGCCAGCCGAGCGGGGTCGCTGGCGCCGATAACCGTCCGCAGAATCACTTCGAGCGTGATCTGCGACATCCTCGGCGCCACGGCGAACGGCGTGCCGACGGGCCAACCCGCGATGTTCTCGACGGCGATGTCGGCCATCACCCCGGCCTGCGCGGCGACGGCGTCGCGGTGGAACGGCGCCATCATCAAGCGACGGCGCTCGCGGTGCACATCGTCGTCGACCACGAGCACCGAACTGTCGCCCAGCAGCCCGGCAAGCATCGAATTCGCCTCGCCCGCATGAAATATTCGTGGGTCGCCGGCGAACACGGTCTTGATGTCGGCCGGATCGGCCAGGTACACCATGTCGCCCATCACGGAGTTGCGCAGTGTGAAGACGTCGCCGTAGCGGCGCCTGCAAAGCGCCACCACCTGCGGCCACCACCTCATCATCAGCAACAGCAGGGCGAACGAGGGCAGCCGCGGACCCGGCGGCAGAGCCGGCGTTGTTGGACTCATGCCTAATAGCGTACAACCGCGCGCCCGCTAGGAGAACCGTTTCACGGCCGGTACCGCAGGATTTTGTCGTCGCCTTCTCGTGGATTGCCGCGTCCGTCACGGTTGCTGGTGGTGAACCACAGGCTGCCGTCGGGGGCGGCGACCACGGTGCGCAGCCGCCCGTACCGTCCGACGAACAGCGATTCCGCTTCGCCCAGCATGCCGTCGGCCCCGACCGGCACCCGGAAGAGTCGTTGTCCGCGCAACGCGGCGACCCACAGCGCGCCGCCGTAGAAGGCCAGCCCGGACGGCGACGCCGCCTCGACCGGCCACTGCAACATGGGGTCGGTCAGACCTTCGATTCCCGCACGGCCCTCGGCCATCGGCCACCCGTAGTTGCCGCCGGGCTTGACGAGGTTGAGCTCGTCGAGCCGGTTCGCGCCGTACTCGGTTGCCCACATCCGGCCGGTCGAATCCCACGCCAGGCCCTGGACGTTGCGGTGGCCGAGCGACCAGATCGGCGAGCCGGGGAAGGGGTTGTCCGGTGGGACCGAGCCGTCGGGATTGATCCGCAGTATCTTGCCGCCCAGCGACGACCGGTCCTGCGCCAGCTGCGGTTCACTGGCCTCTCCCGTCGCGACGTACAGCTTGCCGTCCGGCCCGAACGCGATGCGACCGCCGTTGTGGATCGCGGCCACCGGTATGCCGGTGAGGATGGGGGTCTGCGCGGTGAGCGCGGCACCGTCGAAACCTGTTCGCACCACCCGGTTGTCCTGCCCGGTGGTCAGGTAGGCGAACACGTCCGGTCCGCCGGTGGCCAGACCGAGTAGACCTCCTTCGGGGCGCGCCACCACGCCGTCGACGTTGCCGACCGGACTCAGTTGGTCCGGCGCCGTCATGTGCTTGATCGCGCCGGTGCTGCGCTCGGCGACGAGTGCGCTGCCGTCGGGCAGAAACGCGATACCCCATGGCACATCGAGGTCGGTCGCGATGACAGTCGGTAGGGCCGTACCCGGCTGACCCTGCGACTCGCTGTGCGCACATGCCATGAGCAGCAGGAATGGGCAAACGAGAGCGGCGATGGTCCGGATTCTGAGCGGGCGGGTCACTGCGACCGATTACCCGTTTTGCCCAGCGGGATCCGGTGCAATGCGATCGGTTTCTGCCCCCGTCGACTCGGCTATACGACGCGAAGACCGAGGAGGGCTCGACATGGATCAGGGCGCGGCACACGACCAGCTGTTGGTGGGCCCGCTGCTCAGGTATGTCGGTCACAACGACGCGACGATCTGGGTGGAAACCCGAAACGCGTGCACCGTCGACATACTCGGCCGATCGGCGGACACCTTCGAAGTCGAGGGACACCACTTCGCCCTCGTCTGCATCGACGGCCTCGACCGGTCCGTCGAACATCCCTACGAGGTGCGCCTCGACGGTGTCACGGCGTGGCCGCCGCCGGACTACCCCTTTCCGCAGCCCCGCATCCGGCTGATGCCCGACCCGGGAAATCTGCGCCTGCTGTTCGGATCCTGCCGGGCGTCTGCCCCCCACCATCCGCCATACACCTACAAGGGGTGGTGGCATCCGAAGGGCAAGGGCATCGACGTGCTGCAGACCTACGGGATGCGAATGCTGCGCCAGCCCTCGGCGCTGTGGCCGGATGCGCTGATGATGATGGGTGATCAGCTCTACGCCGACGACGTCCCCGCCACCGTCGCCGAGGAGGTGGCCGGACGCCGGGTGCACCCCGACGGGCCGGTCGAGGTGCTCGAGGACTTCACCGAATACTGCACCGGGTACCGCGACGCCTGGACCGATCCGATCGTGCGCTGGATGCTCTCGACGGTGCCGACCTCGATGATGTTCGACGACCACGAGATCAACAACGAATGGAACATCTCCCGGCACTGGCTCGAGCAGATGCGTGCCACCAGCTGGTACGAGGACCGGGTCCTCGGCGGGCTGATGGCGTACTGGGTGTATCAGCACCTGGGCAACCTGTCGCCGCAGGAACTCGCGGAAGAGGAAACCTACCAACGCATCTGCCAGACCCGCGACGGCACCGCGCTGCTGCGCGACATGGCCGAACAGGCCGAGAGCGACGAGGGACTGTCCCGGTTCAGCTACTGCCACGACTTCGGCGACGCGCGGCTGATCATGATGGACGCCCGCACCGGCAGGCAGCTCGAACCGGGCAAGCGCCAGATGATGACCGACGACGAGTGGGAGTGGATTCGCGACAGAGCCGACGGGGACTACCAGCACCTACTGCTCGCCAGCTCGTTACCGTTCCTGTTGCCCAGCGGCCTGCAGGACACCGAGGCATGGGCGGAGGCCGTCGGGGACCGCGCCTGGGGCAAGCGGATGTGCGGGGTGGCCGAGAAGATCCGGCGCACCGCCGACATGGACCACTGGGCGGCGTTCCAGCGCAGCTACCGCGAGTTCGAGGAGCTGGTAATCGACGTGGCAACCGGCAAGCGCAGTGAGCCGCCCGCGACGGTGCTGATGTTCGGCGGCGACGTGCACCACTGCTGGGTTTCCGAGGTGAGCCTGCCCGACGACGTCCCGCCCGCACGCAGCAAGATCTGGCAGATGGTGTGTTCCGGCTTTCGCAAAGATCTACGGATCAACGAGCGAATCCCGTTGCTGTTCGGCCACACTCGCGTTGCAGCGCTGCTCGGGCGCGCGCTGCTGGCCACCACGCGCGTCGGCAGGCCGCGGCTGCGGTGGGCGCCGGTGACCAAGCCGCACTTCCGCAACCAGATCGGCACGTTGGAGATCGCCGGCGGCGAAGTGGGCGTGCGGATGGAGGAGGTCACCGGCAACTGGCGCAAGCCGCGACTGGTCACCGTGATCGAGCACAAGCTGCTCTGACGTATAACGGCGGCTGGGCCGGGTAGTAAAGCCCGACCGCACCGCATCGCCGACTGCGGCTGGCCAACTCCACCGAGCACTGGGTCTCGGTGCAGCACCAGCCCAGGCAATACGCCATCTGAGCCCCTTCCGGCGTTAAGTTGTCGGCGGGTCGCTACCCGACGCGGCCACGACTCCGGAAGATCGTTGACATATGCGCGTTGACGGACGGGACATCACCGTCTCGGGCAGCCTGCTGCAACCGTTGACACGCCGGACCAACGACATCGTCCGGGTCGCCCTGGCCGCGGCGCTCCTGGTCGTCGTGACCATCAGCTCGCTGATCACCCGCAACGAGTGGGTGGCGCTGGAGCAGTCGATCTCCGAGATCGTCGGCGTCCTCACCCCCACGCAGGCCAACCTCGTGTACCTGGCGTACGGCATCGCAATCGTCGCGCTGCCGTTCGTGATCCTGGTGAGCCTGATCGTCTCGCGGCAGTGGAAGCTGCTCGGCGCGTATGCGGCCGCCGCAGGCATCGCCGGCCTGGCGCTGTCGATCAGCGGTGTCGGCATCGCGGCGCCGCGCTGGCATTTCGACCTGTCCGAACGGCTCGACACCTTCGCCTCGCAGTTCGTCGACGACCCGCGCTGGATTGCGATGCTCGCGGCGGTGCTGACCGTGTCGGGACCGTGGCTGCCCGCACGCTGGCGGCGCTGGTGGTGGGCGCTGCTGCTGGCGTTCGTGCCGATCCACCTGGTGATCAGCGCGGTGGTGCCGGCCCGCTCCCTGTTCGGGCTGGCCGTCGGGTGGTTCGTCGGGGCGCTCGTCGTCCTGGTCGTCGGCACGCCCGGGTTGGAGGTGCCGCTGGACAGTGCCGTGGTCGCGATGGCCCGGCGCGGATGCGTGGTGTGCGGCCTGACCGTGCTGCGGCCGGCCGGCGCAGGCCCGCTGTCGCTGAGCGCGACGTGTGAAGGGCATCGGTCGACCGCGGTGATGGAGTTGTACGGACCCCACCAGCGCGGCGGCGGCGTGCTGCGGCAGCTGTGGAGCAAGGCGCGGCTGCGCGACCGGGAAACCGCGCCACTGCACGCGTCCATGCGCCGCGCGGTCGAGCACCGCGCGTTGATGGCCATTGCGATCGGTGAGCTGAAGCTGGCCAACACATCGACGGTCGCCGTCGCCGCATTGGATCGCGGCTGGACGCTCTACGCTCACACACCCGCCCGTGGGGCGCCGCTGGATGACCGCGCCGAGACCATTTCCGTTGTGCGCGTTTGGGAATCGCTGAGCGAGCTGCACGACTGCCAGATCTCGCACGGCGACCTGCGCAGCAGCGAGATCACCGTCGACGGCGACGCGGTGCTGTTCGGCGGATTCGCCTACGCCGAGTACGGCGCCACCGACGCCCAGCTGCGATCCGACATCGCCCAGCTGCTGGTGACGACGACGCACCTCTACGACGCCGAGTCGGCGGTGCGTGCCGCGATCGACGCGTTCGGCAAGGACACGGTGCTGCTGGCGTCGCGCCGGCTCACCAAAGCCGCTGTGCCGTCGAGTATCCGACAGTCGGTCACCGACGCCAAGGCCGTCATCTCCGCAGCGCGCGACGAGGTCAAACGCCAGGCCCGGGTCGACGAGATCCGGGCCGAGACCGTCACCCGGTTCACCCGCAGTCAGCTGATCCAGCTGGTGCTGTTGACCGCCCTGGTCTACGTCGCCTACCCGTTCATCAGTTCGGTGCCCACGTTCATCACCGAACTGCGCACCGCGAACTGGTGGTGGGCGGCGCTGGGCCTGGCGGCGTCGGGCCTGACGTATGTCGGGGCGGCGGCGGCGCTGTGGGCGTGCGCGGACGGCCTGGTCAAGCTGCGTGGGCTGGTGGTCATGCAGGTGGCCAACAAGTTCGCCGCGACCACCACGCCCGCCGGTGTCGGCGGTCTCGCGTTGAGCGCGCGGTACCTGCAGAAGGGCGGCGTGAGCCCGATGCGCGCCACCACGGCGGTGGCGCTGCAGCAGTCGGTGCAGGTGATCACCCACATCGGGTTGCTGATCTTCTTCAGCACCGCCGCCGGTGTGTCGGCCGATCTCGCACGGTTCGTGCCGAGCGCCACCGTGCTGTATCTGGTCGCGGGCGTGCTGCTGGGCCTGATCGGCACCTCGCTGCTGGTGCCCAGGGTCAGGCAGTGGCTGGCCACCGCCGTGCGGCCGCGGCTGCAGGAGATGGTCGGCCATCTCGTCGAGCTTGCGCGTGAACCCAAGCGGCTGGCGGTGATCATGGCCGGTTGCGCCGCCACGACTCTGGGCAACGCGTTCGCGCTGTGGGCCGCCATCGAGGCGTTCGGCGGCGACACCTCCTTCATCACCGTGACGGTGGTGACGATGGTCGGTGGCACGCTGGCATCGGCGGCGCCGACCCCCGGCGGGGTGGGCGCAGTCGAGGCGGCGCTGATCGGCGGCCTCGCCGCATTCGGCATGCCCGCCGCGATCGCAGTGCCTTCGGTGTTGCTCTACCGGGTGCTCACGGCGTGGCTGCCGGTGTTCGTCGGGTGGCAGGTGATGCGCTGGATGACGACGAACGGACGGATCTGACGACGTCCAGCGCGGTGATCTGGTCTCGCGAACAGGGCGTGTACGGGATATTGCGGCACTCCAGTCGACGCGCCCGGTCTTTGCCCAGTTACATCCCGCGATCGACGCGGCGAAAGAGCGATAATCGACGCGCCGGTATATGTCGACGCTCAGCGGCGATGGAGCTTCCACGAGATGTATGGTCGGTGCGTCGTGTCGAGAGAAACTGCGCGATTGTTGAATACCGATCCCTCGAACTACCAAAGGGTGGACCGTGAGCGAGACCTCAAACGCAACGCAAAGCTCCCCGCAGGCGCAGTCCAAGTGGCTGTCGAAGTCCGCGTCGCAGACCCGCGGATCGGACAAGAAGGAAGTCCAGTTCCACTACGACATCTCCAACGACTTCTTCAAGCTGTGGCAGGACCCGACCCAGACCTACAGCTGTGCATACTTCGAGAAGGACGATTACACCCTCGAGCAGGCGCAGCGGGCCAAGGTCGACCTCTCGCTGGGCAAGCTGGGCCTGCAACCGGGCATGACACTGCTCGACATCGGCTGTGGATGGGGCTCGACGATCGCGCGCGCCGTGGAGAAGTACGACGTCAACGTCATCGGATTGACGCTGTCGGAGAACCAGAAGCAGCACATCGAGGACTACTGGTTCGCCAATCTGAAGAGCGACCGGAAGATGGAGGTGCGGCTACAGCCGTGGGAGGACTTCGACGGCAAGGTCGACCGCATCGTGTCGATCGGCGCATTTGAGCACTTCGGCTTCAACAAGTACGACGACTACTTCAAGAAGACGTTCAACTGGATGCCCGACGACGGCGTGATGTTGCTACACACGATCATCATCCCCGAGGATGAGGAGATCAAGGCCAAGGGACTGCCGCTGACCATGTCGCGGGTGCGCTTCATCAAATTCATCATGGACGAGATCTACCCCGGTGGCCGTCTGCCCCTGGGCTCGATGGTGAAGGAGCACGCCGTCAAGGCGGGCTACACCGTGACCCGCGAGCAGCACCTGCAGCCGCACTACGTCAAGACGCTGGACACGTGGGCGGCCAACCTGGAAGCCAAGAAGGACGAGGCGATCGCAATCACCTCCGAAGAGATCTACGAACGGTTCCACAAATACCTGACCGGTTGCGCGGATCTGTTCCGCGAGGGCTATACCGACGTCGCGCAGTACACGTGCGAAAAATCGCCCGCTTAGCCGATTACGAAAACTGCGATATACCGATTAGCCTGGCACGTCGCATTGGCTGAAGGACCGTTGGAGGAGGTCACCGGGAGATGTTAGAAGGCTCGGGGAAAGCGTCTGGGACGACATCTGGGACGGCCATGAAGGTGGCCTACGAAGACGTCCAGGCCCACTACGACATCTCCAACGAGTTCTTCGGCCTGTTCCAGGACCCCACGCGGACGTACAGCTGCGCGTACTACGAGCGCGAGGACATGACGCTCGAAGAGGCGCAGATCGCCAAGATCGATCTCGCGCTCGGCAAGCTGGATCTGCGTCCGGGCATGACGCTGCTCGACGTCGGCTGCGGGTGGGCCTCGGTGATGAAGCGCGCGGTGGAGAAGTACGACGTGGACGTCGTCGGGCTGACGTTGAGCCGCAACCAGCGCGCGCTGGGCCAGCAGATCCTCGACGAGATGGACAGCGACCGCTCCCGGCGGGTGCTGTTGAAGGGCTGGGAGGAGTTCGACGAGCCCGTCGACCGCATCGTGTCCATCGAGGCGTTCGAGGCGTTCCCCAAGTCTCGCTACAAGGCGTTCTTCGACACCTGCTACCGCATCATGCCCGACGACGGCCGGATGGTGCTGCAGACCATCATGGGCCATCCGCTCAAGCGCTGGCCGGAGATGGGCATCCCGATCGTGATGTCGGACCTGAAGTTCATGCGGTTCATCGCCAAGGAGATCTTCCCCGGCGGATCGGTGCCGTGCGACGAGGACGTCATCGAGTACTCCGGCAACGCCGGCTTCACCGTCGAGGCCCTCGACACCATGACCTCGCACTACGTGCGCACACTCGACACCTGGGCGGAGAAGCTGGAGGCCGCCAGGGACCAGGCGATCGCGGTGACGTCGCAGGAGATCTATGACCGATACATGCGCTACCTGATCGGCTGCTCGGACTTCTTCCAGCGCAACGTCAGCTACGTCGGACAGTTCACCCTCGTCAAGTAGGGGATCAGTACGCCCCGAACGCGAGCGAGACGTTGTTGCCGCCGAAGCCGAACGAATTGCTCAGCGCATAGCGGTAGCGCCCTGGGCGGGGCTGCTCGGTGACGACATCGAGATCGATCTCGGGGTCGAGGCGCGTCAGGTTGAGCGTGGGCGGGATGACGCCGTCGCGCAGCGCCTGCACCGTCAGCACGGCCTCGACCGCACCTGCCGCGCCCAGTGAGTGTCCCAGAGCGGCCTTCGGCGCGTACACCGCCGGATTGTGACCGCCGAATGCGCGGCGGATTGCGTGCGCCTCGGCGAGATCGCCTGCCCTGGTTCCGGTGGCGTGGGCGTTGACGTGGTCGATGTCCGCCGGCGCCAGGCCGGCCAGCTGAACGGCCCGCACCATCGCGTCGGCGGCACTCTCGCCACTGGGTTCGGGTACCACGAAGTCGTAGCCGTCCGAGGTGATGGCCGCGCCCATCAGGCGAGCCAGCGGGCGCGCGCCCCGCGCCCGGGCGTGCTCCTCGGTTTCGATCAGCAACAAGGCACCGCCCTCCCCCAGCACCATGCCATCGCGGTATTCGTCGAACGGGCGGCACGCGCCTGCGGGATCGTCGTTGTTGATGGAGAGGATCCCCTGCTGAAGAAACGCTGCAACGGGCACCGCCTCGATGTGGGTCTCGACGCCTCCGCAGATCGCGACGTCAGCCTCGCCCATGACCAGTTGCCGCCAGGCGTAGGCGATCGCCGCCGCGCCAGATGCGTCGGCCATCACCGGCGAGAGGATCCCCGCTTTGGCCTGGTGATCCAAGCCGACCGCAGCGGCGGCCCCGTTGGGCATGTACATCTGTATCGTCAGCGGCGACACCGCGCGCATGCCCTTCTGCCGCCAGTCGTCGTGCTGGGCGGGAATCTCCTCAGTCGAGCCCAGCGCCAGGCCGACGGACGCGGTCAGACGCCTCTTGTCGACGTCCGGGTCGCCTGCAGCTTTCCAGAGTCGGCGCCCGAGCACCGTGGACATCTTCTGCATGAACGATGTGCGGCGTTGTTCGACGCGGCTCAGCTCCTCATCGAAGCTGTCCAGGAGCAGGCCGCCGATCCGCACCGGCGAGTTCAGTTCCTCGACGAACCACTTGTCGAGCATGCCGATTCCGCTGGCGCACATCCGCAATCGCTGCCAGGTCTCTTCGGCGCCAACCGCCAATGCGGTCGTCGATACCACTGCGGTAACGACGACATCGGGAAACCCGTCGCCGGTTCTCAGCGCGGCCATGTCCGATACTCCTTAGACGTGCACTCGCCAGCTGATTAAGTTGAGGTGACCTTGACTAGCTTAAGACCCGGTTGGCGGTGAATGAGCGGTGCCTGAACGCAATGTGCTCGGGGGACCGCTGGAACCCTGCAGCACCGAACCGATGACCGGCTTCTACCGCGACGGCTGTTGTTCGACGGGTCCCGAGGACATCGGCAGCCACACCATTTGCGCTGTGGTCACCGCTGAGTTCCTGGCCCATCAGCGCTCGATCGGCAACGACTTGTCCACGCCGCGACCCGAATACCGGTTTCCCGGTCTGCGTCCCGGCGACCGCTGGTGCGTCACCGCGGTGAACTGGCTCAAGGCGTACCAGGACGGCTTCGCCACGCCGGTGGTGCTGGCATCGACGCACGAACGCACGCTCGAGGTGGTGGACCTGGAGGCACTGCGGGAGAACGCGGTGGACGTGCCCGACGACCTCGGTGGCCTGTAGCGCGACGGGTCCTACGTGTCGAGCACCGGGTCGTCGACCGCCGCGTGCGCCCGTCGCGCGCGGCGTCTGGCGATGGTCTGCGAGGTGGCGCGAACGAGAGCCCGCCACGGGAGGGAAACCGGCCACAGGAGGCCGAACAGCACCGAAACCGCAGCGTGGGCCGGTGAATTGAGGACGCCGGCGTTGGCACGCCAGAACCACCACCCAGTGGCTACACCGACGCCGACGTAGGCGATCAGTGTGAGTACGTGATCACCCACACCGCCATTATGGCTGCCGGGAGTCGACTGCGGCGCCCGGGCAAGGGCCTTCTGGCCTCAAGATCGGGGGCCTGTGCCCGTGCTGCCGAGTAGTTGCCATACCGTAAATTTTGCCTGGTAGCGCGCCCGATCGCCGTCTTTCCGGCGTGCAGTGAGCCGAAAGGACGTAGGTGCACAGTTCGAGCGTTGACGCTGACACGTCGGTGGGGTTCACCCGCGTCGGCGCCCACCGGTCGCCTCCGAAGTCACACCTGGAGTCGGCGGTCGACACCCGCGACAGGCCTCGGCGTCCCGTCGGCCGCCCTCGCGCCCTGTCCGACGGGGAGGTGGCTTTGGCGAATCGGCTCCATGCCAGCGGCGTGCCCAAGGCGGCCATCGCGCGCCGGCTCGGTGTCAGCAGGCCCACGATCTACCGGGCGTTGGCGGGCGGCTCGTCTACCGAGCGGGCCGGGACTGCACTGTCCGCTCGGTTACCGAGCAACACGCAATTGACGGACTTTGCGATGCCGGCTGCGCGAGATTCCCTGCTCAGGTAGGGTTCAGCGTAGCGGGGTCGCTCACGGGGAGGCGAGCGGGCTATCACGACGGCAGCGCAACGCGTTGGGGGGTTCGATGAGCGATACCGGTCAGCGGCTGGCCACTCTTGAAGCCGGCGCGGCACAGTTGCAGCACCGCAATGTGCGGTGTGCTGAGTGCGGCGCGGTGCACTGGGTGGCTAGGGCCATCAACGCCATGCCGTGCGGGCAGTGCGGCAAGACGATGAGGCTGACGGCGCGAGGCTGAGCGTCAGTCGCCGAAGCTCACCCCGATTTCGCGGGCTGTGAGCACCGCGTCGCTGTCGAGCGGAACCTTCTTCATTCGTCGCGTCGCCTCGGCTAGCGGCACATAGTCGACGTTCGGCGGGTTCAGCGAGACCATGACACCGTCGGCGCCCTCGGCGAGCCCTCGCACGGCCGCGGCTCCGAAGCGTAGACCGAGCACTCGGTCGAACGCCGTCGGCGACCCGCCCCGCAGCAGGTGACCCAGCACGACGGTGCGCGACTCCTTGCCGGTGAGCTCCTCGAGGCGGGCCGCAACCTGCGCCCCGATCCCGCCGAGGCGCTCGGCCTGGCCGATGCTGTGGCCCAGCACCGCCGTCTCACCGCCCCGGGGCGCCGCCCCTTCGGCGACCACCACGATGGAGAACTTCGCGCCACGGCGCTCACGCTGCCTGATGGTGTCGGCCACCGGTTCGAGATCGAATGGTATCTCCGGGATGAGGATCGCGTGGGCGCCGGATGCGATCCCCGCCTCAAGCGCGATCCACCCGGCGTAGCGCCCCATCACCTCGACCACGATGACGCGGCCGTGTGAAGTGGCCGTGGTGAACAACCGGTCGATGCACTCGCAGGCGAAACTCACCGCCGTGTCGAAGCCGAAGGTTTGCTGTGTCTTGTCGAGGTCGTTGTCGATGGTCTTGGGCACCGCGACGACGCGCATGCCCCCTTCGAACAGCCGGTGCGCGATCGCGAGCGAACCGTCTCCCCCGGCGGTCACCAGCGCGTCGATCCCGTTGTCTCCGAACAATTGCACCAATTCCGCGGTGCGATCGACGGTGAGGTAGCCCCCGTCCGGCTGACGCACCGGGTATGCCGTCGGATTGTTGCGGTTGGTCGTGCCGATGATCGTGCCGCCGCGGTGCAGGATGCCGCGGACCGACTCCCGTGTCAGCTCCACCAAGCCGCCCTCGGGATAGTGCTCGGGGTTCAGGAGACCGGTGAAGCCGTCGCGGATGCCGACGACGTCCCAGCCGCGATTGTGCCCCGCGAGCGTCACGGCCCGGATGACGGCATTCAGCCCCGGTGCGTCTCCGCCACCGGTCGACACCGCGATGCGCTTGATCGGACGATTGGTTGCGGTCACGCGCCGAGCGTACGTCGGCTCCGGCCCGAGCATTCGGGCGAGCGGTCCATCGCCGCAACCGACGCTAGGGTGAGTTCGGTGTCAGCCGCTGTCATCGAGCTCAAGCAACCCCCGCCCGCCGTCATGCTGGTGGCCATTCATCTAACGTAGGCAAGCTGAACCACATGGTGGCAGGTGCAGGATTCGAACCTGCGTAGGCGTAAGCCGACGGATTTACAGTCCGCTCCCATTGGCCGCTCGGGCAACCTGCCTGGTTTGGTGCGCATCGCAGGATACAACGAGGATGTACCCCAGACCCAAATCGAGCCCAACCACCGAGGAGGACCGGATCCATGGCGGATTCATCGTTCGACGTCGTCAGCAAGGTCGACCGCCAGGAGGTCGACAATGCCTTGAACCAGGCCGCCAAAGAGCTGGCCACGCGGTTCGACTTCCGCGGCACCGACACATCCATCGAATGGCAGGGCGAGGAGACGGTCGTACTCACCTCCTCCACCGAGGAGCGGGTCAAGGCGGCCGTCGACGTCTTCAAGGAGAAGCTTGTCCGCCGCGACATCTCGATGAAGGCCTTCGACGCCGGTGACCCGCAGGCCTCGGGCAAGACCTACAAGGTCAGCGGTCAGATCAAACAAGGCATCACCAGCGAGCAGGCCAAGAAAATCACCAAGCTCATCCGCGACGAGGGCCCCAAGGGCGTCAAGGCGCAGATCCAGGGCGAGGAGATCCGCGTCAGCTCCAAGAAGCGCGACGACCTGCAGGCGGTCATCGCGCTGCTGAAGGGGGCCGACCTCGACGTGGCGCTGCAGTTCGTCAACTACCGCTGACCCGCAGTCGCGAGAGAGACACCATGGTCGCGGTTGGACGCCCCGGCACAGCCCTGGTTTCTCGCTCGCGAAGGCGAGGGCGGGTCGCTCGCGAAGGCGAGGGCGGGTCGCTCGCAAAGGTGAGGGCGGGTCGTCGCAAATCGGCCCTCGAACTGGCCTGCGGTCATACGCTGATCGGCATGGCACCTGCGCAACGCGAACCCAAGGTCGTCGTTCTGGGCGGAGGCTCCTGGGGCACCACGGTCGCCTCCATCTGCGCGCGCCGCGGCCCCACCCTGCAGTGGGTGCGCTCGGAGGACACCGCCACCGACATCAACGAGAACCACTGCAACTCCAAGTACCTCGGCAACGAGGTCGTCCTGCCGGAGAGCTTGAAGGCCACCACCGACTTCACAGAGGCGGCCACGTGCGCCGACGTCATCGTCATGGGCGTGCCGTCGCACGGCTTCCGTGCCGTGCTCACCGAACTGGCCAAGGAGCTGCGGCCGTGGGTGCCGGTGGTGTCGTTGGTCAAAGGCCTCGAGCAGGGCACCAACTACCGGATGTCACAGGTCGTCGACGAGGTGCTGCCCGGGCATCCGGCCGGCATCCTGGCCGGGCCGAACATCGCCCGCGAGGTGGCCGAGGGGTACGCCGCCGCGGCAGTCCTCGCGATGCCCGACCAGCGCCTCGCGGCAAACCTGGCCCAGCTGTTCCGCACCAAGCGTTTTCGCACCTACACCACCGACGATGTCGTGGGCGTGGAGATGGCGGGCGCGCTGAAGAACGTCTACGCCATCGCTGTCGGCATGGGTTACTCGCTGGGCATCGGCGAGAACACGCGCGCCATGGTGATCGCGCGGGCGGTGCGGGAGATGTCCAAGCTCGGCGAGGCGGTCGGTGGACACCGCGACACCTTCGCCGGCCTGGCCGGCATGGGCGACCTCATCGTCACGTGCACCAGCCAGCGCAGCCGCAACCGGCACGTCGGCGAGCAACTGGGCGCGGGCAAGCCGATCGACGAGATCATCGGGTCGATGAACCAGGTCGCCGAGGGCGTCAAGGCCGCAAGCGTCATCATGGAGTTCGCCGACAAGTACGGCATCAACATGCCGATCGCCCGCGAGGTCGACGGTGTCATCAACCACGGCTCAACCGTCGAGCAGGCCTACCGCGGGCTGGTCGCGGAGAAGCCCGGGCACGAGGTCTACGGCGCGGGTTTCTGAGCGCTCAGTTGAAATACGGGTTCGTGCCCTCGGGCCGGTCCAGCAGCGGGTTCGTCGGGTTCAGAATGAAGCTGCCCGCCGGGCTGAGGACGAAACCCGACTGGTTGCGGGTGTCGACGCACGATGTCCCTCCTGTGTCGACGCCGCAGCTGACCGTCTGGTAGCTGATCCGCGAACCCACCGGTAGCGGCTTCACCTCGCCCATCCCGGGAAACACGTCGGCGTTGGCGTTGGCGAAGCCCGGGACCCCACCCATCGCGCCGCTCACGAGGTTCGCGTTCTTGGGGGCCGCCGGCAAGGGTCCGCTGCAGCCGTACTGGCCGGACCGTTGCAGCACACACGTCACCCCGTCCGGAGTCTTGAATGCGTACCACTGGCCATCCATCACCGCGTACTCGGACAGCTTCACCGGCGCGAGCGCGTTGACGTTGGGCAGCGGCGGCCGTGGCGGCGGTTCGGGTGGCTGGGCTCCGGCGATGCCCGGCACGCCGATGAGGGCCGCGCCCGCAGAGCCGAGGACGCCGATCAGGACTCTGTTCAGCACGGTGCACACCCTAAGGGGTTTGTTCGCGACTCGCAGCACACCCGGCACATCGGCGCAGGTCGAACGGGCGTTACCAGGGTCGGCCGGCGGCGCTAGTAGTACTGGCCGGGGCCCCGGCCCGCCATCGCCTCCAGTCGCGCGATGCGGTCGGCCATCGGCGGGTGCGTCGCGAACAGCTTGCCGATCTTCTCGCCGGCGCGGAACGGGTTGGCGATCATCAGGTGGGCCTGGTCGGCGAGCTTCGGATCCGGCGGAAGCGGCGCCTGCTCGACACCGGAGCTGATCTTGCGCAACGCGCTGGCGAGTGCGAGCGGATCACCGGTGAGCTCGGCGCCGGACTGGTCGGCCTGATATTCCCGCGACCGGGAGACGGCCAGCCGGATCACCGTCGCCGCGATCGGGCCGAGCAACGAAACCAACAGGATCGCAAACGGATTCGTGCCACCGTCACGGTTGCCACCGAACAGCGCGGCGAAGTACGCGATGTTGGCAAGCGCGGTGATGACAGCGGCCATCGCACCGGCGACGCTCGAGATCAAGATGTCGCGGTTGTAGACGTGGCTCAGCTCGTGGCCGAGCACGGCTCGCAGTTCGCGTTCGTTGAGGATCTGCAGGATGCCCGTGGTGCAGCACACCGCGGCGTTGCGCGGGTTGCGTCCGGTGGCGAAGGCGTTCGGCGCGGCGGTGTCGCTGATGTAGAGCCGCGGCATCGGCTGGCGCGCGGTGGTCGCCAGTTCGCGCACGATGCGGTACATCACCGGCGCCTGCATCTCGGTGACGGGCTGGGCGTGCATGGCCCGCAGCGAGATCTTGTCGCTGTTGAAGTACATGTAGGCGTTCATGCCGACGGCGAACAGCACGGCCAAACCGATCAGAGCGGTGTTCCGAAACATCGCCGCGATGGCCACTATCAGCGCAGAGAACCCCACCAGCAGCGCGAACGTCTTGGCGGTGTTCGCGTGCGGATGCCACGTCATCGCGCCTCCTCCTCAGTCAGATCCTGTCGAAACGAGGACTTCGCAGACTCAACGCTTAGCCGGGCTTCACAGGTTCCGTGCTCAGCCGTGACGGTTGACCGTGTAGTCGACGAGCGTCGCCAGCGCGTGGCGACCGGGGCCTTCCGGCAGGTTGGCCAGTTCCTCGCGGGCTTGTGCGGCGTACTGCGCGACGGTCTCCTTGGCCTTGACGATGCCCTCGGACGCCCGCAGCAGCCGCAACGCCTCGGCGACGTCGTCGTCGTTGTCGACGGGCCCGGCCAGCAGCTCGCGCAGCCGGTCGGCATCCGAGCCGGTTTCGCGCAGCGCGAACAGGACGGGCAGGGTGTGCACGCCCTCGCGCAGGTCGGTGCCGGGCACCTTGCCCGATTCGTCGGCGTCGCTGTCGATGTCGATGATGTCGTCGGAGATCTGGAACGCGGTGCCGACGATGCCGCCCAGCCGGCTCAGCCGCTCGATCTGCTCCTCACCGGCGCCGGAGAACGTCGCGCCGAACCGGCCGGACGCCGCGATCAGGCACGCGGTCTTCTCGTAGACGACCTTGAGGTAGTGCTCGACGCTGTCGACGTGGTCGGCGGCGCCGCGGGTCTCGCGCATCTGCCCGGTCACCAGCTGGGCGAACGTGTCGGCGATGATGCGCACCGCTTCGGGCCCGAGCCGACTGACCAGCCGTGAGGCGGTGGCGAACAAGTAGTCACCCGCCAGAATCGCGATGTTGTTGCCCCACCGCGCGTTGGCGCTGTCCGCGCCGCGGCGGACCTGCGCCTCGTCCATGACGTCGTCGTGGTAGAGCGTCGCCAGGTGCACCAGTTCGATGACGGCGCCTGCGACGGTGACCTGCCACGCCTCGGGCTCGGGGCCCAGCTGGGCGGACAGCACGGTGAACAGCGGGCGGAACCGTTTCCCGCCCGCCTGGAACAGATGCTGGACGGCGTCGGCCATCAGCTCGTCGGCTTTGCCCAGCTCAGTGGCCATCAGCTCCTCGATGCGGGCCACGCCGTCGCGGACGTCCTGCGCGAAAGCGGGGTTTCCGAAGTCGACGCCTGCCACCACGGTCGCCGGTGTCCTCACACTGCCAACATACTGGGAACCATGGACGGTTCGGCGGGCAGGAGCGATGCGACCGGGGGATCGATGAAGGCTGACGTGGTGGTCGTCGGGGCAGGACCGGCGGGTTCGGCGGCCGCCGCATGGGCCGCGCGTGCAGGCCGCGACGTGCTCGTGGTCGATTCGGCGCAGTTCCCGCGCGACAAGGCCTGCGGTGACGGCCTCACCCCGCGTGCGGTGCAGGAGATGCAGCGGCTCGGGCTGGGTCCGTGGCTGGCCGGCCGGGTGCAGCACCGCGGGTTGCGGCTGTCGGGCTTCGGCGCCGACGTCGAGATCGAGTGGCCGGGTCCGTCGTTTCCGGCTACGTCCAGCGCGGTGCCGCGACTCGAGCTCGACGACCGCATCCGGATGGTCGCCGCCGACGACGGCGCCAAGATGCTGCTGGGCACCAAAGCCGTTGGAGTCGAGCATGACTCGTCGGGCCGAGTGTCGTCGGTGCGCCTGGACTCGGGGGCCGCGATCAGCTGCACGGAACTCATCGTGGCCGACGGTGCACGCTCGACGCTGGGCCGGGCGCTGGGCCGGCGGTGGCATCAGGAGACGGTGTACGGCGTCGCGGTCCGCGGGTACATCGCCACGCCGCGGGCCGGCGAGCCGTGGATCACGTCGCACCTGGAATTGCGCTCGCCCGAGGGTGAAGTGCTGCCCGGTTACGGCTGGATCTTCCCGCTGGGCAACGGCGAGGTGAACATCGGCGTCGGAGCGCTGGCCACCGCGAAGCGGCCCGCGGACGCGGCCCTGCGGCCGTTGATGTCGTACTACACCGGCCTGCGTCGCGAGGAATGGGCGTTCGTCGGCGAACCGAGGGCCGGGCTGTCCGCGCTGCTGCCGATGGGCGGCGCCGTGTCCGGGGTGGCCGGACCGAACTGGATGCTGATCGGGGACGCCGCGGCCTGCGTCAACCCACTCAACGGCGAGGGCATCGACTACGGCCTGGAGACGGGCCGGCTGGCGGCCGAACTGCTGGGCTCCGGCGACCTGACCGCGGCATGGCCCGCGGTGCTCACGGAGCACTACGCACGCGGGTTCTCCGTCGCGCGACGGTTGGCGCTGTTGTTGACGATCCCGCGGTTCCTGCCTGCGACGGGACCGCTGGCCATGCGCTCACGGTTCCTGATGACCTTCGCGGTGCGCGTGATGGGCAACTTCGTCACCGAGGAGGACGAGGACTGGGTCGCCCGGGTGTGGCGCGGCGCCGGGCTGCTGTCGCGGCGCATCGACGAGCGTCCACCGTTTCGCTAGGCCGCCGGGCCGCCGGGTCCGCGCCTGTCCGGTTGCGTCGTCGCGGTCAGCCACAGCGCGATCAACACGTCGGCGGCGGTGATGAACAGCCCCCACCAGTAGGCCCACTTCAGGGTCGGGTCGGGCTGGGCCGCGAAGTACAGAACCAAGAAGATCGGGCCGACGATGCCGAACACCAGGGTCATGCCCTGGAAGGCGACGTAGCGCTTGAAGGTGGCCATTTCGGGTGAACAATAACGCGTATGGTCGATGTCTACCGGGCGCCGATGCGATCGCGGGACGACCGGGTGAACCCTCAGGCTTCGCTGGAGCGCGCGCTGCGGTCGAACCTCGTCGGGTTCGGATGCGCCGGAGCGGATCACCGCCTGCCGCGCCGCATCGAGCGACTCGCCGATGTCGCCGACGGATCCTTCGTCTGGACCCGAGACGCCGACGGGCGATACTGGCTCGGGCGCATCACGGGTGCCTACTTCCACGACGACTCGGTAGCGGCCGCCGCCGTAGACGTCGTGCATGTGCGGCCGTGCCGGTGGACCGACGAGCCGGTGCCCGAACCCCTTGTCCCGCCGGCGGTGGTTGCGACGTTCGGACGGGGTGGCCGCAACTTTCAGCAGACCCATTCGCCGACCGTCGGCGCCGAGACCGCCCGAGCGTGGGATTGTGTTGTGAGTCAAGCTAATTGTAAGCCGCACTAGACGAGCTGTTCATGTCCGCACCACGGGACTACTCTGACCGTATCCAGCGTTGATCATCGCATCGACGGAAGGAACCACGATGCGCGGTCCGACATTACGAACGGCGTTCGCCGCGATTGCCGTCGCGGCCGCCACGCTGGGTCCGGTGCCCACGGCCGCGGCGGCGCCGATCGGTCCGTGCGAGAACGTCACCTACGCCGGTATGTGCGACGTACAACGTGATGAACCGAACCGTCCGTCGCAGCAGGGGATGGGTGAAGTGCTACTGCCCGACGGGAACAACGTCGTGCAGACCGTCGGCTAGCCAAGCGATTTCGCGAAGCCGCTGACGTCACGGATCGAAGCGTCGAAGACCTCCGGCATGAAGGCGCCCTATGGCAGGTCGCCGCCGTGGCAGGTGCCCGCGACCACGTCCTGCCGCGGGCACGCTCGTGCGCAACAGACGGCGGTAGTACTTCAGGCTCTCGTCACGCAACGAGTCGAGCTCGTTGACCGAAATCACCTGCGGCGGAAGGCCCGTCAGCTCGTCGTGGCGAGTCGACCGTCAGCGGCGCGGCAGGAAGGCGGCCGTCGAGGCCGAAAGGAGCGAAGGTCGTTGACCGTTTGCGGATCGGAGCGGGGGGTCGGTGCCCAGGGTGCAGTCGGGTCGGCCAGACGTCCGTACATGTCGCGACGGTACAACTTCAGACGCGGGTTTCAGCGCTTGATGGCGGCGTGCAGAGCGACGATGCCGCCGGAGAGGTTGCGCCACCGCACCGCCGACCAGCCCGCGTCGGCGATCCGGCGCGCGAGGTCGGCCTGATCGGGCCAGGCGCGGATCGACTCCGCGAGATAGACGTAGGCCTCCGGGTTCGACGACACCGCGCGCGCGATTCTCGGCAGCGCCTGCATCAGGTACTCCTTGTACGCCGTGGCGAACAGGCGGTTGGTGGGCGTGGAGAACTCGCATACCACCAAGCGGCCGCCCGGCCGGGTGACTCGCGCCATCTCCTTGAGGCCCGCGGTGTGGTCGACGACGTTGCGCAGCCCGAAGCTGATCGTCACCGCGTCGAACACGCCGTCGGCGAACGGCAGCCGCGTCGCATCGCCCGCAACCTTGAGGACGCGGCGGTCACTTCCCGCGGCGAGCATCCCGACCGAGAAGTCCGCCGCCACGCACCAGGCACCAGACGCCGCGAGTTCGACCGTGGAAACCGCGGTGCCCGCGGCTAGGTCGAGCACCTTGTCGCCCGGCCCGATCCCCAGTGCCGCGCGCGTCGCCCGGCGCCAGAACCGGTCCTGGCCCAGCGACAGCACGGTGTTGGTCAGGTCGTACCGCCGCGCCACCGCGTCGAACATCGACGCCACGTCGCGTGGGTCCTTCTCCAACGTTGCGCGGCTCATGCAGCCACCGTAGCGGTGCCGGTTGCGGGACCGCCGGGCCATCGGCAGGGTCGGTGGCTGCCTACGCACTCTCGATGCGGCGTGAGCGTGCGCGCGCTGCCGGAATCCTGCGGCGGGTCGGGTGCAGACACGCACGTTCGCGGGAATTGGGTTCGCGGGAATTGGTGATGACGTCGTCGTAATGGGCGAGCAGTTCGTCGCAGATGGCCGGCCAGGTCCGGCTGAGCACGCTGCGGCGGGCCGCCACCGAATACCGTTGCCGTTCGGCGATCAGGTGATCGACCGACTCGGGCAGCCTGGCCTCGAACTCGTCGACCGCCAACAGCAACCCGGTGCGATAGGGCGCGACGAGGTCACGCGGACCGCCGGCGTTCGGTGCGATCACCGGCAAGCCCGAGGCCATCGCCTCCTGCACCGCCTGGCAGAACGTCTCGTGCTCGCCGGGGTGGACGAACACGTCCATGCTTGCGTAGGCCGCGGCCAGCTCCTCGCCGAAGAGTGCACCGGTGAACACCGCTGTGGGCATGAGGGATTCGAGCTTGGGCCGGTCCACGCCGTCACCGACGACCACGATCTGCACGTCGCGGCGGCGGGCCAGCGCGGCGAGACGCTCGACGTGCTTCTCCGGTGCCAACCGTCCGACGAAACCGACCACCGGCTTGCCGTTCGGCGACCACCGCTGCCGCAACGCCTCGTCACGCGCCGACGGGGCGAACCCGGTGATGTCGACTCCGCGAGCCCATTTGTACACCCGCGGAACACGGTGTGCGGTCAGGTTTTCCATCGCTGCCGTCGAGGGGGCCAGGGTGCGGTCTGCATGGCTGTGCAGATGCCGTGTCCACGCCCACGCCGCGCGCGCGGCGAAGCCGATTCCGTAGCTTTCGGCGAAACCCGCTACGTCCGTTTGGAATACCGCCACCGTCGGCACACCGAGGTAGCGCGCCGCGTGCAACCCGCCATAGCCGAGCAGGGCCGGCGAGGCCAGGTGCACCACGTCCGGGCGGAAGCCGCGCAGCACCCCGACCATCCGGGGCCGCGGCACGCCGAGCGGAAGCGACGTGATCTTCGGGAACATCCGCGACGGCACCCGGTGGACGCGGACTCCGTCGTAGACCTTGTCGGCGGCCGGGTCGCCGCGCGGGGTGTCCGGGGCGATGATGAGGGCTTCGTCACCGGTGCGGCGGAGATGCTCGACCACCCGCAGCACCGAGTTGGTGACACCGTTGACATTCGGGAGGAACGACTCTGCGACGATTGCAACGCGCACGCCCGAATGGTTTCAGCGGAGCCTGTCGGCAAGGTTGCGCCCAGGAATATGTCATGCGAAAACCTCGTGCCGGTGATCGCCGCTCCGGTGGTGTCGGCGTCGCGTAGGGTGCGCACCAAAGAAGGGCGGTTGACATGCGGATTCACCGTGTGGTGGCGGTGCTGGTGCTGACCGTTTCGCTCGCCGCCGCCGGCTGCACGAAACAGGTCACCGGCACCGCGCAACGCGACCCCGCGCAACCGCCGCTCACCGTCAGCGACGACGGGTTCGGCATCGTTGCCGGGTTCGACGACGCCCCGGCACGCATCGAGATCTTCACCGAACCGCAGTGCAGCCACTGCGCGGACCTGCAGGCCGACTTCGGCGACCAGCTGGCCTACTACATCGGCATCGGGCAGCTCAAGGTCACCTACCGGCCGATGATCTTCCTCGACGACGTCGACGACGGCCACTCGGCGCGGGTCAGCAACGCGATGTTCCTGGCGGCCGACACCGAAGCGACCGGCACCCAGTTCCAGCGCTTCGTCGAAGAGCTCTGGTCACACCAGGAACCCGGCGGCCCCGGCCCCAGTGACGACGAGATGGCCGACATGGCCGAGGCGGCGGGCATGCCTGCCGACGCCGTCGAGCGGATCGCCGGCGGCGGGTCCGCGGTGAACATCGCGGAGATGGACGTCGCCAACTTCGACTACTTGTACGACGTCGACCCGCTGACCACCGGGACGCCAACGGTTTTCGATGCGGCGGCCGACGAGAAGCTCGACATCTACGACGACAACTGGCTGAGCAGGCTCATCAGCCGCTGACGTGTTCTCGGTGTGCGTCCGCCGCGCGCCGGGACAACCGGCGTTCGAGCAGGGTGACACCGCCGAGCGCGGCCGCGGCGGCCAGCCATCCCACCACCGCGATGGACCCGGCGGGGATGATCGCCAGCGAGGCATCGCGGTGCCGGACCCGCACCAGATCCGGGTTGTTCGTGTCGTATTCGACGTAGATGTTCATCCCCGGCTCGAGTTCCGACGGGTACAGCACGCCCAACTCCGGGCGGTACGTCACCCGGTCGGGGGTGACGAACTCGATCGTCGACCGGCGAGGTCCGGCGCTGAGCACCTCGGCGGCGGCCACACCCATGTGCCGTTCGATCTGGCGGTCATTGCGCCACGCGCCCAACACCATCAGCACCGACTGCAGCGTGATCAGGCAGCCGACCACGACGATGCCGACCCGGATCCGGCGAAACACCCGTTGCCTGCGCGTCTCGCCGGGAGCGGGCGCCAGTCGCGGCAGCACCCGCCGCACCGACCGCAGCGCAGCCGACAACCGGCTCGCCCCCGCCGAAAACCGGCTCACCCCCGCCGAATTGTTCGCCCCCGCCGAAAACCGGCGCACCCCCGCCGAAAACCGGCTCACCCCCGCCGAATTGTTCGCTCCGCTCACAGGGCGGCCCTGATGGACGCGTGCAGCGCCCGCAGCGACGACCGGTCGGCCTTCACCTCCAGCACCCGCATCCCGTCGTAGGGCTCGGCGAGCGCGTCGGCCAGCTCGTCGGCCTCGAGGTGTCGGCTCTCCACGTGGTACGCCCGGCACAGCGCGCCCACGTCCACGTCGTGCGGGGTGCCGAAGATCCGTGACGACACATCGGCGAACCGCGGGTCACCCTGCTCGAGCAGCTCGAAGATGCCGCCGCCGTTGTCGTTGGAGACGACGATCGTCAGCTTGCGCGGCGTCGGTTCCGTCGGGCCGATCAGCAGCCCGGAGCTGTCGTGGACGAAGGTGAGGTCCCCGAGGAGGGCGATGGTGCGGCCGGGTTCGTGGGCGAGCGCGGCACCGATCGTGGTCGACACCGTGCCGTCGATCCCCGCCACGCCTCGGTTGGAGCGCACCTTGACACCGTGGGTGTCCAGCCCCACCAGCGCGGCGTCGCGAACCGGGTTGGACGCCCCGAGCACCAGCTGGTCACCGGGGCGGACGGCGCGGGCCACCGCGGCGGCGACGTGCAGCCCTGTCTTGAGCGGATGGGTGTCGAGTTGGGTCCGGACCGCCGCCGTCGCGTGCCGGTGCACTTCGGCGCACCGCTCCAGCCAGGCCGGGTCCGGTGTGCCCGTCGTGACGGCGCGGGTGCCGGTGGCCTGCGAGTTGCCGGACACGTCGGGCCAGCGCGGGCCGGTGGTGAGCGCATACACCGGCACCGACGCGTCGGCGAGTAGTGCGGACACCGGCCGGTGCAGCGTCGGACGCCCGAGCATGATGACCTGCTTTGGGCGCAGCAGCCGGAGCGCCAACGGGTGCAGCGGGTTGTCGGCAGGCGGCGCGGTCGGCTCGGCGACGGTCGGCAGCGCGGCGAGGTTGTCATGCTGCCCCGCCCCGTGGCCTGCGATGACCACGGTGTCGGGCGTCAGGTCGATGTCGAGCGGCTGGTCGAACGTCACCGGCGGTGTGTAGGTCCACGGCTTGCCGTCGGGCCGACCCTGCGGAACGTAGCCGCCTGCGGCGTCGACACCGGGCACCAGCGGCTCGCGCAGCGGAACGTCGAACTGCACCGGACCGGCGTTGGCCGTACGAGAACCGGTGGCCGCCACCAGGACTCGGCACACCGCCGATCGCCACTGGGCGTTCAGCGTGTCGATGTCACCGGCCGCGGGTCCGCTCAACTCCGGCGCCAGCCCCAGGCTGATGGATGCGCGCACCTGCGTGCCGAAGTAGCCGAGCTGCTCGAAGGTCTGGTTGGCGCCCGTGCCCAGCAGCTCGTAGGGCCGGTTGGCGCTGAGTACCACCAGCGGCACCCGCGCGTAGTTGGCCTCCACCACCGCGGGCCCCAGGTTGGCGACCGCGGTGCCCGACGTCATCGCGACGCACACGGGTGCGCGTTCGGCGATCGCGAGCCCGATCGCCAGGAAGCCGGCGGTGCGCTCGTCGATGCGCACGTGCAGCCGCAGCCGGCCGGTGCGGTCGGCGTCGTGCAGCGCGAAGGCCAGCGGCGCGTTGCGCGACCCGGGGCACAGCACCACGTCGCGCACCCCGCCGCGAACCAGTTCGTCGACAACCACCCGGGCCTGCGCGGTCGAGGGGTTCATCGCTCCAGCTTATCGGCGAGGAAACGGAGCGCCGCTCTGTTGACCGCCTCGGGCTGTTCGAGGAAACCGAGGTGGCCGGCGTCGGGGATCTCCAGATAGCGGCCCCGGGGAATGGCGTCGGCGACCTCGCGGCCCAGATGCGGCGGCAGCACCACGTCGTGGGCGAACCCGACGACCAGGGTGGGCGCGGTGATGCTGCGGTAGGCAGGCAGGCGGTTGTCCTGCGGGCCGATGCCGATCTGGGTGTGCATGCCGGGTGTCATCGTGGTGGGCCACATGGTGAACATGTCGATCCAGTCGCGCACCCGGGCGTCGTCGTTGAGGGTCGTCGGCGAAAAGCTCTCGAGCAGCCGAATCTTGGCGTCGTAGTTCGGCGGCAGCCGGACGCCGGACGCGGCCAGCTCCCACTCGGCATTGCGGAAGAACTGGCGGGTGCGGTCCGCGCGGCCCCGGGTGGCCATCAGCACCGCCCGATCGACCAGTTCCGGCCGGGCCACCATCAGCTCCTGGGCGATGAACGAGCCCATCGACACCGCGACCAGGCGTACCGGCGCGGCGCCGAGCTTCTCGATCAGCGCGGCGGTGTCGGCGACCATGGTCTCGGCGGTGAAGCCGGTCGCCTTCTCGGTGGCGCCGATGCCGCGGTTGTCGAAGGTGATGCAGCGATAGCCGGCCCGCTGGAATTCGGGGACCTGATGCAGGTGCCACGTGCGCCCGGCGCCGCCGCGCCCGGCGATGAACAGGACTGCAGGACCGCTGCCGCGGTCGTCGTAGGCCAAATTCACCCCGACGACGCTACTGGACCGGCCGGTTCCGGCAGGCACGCCTTCGAACCGATCCGCAGAACGTTCTGTTGGCATGTCGTGCGATACGCATGACATGCGCGCTACGCTGGACTGGTGAGAATCGCGATCAGTGGCGCAGGCGTGGCGGGACCGGCATTCGCCCATTGGATGGTGCGCGGCGGTCATGACGTCACGCTGATCGAGAAGGCGCCCAGCTTCCGCACCGGCGGTTACGTCATCGACTTCTGGGGACTCGGCTACCGCGTCGCGCAGAGGATGGGGATCGAGAAACAGATACAGGCCGCCGGTTACAGCGTCCAGGAATTGCGCTCGGTCGACCACACCGGCCGTCCGACCGCCCGGCTGCGCGTCGATCCCATCCGTCGGGCAGCAGGAGATCTGTACACCAGCTTGCCGCGCGGTGAGCTAGCCGCGGCCATCTACCACACGGTCGAGCACGACATCGAGACCATCTACTCCGACAGCATCGCCTCGATCACCAACGAACCCGACTGTGTCGCCGTCGAATTCGAGCACGGCCGACCACGCGAATTCGACATGCTGGTCGGCGCGGACGGTCTGCACTCCAACGTCAGGGCACTCGAATTCGGACCCGAGTCGCGGTTCGAGCATTATCTCGGCTGCCAGGTGGCGGCGTGCGTGATCGACGGTTACCGTCCACGCGACGAGCTCGTGTATGTGACGCACAACCTGCCCGGGCGCCAGATCGGCCGGTTCGCTCTGCACGACGATCGCACCCTGGTGTTGTTCATCTTCCGGTCGTCGACTCCGACCGCTCCCGGCGATCTCGCGGCCACCAAGTCGCTGCTGCGAGCCGAGTTCGCCGACGGCGGTTGGGAGTGCAGGCATATCCTCGACGCTCTCGACGGTGTCGACGACATCTACTTCGACGTGGTCAGCCAGATCCGCATGGACCGCTGGTCTTCGGGCCGCGTGGCGCTGATCGGCGATGCCGCCGCATGTGTGTCGCTACTCGCAGGCGAAGGCACCGGTCTGGCGTTGGTCGAGGCGTACGTACTGGCCGGTGAGCTGGCCCGGGCCGGCGCCGACGTCGGCACGGCGTTCGCCGCGTACGAGGCTCGACTGCGTGACTTCATCGAAGGAAAGCAGGACGGCGCAACTCGGTTCATCTCCTTCTTCGCGGCGAAGACCCGGTTGGGCATCTGGCTTCGTGATCGGGCGATGCGCGCGTTCAACATCCGGCCGGTCGGGGATCTGGTGATGAGCCGTGCGCTCCGCGATGACTTCGAACTGCCCGACTATCGGATGTGAGCACGTGAAAAGCGCTGACGCACCGGGTGACCGGTCGACCGATTATCTGGTGCAGCTGGAGCTGGCGACCCGCGGCCTACTCGCATTGAATGTCTCGGTCCTCGAGCGGATGGAGAAGCGGATAGGGCTGGCGCCGTTGCGCGCGCTGCAGGCCCTTGACCGGCTCGGTCCGAGCCTGGTCACCGAATTGGGTGACGATCTGGGCCTGTTGCCGTCCACGGCGAGCAGGCTCAGCGACCGGTTGGCCGACGCCGGCTACCTCACCCGACGGGTCTCGCCGACCAATCGCCGTGCGACCCTCCTCGAGCTGACCGACGCCGGACGTGCGGTGCTCGACGAGCTGATCACCCTGCGGCTCGCGGCGTTCGGCGCTGTCACCCGGCACATGACCGAAGCCGATCGCGCGGCGCTGATCCAGGGCACCCGGGCGTTCACCGCTGCCCACCGCGAACTCGCCGAGCCGTCGCGCGCCGAGGACGCCGAGGACGCCGAGGACGCCGAGGTGACCGATTAGGGCTCGGTGATCTCGGTGAACGCCACGACGGGGATCCGGCGGTCGCCGGCCATCTTCTCGTAGTCGGCATAGTTCGGCACGAACTGCTTGGCCAGGTCGAACAGCCGGTCGCGTTCGGTACCGGTGACCTCCTCGCCGAAGAAGTTTCCCGTGTAGCCGCGCGCCGACAGCGTGACCCGCGGGTGCGCCACGACATTGTGGTACCAGGCGGGATGCCGGTCGCCGCCGTAATTGGAGGCGATCGTGATGACCCGGCCCCGGTCGGTGAAGTAGGTCAACGGCGTGCTGCGCTGTCGGCCGGTCTTGGCGCCGGTGTGGGTGAGCAACACCTCGGGCATCACCAGCGACATCGAGACGTGCCCGTTGGTCGCCTTGATCACGGCCCGATCGATGCGCCAGCCGTACTTGCGCAGGAACCGGCGCGCGATGTCGGTGCCCATGAGTCTGGCTCCGGCACGAAACAGTGGCGACGGCTGGGTCGGCTCGACTTCGGGAATGCCCACGCCCGCGACGCTATCTCACGCGACTTGGGCGTGAAAACGTGCGCTCAGCGCACGGAATCACGCCGAAGTCGCTTGATCGCGGCGTCCCACAGCAGCTGCACCGACGGCAGCAGCTGGCCGTGCTTGACGGTGTCCCTGCTCAACAACGCCGTCGCCGCCGCCTTGGTGGACGCCGATGCCTTGGAGACGTGCCCCGAGTCGTAGGGCGGCTGCGGGTCGTACTCGATGACCAGCTGCATCGCCTTGGCCTTGGCGTCACCGCAGATCTGGCCGTAAAGCCACAACGCCAGGTCGATTCCCGCCGAAACCCCTGCGGCGGTGACGATCTTGTCCTCGCGCACGATCCGCTGGTCGCCGACGGTCGTCACGCCGAACGGCTTGAGCATCGGCAGCGCCAGCCAGTGCGAGGTCGCGCGGCGGCCGTCGAGCACACCGGCGGCGGCCAGGATCACCGAACCCGAGCACACCGACGTCGTCCAGGTCGACGTCGCGTGGGCGCGACGCACCCAGTCGAGCACCTTGTCGTCGCGCGCGTGCTGAAAGGTCGCCGAACCGCCAGGGACGAGGACGATGTCGGGCGACGGCGTCTCGTCGAACGAATGGGTGGCCCCGATCAGCAGCACCCCGGAGTCCGCGACGACCGGCCCGGGCTCGTGCCAGACGAACCGCACCTCGGCATCGGGCAGGTTGCGCAACACCTCGTACGGCCCGATGAAGTCGAGTGCGGTGTACCCCGGATACACCATGATCGCGATCTGCACGTCGGTTCCCTTCCTAGGCGGTTCGGTCTGCGCTCTTCGCGTGCGCGGAAGTTCTGCGGTACTGGTCCGGCGAGATGCCGAGGCGGCGAACGAAGTTGCGGCGCAACGTCTCCGCGGTTCCGAAGCCGCACCGCGCGGCGATCACCGTGACGGTGTCGTCGGTCTCCTCGAGCTGGCGGCGGGCGGCCTCGGTGCGGATCCGCTCGACGTAGGCGCCCGGGGCCTCGCCGACCTCGTCGGTGAACACCCGGGTGAAGTGGCGTGGGCTCATCGCGGCGCGCCGAGCCAACTCCGGGATGCTGTGTGCGCCTCCGGGTTCGGCCTCGACAGCCTCCTGCACGTCGCGGATCGGCGCCCGCTTGGCCCGCGGCATCCACACCGGCGCGGCGAACTGCGTCTGGCCGCCCGGCCTGCGCAGGTACATCACCAGCCAGCGGGCCACGGTCTGGGCGGCGGTCCGGACCCATGTGACGAGATCGGGGTCGCGTCGCGCGTCGTCGACGCCGTGGCCACCGGGCAGGATCAGGGTGTCGATGCTGTCACGCGGGTCGGGCAACGGATGGGCGACCAGGCCCAGACCGGTACCGGTGGTGGCCGGTTCGCCGCCAGAGGTGACGACGCTGACGTCGTAGCCGTCCCGGCCCTGCGTGTTCAGGTACATCGAGGCACCGGTGAACACCTCGAACGGGCCGACCAGGTCCAACGCCTGGACGCCCGGATAGCCGAGGATCACCACCGATCGCACGCACTCAGTGTCGGCCACCGGTGTCATGGCGTCTATGCCATGAACCCCACAGATCAGGACATCGGTGTGTCACCACACCAGCGGCGCGAGATGCTTGCGTGCGTAGGCCCGCACCGCGGCGTCGTCCCTGACATCGAGCACCGGGGTGCGCACCTGGGCCAGCGAGCAGGCCAGCCGGATGTGCATTTCGCTGACGGCCAGCAGGTCGCTGTCGGGCATCGCCGCACCGGCCGCGCGCAGACCCTTGGCCATGGCCGCCGCCGCACTGCACAGGAACTCCTCGGCCTCGTCGAACATGCCCGTCATCGCGGTCAGGTTGCCGTCGAGTTGGAGGAACCTGCGCATGATCGGCTCGCCGGTGAGCAGTCGGACGCCTTCGCAGAACGCCGCGACCGCGGCTTCCTTGGCGCCGGAGTCGATGCCGACGGTCTGCAGCCGCGCCACCGCGTAGTCGAAGGTCTGCCTGCCCAGTTCGGTGATCAGTGCGTCGCGGCTGGGGAACCGGCGGTACAGCGTGCTGCGGCTGACCCCGGCCTGTCGGGCGATGACGTCCATGCTGGCGCGCCCGACACCGACCAGGGCGACCTCCTCGGCGGCCGCCTCGAGGATTGCGGCCTCCTGTTCGGTGGGGCTGTCGGTGTTGCGCAGCCGTCGCATGGCCTCAGCCGACCGGGCAGCCGGGTGGCGGCGCGAACGAGTCGAGGGCGACCGAGCGGTGTAACCGCACCAGCCTCTCGTACTCCAAGCGGTTGCGCGCCAACGGAATCAACAGCACGCGGTCGGGCAGCACCCGCCACGCCAGTTGCATCAGCCGGGTGTAGCACTCGAACTCCCGGTCGTGCCGGGATGTCCATCCGAACCCGGTGAGTTCGCGGACACCCGGGTGCAGGATGCCGAACGAGCACACCTTGACCACCCGCCCTGCGATCGGACGCAGCAGCAGCCAGGGCGGTGTCAGCGCGCGGCGCAGCGGCGCCGAGAGCATCAGCGTCGGCAGGGGAAGCCGGGTGAGGTCGGCGGTGACGCGGCTCAAAAACGGGTTGGCCCGCAGCACGGTGTCGACCATGGCGTCGTAGTACTGCACGGCCTCGGCGTAGGTGGCGGGCAGCTTGGCGTTCCTGCCGGGCAGTTCCAGTGACCGGAAGGCCTCCAGCAGTTGTGCATAGGCCGTCTCTTTCTCCGCCGCCGTCATGGTGATTCCCGTGCACGGGGTGAACGAGTTGAGCACGACGAACAGGCCGCTGACGGCGATCCAGTTCCACAGCTTGGGGTCGAGCGCGCTGTAGCGCACGTCGGCGAAAGCGCCGGTGCCGGTACCGCGTACCTCTCGGTGCATCCGCCTGAGGCGGTCCCCCTCGGCGGCGCGGTCGGCCGGGTCGCCCCAGATGGCGAGAAATGACGAAAACCCGCTGCGCACACCGCGATCGGCGAAGTTTGCGGCGAACCGGCCGGTCTTGTCCACCGCCGCGGCCACCGGAACCAGAGCCACCTCGTCGAACGCCGCGGCACCGAAGAATCCGCCCAGCGCACTGCCGGAGTGCTTGCGGAACTCCGCGATCACCTCGGGGCGGACGTCGTTCTGCCGTCTTCGTGCCTGGGACGTCGCGGTCATGTCGCCTCCACAGATGCCGTTGACACAGAGGCTAGTGATCTGTGTCAACGTGTCAACGGTAGGCAGGTGCGGATGCGGTCGATCCACCATCGCCGACGCTCCGGCGGCGCGGCCAGCGCCTCGAGGCGGTGCCGGTCTGGCGCGACGGGTGCGACGGGCAGGCATCCGCCGACCGGGCGCACGGGTTCGGCGACGTCCTCGACGAACAGCCCGCCGGTGCCGAGTCCGCACGCGTGCTCGAGGTGCGGCAGGGCCGCGGCCGCCAGCAGTCCGCGCGCGATACCGACAGCGGAGTCCAGTGCGCTGGACACGACGACCGGGATGTCGATCTGCCCGGCGATGTCGAGCAGTCTGCGCACCCCACCCAGTGGCGCCACCTTGAGCACGGCGATGTCGGCAGCGCCGGCCCGCACCACCTGGAGCGGGTCGTCGGCCTTGCGGATGCTCTCGTCCGCGGCGATGGGCACGTCGATGCGGCGGCGCAACCGCGCCAGCTCGGAGACCGTCGCGCAGGGCTGCTCGAGGTACTCGAGCGGACCGTCGGCGGTCAACGCCGTTGCCGCGCTGATGGCCTCATCGACCGTCCAGCCGCCGTTGGCATCCACCCGAACCGTCGGCACCGTCGCGCGCACGGCGTTGACCCGCGCGACGTCGTCGGCCAGCGTCTGTCCCGGCTCGGCGACCTTGACCTTGGCGGTGCCTGCACCGGGAAAGCGGGCCAGCACCTCGGGCACCTGAGCTGCGTCGACCGCGGGCACGGTCGCGTTGATGGGGATCCGGTCCCGCCGCACCGCGGGCGCAGGTTCGTAGGCGGCCTCCAGTGCGGACGCCAGCCAGTTCGCGGCCTCCGGCGGCAGATATTCGGCAAACGCTCCGAACTCACCCCAGCCGGCGGGCCCGTCGATCAGCGCGACCTCACGAACGGTGATGCCGCGGAACCGAACTCGCATCGGCAGCGCCACGACATGGAGTCGGTCGAGGAGGTCGTCGAGCTCGGGCACGGACTCCATACTGCCCGCCGTCACGCCTACAGTGGGAGACATGCCCACCCCCGACCGGCCACGCCCCGGACAGGAGTCGGTGTGGGACTACCCGCGCCCACCCCGGCTCGAGGAATTCCACGGCTCGATCACCGTCGAGCTCGGCGGTCAGACCGTCGCCTCGACGACGCGGGCGTGGCGCGTGCTCGAGACCAGCCATCCGCCGACCTACTACATGCCGCGCGACTGCTTCGCCGAAGGCAGCCTGCGGGAGGCCGACGGGTCGTCCTGGTGCGAGTGGAAGGGCCAGGCCAGCTACTTCGACCTGGTGACACCCGCGGCCGTGGCACGCCGCGCCGCGTGGACCTACCGGCGTCCCACCGGCGGGTTCGCGCCCATCGCGGGGGCCGTCGCGGTGATGCCCGCGCTGGTGGAGCGCTGCACCGTCAACGGCGAACAGGTGATCCCGCAGCCGGGCGGGTTCTACGGCGGTTGGATCACCAGTGGGGTCGCCGGGCCGTTCAAGGGTGTTCCCGGCTCGATGGGCTGGTGACCACGGATCAGCCGTGGCCCAGCATGGCAGCCGCGGTGCGACGACCGCTGACCAGCGCGCCCTGAATCGACGCGGTGTCGCGGTGGTCGCCGCACACCCACATGCCGTCGGGCGTGCGGATCGCGCGGCGAACCTGCAGCGGCGGCAACTGCGCTGGCAGCGCATGGTCGATGACGTGCCGAACGAGAAGTGTCCAGTCCCGCGCGTCGGCGCCGAGGATGTCGGCGGCGTGGGTGCGCACGATCGACTCGTCGGGCGGTCTGCCGTCTACGCCGAGCAACGCCGACGCGGCGACGAGGTGGTAGCCGGACGGCGCATAGCTGGGCGCGGCCTTGCTGATGACGGCGGTGTTGAGGACGGGCCCAGGCGGGTCGGCGCGCCCGTCGACCCACAGCATCGGCGGACCCGGTATCTCGCGTTGGGTGGCCCACCAGTCGGTGACGACGCCGTGCATCGGCGGTGCCGGTGCGCCGGTCAGTGCGGCGGCGGTAACCGGGTCGGTGGCCACCACCACCTCGCGCGCGTGCACGGTGTGCGTTTGCGCCGACACCGTCCAGCCGTCGCCGGCGCGGTCGATGTCGATCACTGCGCGGTCGAGCGTGATTCGATCTCGGATCGGCGCCGCCAGTGCTCGCGGCAGGGCCCGCATGCCGTCGGCGGGCAGACCGGGCGCGCCGAGCGCGAACAGTCGCGCCAGCAGCAGGACGAACGCGTTCGAGGTCGCACCCCGGTCCTCGAGGACGACACCGGCCAGGAAGCGCTCGATCACCGTGCGGGCCAGTCCGTTGACACCGCTGCGATCCAGCGCTTCGCGCAGCGAGGTGTCGCGGCCCTTCTTCAACGCCGCCGGGCGCAGCGCGGGTGCGGCCCATCTGGCCAGCGCCAACACGTCGCGTGCCCCGAGGCCGCCACCGGTCACCATCGCAGGCAACCCGGCCGGACTGCGCAGCGGATGCACCCACCGCGTGGAGTCGTGATCGCGCCGGATCCCGACACCGACGTCGAAGGACTGCAGGTCGAGCAGCGAAAGGTCAACGGCGCGTTTGAGGTCGGGGTATGCGGGGTTGAGCACCTGAAAGCCCCGGTCGCAGCGGAAGCCGTCGATCTCGTCGGTCCGCACACGGCCGCCGATCTGATCGGCGGCTTCCCACACCGCCACGTCGCGACCGTGGGCGCAGAGCAGTGCCGCGCATCGCAGGCCGGCCAAGCCGGCGCCGATGACCACCACGTCGCGCTTCGACCCCGCCATGGGGCCGAAAGTACCCCCGACCGCCGGTATGCCCGCGGGCGGTGACCCGACGTCACGGATCGGTAAGCAAGCCTTTTCGGGCTGAACCGTCCTCGCGGCGGGTAGTGTTTCACTTGCTTAACAAAAGACGCCGAGCATCCGAATTTAGGAGCATCGTGCAACTGAAAACCCTGATCCCGTCCGCGCTGGCCGTGACGGCGACCGCGGTCGTCGGCGGGCTGGCGAGCAGGCCCGCGCAGTCGCCGTGGTATGCGAAGCTGCGCAAGCCGCCGTATCAGCCGCCCCGGCAGGCGTTTCCGATCGTGTGGCCGGTGCTGTACGCCGACATCGCCGCGGTGTCGTCGGCAACCCTCGACGAATACGAGCGCCGCGGCCAGACTGCCGAACGCCGTCGATATCTCGCGGCGCTCGCCGGAAACCTGGTGTTGAACGCCAGCTGGTCGTGGTTGTTCTTCGGCCGGCGGATGCTGGGCACGTCGGCGGTCGCCGCGGGTGTGTTAACCGCCAGCAGCGCCGATCTGACCCGTCGCGCCGTGGCCGTGCAGGGGGCGTCGGCGGCGCCGTTGGCGCTGTATCCGGCGTGGTGTGCGTTCGCGACCGCACTGTCCACGCACATCTGGATCCTGAACCGACGCTGATGCGAATCCTCGACATACCCGGTCAGGTCGCGGAGTCGGCGCTCTCGATCGTCGGCATCCGCACCGGCACCGAAGAGCCGCACTACCTGTCGACGACGCTCACCGACGTGGTGGAGTTACGGCGGTACGGATCGCGGATCGCCGCCGAGACGGTGGTCGACGCCGACGAGGAACGCGCGCGCAACATCGGCTTCCGCCGCCTCGCGGGCTACATCTTCGGCGCCAACCACCGCGACGAGAAGATCGCGATGACCGCACCCGTCGCGCAGTCCGGTGAGCGCATCGCGATGACCGCACCCGTCGCCCAGGTCCGCGACGCGGACAACCGCTGGACAATCCGCTTCTTCATGCCGTCGAAGTGGACGATGGACACCCTGCCGACGCCGGACGACGAGGACGTCACGCTGGTCGAGGTGCCCGCGCAGACGTATGCGGTGCTGCGCTTCTCCGGCGATCGCGGTCCCAACGCCGTCGCGGCCCGCACCCGCGAGCTGCTGGCGGCATTGCGGGCGCACGACATCGAGGCGGACGGCGAGCCGACCGCCTGGTTCTTCGACCCGCCGTGGACGCTTCCGTTCCGGCGCCGCAACGAAATCGCCGTCCCGATACGCCGTTAGGACTCCGCGAGTGCCTTGATACCGGCGATGGTCGCCGTCATTGCCCGATCGAACTGACCCAGCCGGTTCGCGATGATCGCCTCCCGCCGCTGAGGTGCACGCTCGATGAGCATCGACACTCCCGAGCGGCCGGGCCCGATTTCTGCGGTGTATCGCAACTGTGCTGCTTCGCCGACCGGAACCACCTCGAACCGCCACGTCGCGGCCGGCCGATCCGGATCGCCCACAGCCCACGCGAAAACCCGCGGTGGATCACATTCGACGACCACCGACTCCGTCGTCCACAACCCGATGGCCGGATGGCTGTTGGTGCCGCGGAACCGCGCTCCCAGACGCGGACCGTCACCGTCCACCCACTCGACCGACCTCAATTCGTCGCTGAGCCGCGGCATCACACCGATGTCGGACACCAGCTCCCAGATGCGCACCGCAGGCGCCGAGATCGCCGTGGACACAGTGACCGCCGGCCGGTTCATCACGCTAGACCGTCGTGCGGTCGCGGCCCTCCCAGTACGGCTTGCGCAGTTCCTTCTTGAGAACCTTGCCGGTGGGGTTGCGCGGCAACTCGTCGGTGATGTCGACGGACTTTGGGCACTTGTACCCGGCGAGCCGCTCCCGCGCGAACGCGATGATCTCCTCCGGGGATGCTTCGCCCTCGACCGAGACAACCGCCTTGACCACCTCGCCCCACTTCTCGTCGGGCACACCGATCACCGCGACGTCGGTCACCGCGGGATGCTCGGCCAGCACCCGCTCGACCTCGATCGAGTAGATGTTCTCGCCGCCGGAGATGATCATGTCCTTGAGGCGGTCCTCGACGAAGATGTAGCCGCCCTCGTCGACGCGGCCGATGTCGCCGCTGCGGAACCACCCGTCCTCGGTGATCGACTCGTCCGTTGCCTCGGGCTTGTTGTGGTAGCCCTTCATCAACTGCGAGGTGCGGAACCACAGTTCGCCCTGCTCGCCCGCGGGCACGTCCTCGAGGGTGTCCGGGTCGACGACGCGCACCTCGGCATTGGGCACCAGTGTGCCTGCGCTGGTCAACCGCTCCTCCTTGCCGGGGTCACGGTGCGCCTCGGGCAGCAGGTGGCTGATCACGCCGCACACCTCGGTGAGCCCGTAGGCCTGCATGAAGTCGGTGTTCGGCCAGGCCTCGAGCGCCTGGCGCAGCAGGGGCAACGGCATCGGCGACGCGCCGTAGGCGAACGTCTTGAGCGCGCCGAACAGTTTGACCGCGTCCTCGCCGGACTCCAGCACCTTGGCCAGCACGGCAGGCACCAGGAAGGTGCGGTTGGCGCCGTTGAGGATCGCGCCGGCCAGCGAGACGCCGTCCACCTCGCGCGTCATCACGCTGGGCACGCCGTCGTGAATCCCGAACTGCACGTAGGACGATCCGCCGACGTGGAACAGCGGCATCGCCACCATGTTCTTGTCGCCCTCGTCGAACTCGAAGCCTTCGTGGGCGTTGATGGTGTGTGCGATCAGGTTCGCGTGCGTCAACTGCACGCCTTTGGGCCGGCCGGTGGTGCCCGACGAGTACATGATGATCGCCACGTCGTCGGGTTCGATGTCGTCGGCGCGGCCGGTCGGCTTCGCCGCGGCCAGCATCGCCTCGTACTCGTCGTCCTCCCCCTCGGGCGTCACCTCGATGACATGCTCGACGGCCGAGAGCTTGTCGCGGATCTTGTCCACCGTCGGCTTGAGTTCCTTGCCGACGATCAGCACCTTGGCGCCGGAATCGTTGAGGACGTAGTCGAGTTCGTCGGCGGCGAGGCGAAAGTTGACGATCGCGTTGGCCGCGCCCAGCGACGCGGCCGCCAGCGTGAGCTCGACGCAGGCCGGGTGGTTCTTGTCGAGGAACGCCACGACGTCCCCACGAGTGATGCCGCGCTCCTTCAGCGCGCCCGCGAGCCGTCGCACCCGGTCGTTCCACTCGGACCAGGTCCAGGACCGCTCGAGGTAGGTCATCGCCTCCTCGTCCGGCTTGGTCTCGGCCCAGTGGGCGGTTCGTTCGTCGAGGAAGCGTGGGGCGGGCAGGTCAGACATGTTTCGAGCCTGCCACGGTCGTCGCGGTGTCAGTCGTCTTTCGGGTAAACCTGGCGGCCCGCCAGAAAGGTGGCGCGCACCTGTAGGTCGGCGATCTCCCCCGGCGGCACCGTCCGCGGATCGGCCGACAGCACCACCAGGTCGGCGTACTTGCCGGTTTGCAGCGATCCGACGACGTCGTCGGCGAACAACTGGTACGCCGCGTCGAGGGTCTGGGCCCGGATGGCCTGCTCGACGGTGATCCGCTGCTCGGGTCCGATTACCCGACCGCTGGGCGCGATGCGGGTGGCCGCGACGCTGATGTTGCGCAGCGGCTCCTCCGGGGTGACCGGCGGGTCGTTGTGCAATGAGATCCGCATGCCCGTGGCGACCGCCGAACCGCATGGCATCCAACGGCTTCCGTGCTCGGACCCGAACAGCCCGTCGACGATGATGTCACCCCAGTAGTGGATGTGGTCGACGAACAGGCTGCAGGTGACGCCGAGTCGGTGTGCCCGCTCCAGTTGCGCGTCGCTGATGGCGCCGACGTGCTCGAGCCGCAACCGGTGGTCGTCGCGGGGCCACCGCTTCAGGGTGTCCTCGTAGATGTCGAGGATCGTGTCCGCCCCAACGTCGCCGTGCACGTGACAGGCCATCTGCCAACCCTGCGGGTAGTACGTCTGCACGATCTCGGTCAACTGCTCGCGGGTGTAGTTGGCGTGCCCGCACGATCCCGGTGCGACGCCGATGGTGCGGGTGGCTTCGGTGTCGAGGTAGGGAAAGGACAGGTCGATGTTGCCGACCCACGGGGAGCCGTCGACCCAGATCTTGATGCCGATCTGGCGGAGCAGGTCGTCGCCGTTGTCCGGGGTCATGTCGGTCGTCATCTCTGCGGTGGACATCTCATAGAGCCGCAGCCGGACTGTCAACGCGTCGCGCATCTGCTCGATCAGGGGCCGGAACACCGGGTCGAAGGCCATGTCAGAGCACGTCGTGAGACCGGCGCGGTTGAGCCGAGCCAGTTCGGCCGTCAGCATCGCGGGGTAGTCGCTGGGCGCGATGGCGCCACCGAGCAGGCTGAACACGGCCGCGATCTCCTCGGCGCTGCCGTCGAGGTCCCCGGCGGCGTCGCGGCCGTAACGGGCGCCCTTGGGGTCGGGGGTGTCGCGGGTGAGGCCGACCGCGCGGGCGGCGGCGCTGTTGAAGAACGCCTTGTGGCCGGAGTTGTGCACGATCACCAGCGGGGTGGCGGGGGCCTGGGCGTCCAGCCACTCGAGGGTGGGCTCGGGCAGGCCGGTCTGCAGCAGCGGGTCCCAGCCGTTGAGGTAGGCGCCGTCGTCACCCCGGGCGGCGACTTCGGTGCCGATCGCGTCCAGGACGGCGCCCGCGTCGGGCAGGGTGACCGGGCGGATGTCGACGATCCGGTCCGAGAGCACCATCGCCTCCATCACCGGGTGGCCGTGCGCCTCGACGAACCCGGGCATGACGCAGCCGTCGCCGAGGTCCAGGGTCCGGGTCTCGGCGCCGATCAGGGCGTCGATGTCGGCGCGGGCGCCAACCGCCACGATGCGGCCGTCGGTCACCGCAAGCGCCTCCGCGGTCGGATGCGATTCGTCGACGGTCAGCACGGTTCCACGAATCACCAGGTCAGCAGCCGTCATGGAGTCATCCTGACAGGCGCGGGGAAATTCGATGAGAATTTCTCGCGGGTCGTGTCGATTTCACCGAGGTGTCGTTCGACGTGTCATCGAGGGCACGACAACGGAGCCCCTTCACCACACCGAGAAGGAGACGAACAATGGCGCGTTACATGCTGATCATGCGGTCCACTCCCGAGGCCGAGGCCGCGATGGCGGAGATGGAGATCGACTTCGACCAGATCATCGAGGAGATGGGCCGCTTCAACGAGGAGCTGATCAAAGCCGGTGTGATGCTGGCGGGCGAAGGGCTGACCGGCCCCGAGGAGGGCTTCGTCGTCGACTTCGACTCTGACCCGCCGGTGGTCACCGACGGGCCGTACACCGAGGCCAAGGAGCTGTTCAACGGCTTCTGGATCATCGAGGTGTCGTCGAAGGAGGAGGCCAAGCGGTGGGCGCAGCGGATCCCGCTGGGCAAGGGCGTCAAGGTCGAGGTGCGCCGGGTCTCCGAGACGCAGGACTTCCCGCTGGACAACCCCTGGGTCCGCAAGGAGATCCAGTGGAAGGCCCAACTCGCCGAGAAGATCGCGGCGCAGGCCCGCGCGGAGGCCGACAAGCTGGCATGACAGGTGCTACTTGGCGCGGATCCGGACGGCTCCGCGCCAAGCGGCGTCCGGGTCGAGCACCTCGCCCTTCTGCGTGATCTCGACCTCGCCCTGTCTGGCGAGGTCCCGTGCGACGTCGCGGGCGTCGTCCATCAGGTCACGCCAGTTCTCGCCACCGATAGCGCGGGCGGCGTCGGAAGGGCAGATGGTCTTGTCCGGCCCGCGCTGCCGCGACAGCTCGAGGATCTTGTCCCGCAGCTGTTGCTTGCTCACACGGTCGAGTGAAGCCGAATCAGGCGACCCTTGCCAGCGAATCTGGAACACGTTCTAGTCTTAGGGTCATGACGGACGATTCGTTGCGCCATCCCATTCATTCCGGACACCTGACCGTCGGCGCGCTGAAGCGCAACAAGGACAAGCCGGTGCTGTTCCTCGGCGACACCACGCTGACCGGTGGCCAGCTCGCCGAGCGCATCAGCCAGTACATTCAGGCGTTCGAGGCGCTGGGCGCGGGCGCAGGAAGCGCCACCGGGCTGCTGTCGTTGAACCGGCCCGAGGTCCTGATGATCATCGGTGCCGGGCAGACACAGGGCTACCGCCGCACGGCACTACACCCTCTCGGTTCGCTCGACGATCACGCCTACGTGCTCAATGACGCCGGGGTCAGCTCGCTGATCATCGACCCCAACCCGATGTTCGTCGAACGGGCGCTGGGACTGCTGGAGAAGGTGCCCGACCTCAAGCAGATACTGACAATCGGGCCGGTGCCCTCGGAGTTGGAGGGCAAGGCCGTCGACCTGACCGCCGAGGCCGCCAAGTACTCACCGCAACCGTTGGTGGCCGCAGAGTTGCCGCCCGACCACATCGGCGGGATGGCCTACACCGGAGGCACCACCGGAAAGCCCAAGGGCGTGATCGGTACCGTGCAGTCGATCACCACCATGACGACGATCCAGCTGGCCGAGTGGGAGTGGCCGGAACGGCCGAAATTCCTGATGTGCACCCCCCTTTCGCACGCCGGCGCGGCGTTCTTCGTGCCGACGATCATCAAGGGCGGCGAACTGGTGGTGCTGACCAAGTTCGACCCTGCCGAGGTGCTGCGGGTCATCGAGGAGCAGAAGATCACCGCGACGATGCTGGTGCCGTCGATGATCTACGCGCTGATGGACCATCCCGACAGCCACACCCGCGATCTGTCATCGCTGGAGACCGTGTACTACGGCGCCTCGGCGATGAACCCGGTGCGGTTGAAGGAGGCGATCCGACGGTTCGGCCCGATCTTCGCTCAGTATTACGGGCAGTCCGAGGCCCCGATGGTGATCACGTACCTGGCCAAGCACGAGCACGACGACAAGCGGCTGACGTCGTGTGGCCGGCCTACGGTGTTCGCGCGGGTGGCGTTGCTCGACGGCGACGGCAAGCCGGTGCCCAAGGGCGAGGTCGGCGAGATCTGCGTGTCGGGGCCGCTGGTGTCGGGCGGCTACTGGAACAAGCCCGAGGCGACGGCCGAGACCTTCCGGGACGGCTGGATGCACACCGGCGACCTGGCCCGCGAGGATGAGGACGGCTTCTACTACATCGTCGACCGGACCAAGGACATGATCGTGACGGGCGGTTTCAACGTGTTCCCGCGCGAGGTCGAAGACGTTGTCGCCGAGCATCCCGCAGTGGCCCAGGTCTGTGTGATCGGCACCCCAGACGAGAAGTGGGGTGAGGCGGTGACCGCGGTCGTCGTGCTGCGCCCGGATGCCGCGTCCGACGAGGCGTCGGTCGCGCAGATGACCGCGGAGATCCAGGCCGCGGTCAAGGAGCGCAAGGGATCGGTGCAATCGCCCAAGCAGGTGGTCGTCGTCGACTCCGTGCCGGTGACCGCTCTCGGCAAGCCCGACAAGAAGGCTGTGCGGGCACAGTTCTGGGAGGGCAGCGACCGCGCCGTCGGCTGATCGGCCGTCGCGAGCGTGCGCAAAGTGTTGAATTTCGGCGGCGTGTCGTGTGCGGACGCGCACGCTCGCGCTAGAGGGCGCTAGAGGGCGCTAGAGGGCGCTAGAGGGTGAGCACCAGGTCGGCCTTGTGGCGAGTGGATTCGATGCGACGCGCGTTGGGTTCGTCGATGTCGCGCACCCACGCGCGAGCCTGCTCGGGCGTCTTGCCGAACTCGATGTGACGCGCCTCGAGTCGGCGGCGGCGTTCGTCGGGCGCGACGTCGACATACCAGACCTCGTCGAGCCGCGCGCGCACGGCCGGCCACGGATCGTCGTCGTCGAGCAGGTAGTTGCCCTCGGTGACGATCAGCCGGTCGGCCGGCTCGATCGCGATGCTGCCCGCGATCGGCTGCTCGAGGTGTCGGTGGAATGCCGGCGCGTAGACGATCTCGGTGCGTTGCCGCCGAAGCCGTTGCAGCAGCGCGAGGTAGCCGTATCCGTCGAAGGTGTCGATGGCGCCCTTGCGGTCGAGGCGGCCGAGGCGCTCGAGTTCGATGTCGGCGAGGTGGAAGCCGTCCATCGGGACGCACACCGCGGCGGGTGTCGCGGCGACGATCGACTCGGCCAACGTCGACTTGCCCGTACCCGGCGGGCCGGTGATCCCCAGCACGACGCGGGTGTTCCGCTGCGGGAGCGCGTCGAGGCGGTCAGTCCAGAAGGGCATCGATCTCGGCGGCGAAGCGGGCCAGCCGTTCCTGTTCGCTGGGGATCGCGCGGTTCTCCTCGGCTGCGCGCTGCCAGCCCAGCCGCCACATTCGCGCGACGGCCCGGTCGCCCAGTCCCGCATAGGGGTTGGCGAGCGTGTGCGGGAACGCCTTGCGGCCCTCCCGGTACGCGGTAACCAGTCGATGCGCCATCACCGGTTACTGTCCCACCGCGAGCAGACGGCCGATCGCACTCGGGTCGGCGTGTCGAGGCGGTTTTCCAGCCGCCCGGCACAATGGGCGCGTGACGACCGAGGTGAAGGAGACGGTCGACGCGGTCTGGCGGATGGAGGCCGCCAAGATCGTCGCGACGCTGACGCGCGCGGTCGGCGACGTCGGGCTGGCCGAGGACCTGGCCGCCGACGCGCTCGTCGACGCGCTGCAGCAGTGGCCGCGCACCGGAGTGCCGCGCAATGCAGGCGCATGGCTGACCACGGTCGCCAAACGCAAGGCGGTCGATTACTGGCGCCGCCAGGAGAGCCTCGACGGCAAGTACGCGGCAATGGCGCACGAACTGGAGAGCCACGACCGTGAGTTCCCCGACGGGTGGGATCCCGACCGCATCGACGACGACGTCCTGCGGCTGATCTTCATCTCCACGCACCCGGTGCTGTCGCGGGAGGGCCAGATCGCGCTGACGCTGCGGGTGGTCGGAGGGCTCACGACCGAGGAGATCGCCCGCGCCTTCCTCGCGTCGACGCCGACCATCGCCGCGCGCATCACCCGCGCCAAGAAGACCCTGTCGGCGGCGAACGTGCCGTTCGAGGTGCCCGACCGCGCCGAGTATCCGCAGCGGCTGTCGGCCGTGCTCAGTGTCGTCTACCTGATCTACAACGAGGGTTACTCCGCATCGTCCGGGCAACGCTGGATCCGCGACGAGCTGTGCAGCGAGGCGCTGCGGCTGGGCAGGGTGTTGGCCGCGCTGGTCCCCGACGAACCGGAGGTGCACGGCCTGGTGTCGCTGATGGAGTTGCAGTCGTCGCGGTTCGCCGCACGCACCGACGCCGACGGCAAGCCCGTCCTGCTCGAGCACCAGAACCGCGCACGGTGGGACCGCGCGCAGATCCAGCGCGGCGTCGCGGCCCTCCAGCGGGCCGCGAACGCGGTGCAGCGCAAGGGCAGTGGCTGGGGGCCGTACGCGTTGCAGGCCGCGATCGCCGAATGCCACGCCACCGCCCCGACCGCCGAGCAGACCGACTGGCGCCGCATCGTCATGTTGTACGACGGCCTGCTGCAGGTCACGCCGTCGCCGGTGGTGCTACTGAACCGGGCGGTCGCGGTGGCGATGGCCGACGGCCCGGACGCCGCGCTGAGCATCGTCGACGGTCTCACCGGCCTCGACGGCTCCTACCTGCTGCCCAGCGTGCGCGGAGAACTGCTGGCCCGGCTCGGCCGCGACGGTGAGGCGGCCGACGAGTTCGACAGGGCCGCCACCATGGCCGACAACGAACGTGAACGAGAGGTGCTGCGCGACAAGGCCGCTCGGGCACGCCGTTAAGGTGGTTGGCGATGACCGAGATCGACGCCGTCCTGTTCGACTACTCCGGCACCCTGTTTCGCCTCGAGGAGGACGAGACCTGGTTCGACGGGATGCGGGTCGACGACCGACAGGTCGACGGGCACGTGCAGGCCGAGTTGATGCGCCGGCTCACCGCCCCAACCGGCCACCACGTCGACATGGATCCCCACGCCTACCACGCATGGGTCAACCGCGACCTGGCACCACACCTGCACCGCGAGGCCTACCTGCACGTGCTACGCGAATCGGGGCTGGCCGACGAGCACGCCGAATCGCTGTACGGGCTGGTGGTCGACCCGTTGAACTGGACGCCGTACCCGGACACCGCGACGGTGCTCGAGGGCCTGCACCGGCGGGGCGTCAGGACCGCGGTCGTGTCGAACATCGCCTTCGATGTGCGGCCCGCCTTCGAGTCGATCGGTGCGGCCGAGTTCGTCGACGAGTTCGTGCTGTCGTTCGAAGTCGGCGCCATCAAGCCGGACGCCGCCATCTTCGAGTCCGCGCTGTCCAGGCTGGGGGTGCGACCGGAACGCGCGCTCATGGTCGGCGACAGCGACGAAGCCGACGGCGGCGCCCGAGCCCTGGGCTGCCGATTCGTGCTCGTCGACCCGCTGCCGACCGCCGAGCGCACCGCCGGCCTGCGCTTTGCGCTCAGCGAGTCCGGCATCGAGATATGAGCGGTAGCGTCGCGGCATGGGTGCACGCATCGCTCCCCCGCCATGGCTCAAGCACGTCAACAAATTGCTGATGGTGCTGCTGCGGCTCGGTGTCCCGATCTCGCGACACGAGTCGCCGGTGGTGCTGACCGTGCCGGGCCGCCGCACGGGCAAAGACCGCTCGACGCCGGTCACCCCGATGCACGTCGACGGGGATCGCTTCGTCGTCAACGGATATCCGGGTGCGGACTGGGTGCGCAATGTGCGCGCCGCCGACAGCGTCACGTTGACCGAGGGCCGCTCGTCGGAGCGGGTGCGGCTGGTCGAACTGTCGCCCGACGAGGCCCGACCGGTGCTGCGGCAGTTCCCCGTTCACGTGCCGACGGGCGTCGACCTGATGAAGCGGGTCGGTGTGCTGACCGTCGGCACGCCCGACGAGTTGGAGAGCATGGCGGACCGCCTGGCGGTGTTCCGCATCGAGGCCATCACGTAGCGTCGCTGCTATGTCCGACAGCACGCGTATCCGGCCGCCATGGTGGCTGAAGTACGTCAACACGGTGATGGTCGCGCTGCAGCGGCGCGGGGTGAGTTTTGGCGCCAACGGCCCTGCGGTGCTGACCGTTCCCGGCCGCAAGTCCGGCAAGCTCTACGACACACCTGTGACGCCGATGACCGTCGACGGCGACCGCTACATCGTCGCCGGTCTGCCCGGTGCCGACTGGGCCGCCAATGCCCGCGCCGCCGACGAGGCCACCCTGCGCAAGGGCCGCCACATCGAACGCGTTCACCTGGTCGAGATGCCGGTGGACGACGCGCGGCCGCTGCTGCGCGAGTTCCCGATCAAGGTGCCGACCGGCGTCGGCTTCATGAAGAACGCCGGCCTGGTGACCGGACCCAATCCCGACGAGTTCGAGAAGCTGGCGGGCCGCTGCCCGGTGTTTCGGCTGGATCCGGTAACCGCATGAGGGACAACCCTTTCGACCCGTCGCTGTGGCGGCCCGTCGACGGCTTCAAGCTGACCGACCTCACCTACCACCGCCACGTCCTCGACGGCGTCGACCAGCCGACGGTGCGGGTGGCCTTCGACCGGCCCGAGGTCCGCAACGCGTTCCGGCCGCACACCGTCGACGAGCTGTACCGGGTGCTCGACCACGCACGGATGTCCCCCGACGTCGGCGTCGTCCTGCTGACCGGTAACGGACCCTCCCCCAAGGACGGTGGCTGGGCGTTCTGCTCGGGCGGTGACCAGCGCATCCGCGGCCGCAGCGGATACCAGTACGCGTCCGGCGAGACGGCCGAGACCGTGGACCCCGCGCGTGCGGGGCGGCTGCACATCCTCGAGGTGCAGCGGCTCATCCGGTTCATGCCCAAGCCGGTGGTATGTCTGGTCAACGGCTGGGCCGCAGGCGGCGGGCACAGCCTGCACGTGGTGTGCGATCTGACGCTGGCCAGCCGCGAGCACGCCCGCTTCAAGCAGACCGACGCCGACGTCGGCAGCTTCGACGGCGGGTACGGCAGCGCGTACCTGGCCAAGCAGGTGGGCCAGAAGTTCGCCCGCGAGATCTTCTTCCTCGGCCGCCCGTACACCGCCGAGCAAATGCACGCGCTGGGCGCGGTGAACGAGGTCGTCGACCACGTCGAGTTGGAGAACGTCGCGCTGCAGTGGGCCGAGGCGATCAACGGCAAGTCGCCCCAGGCGATCCGGATGCTCAAGTACGCCTTCAACCTGACCGACGACGGGCTGGTCGGGCAGCAGCTGTTCGCCGGTGAGGCAACACGATTGGCGTACATGACCGACGAAGCCGTCGAGGGCCGCGACGCGTTCCTGCAGAAGCGCGACCCCGACTGGAGCGGCTTCCCGCGCTACTTCTGAGCGGCGATTCGGGCGAATCCCTCGTCTAGGCTCGGCGCGTGAGCAGAAACCCGCTGCGCCGGCTGGCCGGTCAGCTGCTGTTGAGCAGCATGCGTCCCCCGATCGTGCCCGAGCTGCTGCAGTTGCAACCCGGCCGCGAGATCGTCGACCTGCGGGGAAAACGCATCCTGCTGACCGGGGCGTCGTCGGGTATCGGTGAGGCCGCCGCCGAGAAGTTCGCCCGCCGCGGCGCGACCGTCGTGGTGGCCGCTCGGCGTCGGGAACTGCTCGACGCGCTGGTGCACCGCATCACCGAAGCCGGCGGCGACGCCCGCGCGCACGCCTGCGACCTGTCCGACCTCGACGCGGTCGACGAATTGGCGGCCCGGGTCACCTCAGACCTCGGCGGGGTCGACATCTTGATCAACAACGCGGGCAAGTCGATCCGCCGGCCGCTGGCGGAGTCACTGGACCGCTGGCACGACGTCGAGCGCACGATGGCGCTGAACTACTTCTCGCCGCTACGACTGATCCGCGGCCTGGCCCCCGGCATGCGCGAGCGCCGCGACGGCCACATCATCAACGTCTCGACGTGGGGGGTGCTCAGCGAGTCCTCCCCGTTGTTCGCGGTGTACAACGCGTCGAAGGCCGCGCTCACCGCCGTCAGCCGGGTCATCGAAACCGAGTGGGCCGTAGCCGGCGTGCACTCCACGACGCTGTTCTATCCGCTGGTGCTCACCCCGATGATCGCGCCGACCCGCGCCTACGACGGACTGCCCGGCCTGTCGGCGTCCGAGGCCGCCGACTGGATGGTCACCGCGGCGCGCACCCGGCCGGTGCGCATCGCCCCGCGAATGGCGCTCACCGCGCATGCGGTCAACAGCGTGGCCCCCGGTGTCGTCGACGCGGTGATGAAGCGCCAGCGCGTCCAGCCCAACACCTGACATGCCCCATCCCGCCATCGCCACGGTCGCCGACATCGCGCGCGTGTACGGCGCGCAGCGACCGGATGCGGTGGCGCTGATCGCCGGTGAGCGCAGCCTGACGTTCGGCGAGTTGAACGCCCGCTCGAACCGGCTCGCTCAGGCGTTCCGCGCCGCGGGCGTGCAGTCCGGCGACCGGGTGGCGTTCGTCGAGAAGAACGGCATCGAGTTCTTCGAGGTCGCCTGCGCGCTGTCGAAGCTGGGCGCGGTGGTGGTGCCCGTCAACTGGCGGCTGGCCCCGCCGGAGATCCGGCACATCATCGCCGACGCCGGCGCCCGCGCGGTGGTGGTCGGTTCGGAGTTCTTCGGCCACGTCGAGGCGGTCGGGGACGTCGCGATGGTCGCCATCGGCGATCACCCGCGCTGGCTCCGATACGACGACTGGCTTGCCGCCCAGCCCGCCGAAGATCCCGGTGTGACAACCGGACCCGACGACGTCGCGTTCCTGATGTACACCTCGGGTACCACAGGGACACCCAAAGGCGTGATGCTGACCAACGACAACTACTTCTGCAAGGCCACCGGCATCGCGCAGAAGTGGCGCTTCGACCGCGACAGCGTGAACCTCGCGGTGATGCCGATGTTTCACATGGCGGGCTCGGGCTGGGCGCTGGTCGGACTGTGCGAGGGAGCCCGCACCGTGGTGCTGCGCGACGTCGACCCGCCGGCGATCCTCGATGCCGTTGCCCGACATGCGATCACGAACATGCTGCTGGTGCCGGTGGTGATTCAGCGGCTGCTGGACACGCCGGGCGTCGAGGCGACGGACTTCTCCGCGCTGCGGGCCATCGTCTACGGCGCGTCACCGATCACCGACTCCGTTCTGGTCAGAGCACTGGAACGGTTCGACTGCCACCTGCTTCAGGTGTACGGCATGACCGAGACCACCGGCTCCATCACCCAACTCGACGAGCATGACCGGGAACTGTTGCGGTCCTGCGGCAAGCCGTTCGAGTGGGTGGAGCTGCGGATCGTCGACCCGTCCTGTCCTGCCGGCCGCGACGTCCCCGCGGGGACGGTCGGCGAGGTGTGGACCCGGTCGCGGCAGAACATGCGCGGCTACTGGAACAACCCCCAGGCGACGGCCGCAGCCATCACCGCCGACGGCTGGCTCCGGACCGGCGACGCCGGCTACCTCGACGACTCCGGACATCTGTTCCTGCACGACCGGGTCAAGGACATGATCGTCTCCGGTGGCGAGAACGTCTATCCCATCGAGGTCGAGAACGTCCTCATGACGCACCCCGAGGTGGGCGATGTCGCAGTGATCGGTGTCCCGGACGCGAGGTGGGGCGAGGCGGTCAAGGCGATCGTCGTGCCCGCGGCGGGCGCCTCGCCCACCGAGGCCGACCTGATCGCCTATGCCCGCGATCGGCTCGCGGGTTTCAAGCTGCCGAAGTCGGTGACCTTCGCCGACGCCCTTCCCCGCAACCCCAGCGGCAAGCTGCTCAAGCGTGCGCTGCGCGAGCCCTACTGGGACGGTGTCGGCCGCCGGATCGGCTGACCGGCGTGATAGACACGATGGCATGGAGATTCTGGCCAGCCGGATGCTCATCCGGCCGGCGGACTACCAGCGGTCCGTGCGGTTCTACCGCGACGAACTGGGTCTGGCGATCGCCCGCGACTACGGTGCGGGAACCGTGTTCTACGCCGGGCAGTCGTTGATCGAGTTGGCTAGCCATGGCGGCCCCCTCGCCGGCGGCACGTTGTGGCTGCAGGTCCGCGACCTCTACGCCAGCGAGAAGGAACTCGCCGGGCGAGGGGTGCCGATCGCCAGGGCCGCCCGTCGGGAGCCGTGGGGCCTGCATGAGATGCATGTGACCGACCCCGACGGCGTCACGCTGATCTTCGTGCAGGTGCCCGACAATCACCCACTGCGCCGGGACATGCGGCGATGAGGTGCCGCGGAGGCGACCGATAGCCGTCCTGCGACCGTTGGCGATCCCGGCCGGGTCCGCAGCGCCGGCCGTCGTTCCCGCTGTGGCCGACGCGCTGGCCGGGCGAGTCGGCGTTCTTCCGGTTCCCGCCGACGATGAGCGTGGATCGCGCTCGCTGACAACGGCTTTGCGAGCCGGCGACGAGGTCGACGACGACGTGGCGCTGGTGGTGTCGACGTCGGGCACCACCGGAATCCCCAAGGGAGCGATGCTGACGGCGGCGGCGTTGACCGCGAGCGCGCAGGCAACGCATGACCGCCTCGGCGGCCCTGGTCAGTGGCTGCTCGCGTTGTCCGCCGTGCATGTGGCCGGATTCCAGGTGCTGGTGCGCAGTGTCGTCGCGGACACGACGCCGGTGGCACTATCACCGAGCTTCGTTGCTGCCGAATTGGTTTCGGCTATCGATTCGATGACGTCCGACCGGCGCTACGCCTCGCTGGTGGCGGTGCAACTGGACAGGGCGCTGCAGGACTCTTCGGCCGCGGCGGCGCTTGCCCAGTTGGACCGAGTGCTGATCGGTGGCGGCCCGATGCCCACGGCACTCGCCCAGAAAGCCGCTGCCGCAGGGATTCCCGTGGTGCGCACCTACGGGATGAGCGAGACGGCCGGCGGGTGCGTGTATGACGGTGTGCCGCTCGACGGGGTTCGGGTGCGCATCGACCACGGCCGCATCGTGGTGGGCGGACGCACCCTGGCGAAGGGATACCGCAATCCGGTTGAGCCGGACCCGTTCGCCGACGCGGGTTGGTTTCGCACCGACGACGTCGGCGTGCTCGATGATTCGGGCAGGCTCAGCGTGGTCGGCCGCGTCGACGATGCGATCAGCACCGGCGGGCTGACGGTGATGCCGCAACTCGTGGAGGCGGCGTTGGCCACCCATCCTTCGGTCGCGGAGTCGGCGGTGTTCGGGGTGGCCGACGCCCGACTGGGCCAGCGGGTCGTCGCGACCATCGTGCTTTCGCCGGGCTGCGATGCGCCGACGCTGACCGAGCTTCGCTCGCATGTCGCGACCGCTCTGGATGCCACCGCGGCGCCGCGCGAGATCCACGTCGTCGAGGAGTTGCTCCGGCGCGGCATCGGCAAGGTGGACCGCCGCGCACTCGCCGCACGGTACGGCGGACAGGCGGGCGACCGTGGGGGTGCCTAGCGCGGCGGCTTGAGCGGGTCGTGGCCGATCGTCATCAGGCGATGGCGCCAATTCTCCTGACCGGCGGTCGGCTCGAGGTCGTCGCGGCGCTCGGCGTGGATGCGGTCGACGACCTTGCGCATGACGCGTTCGTCCGCGTCGGTGAGGTCTGTGCGCCGCTTCTGCAGGATGTCGAGCACGGCCCGGCCGGTTTTCGTGCCGGCCTGGTCCGGCATCTCCTCGCTGTCCTCGTGGGCGGACCTGGTGCGCAGCCAGTCCATCAGTTCGCGCGACGTCATGTTGACCACCCGATGGAATTCCTCCCACAGCGCCGGGTCAACCTCGACATGGTGTGCCATTGCGTTCACCTCCGCCGGATCGGCTACCCGGCGGCCGAGGGGACTAATCGCGCTCGACCGGTGGGCGAGCATCATGGAGCCATGCGCCACGAAGTCAGCACCGCCCGCGAGCTGCGCGCCATCGTCGGGGACGCCGGACACCTACGTCGCCACCAAGGTGAAGGACCGACGCACGCTGTCGCTCATTCCCGGCCGCAGTGACACGCTGCGCATCAACGGCCGTGCGCGGGTGCTGTCGGACGCCGACTATTTCGATGCGATGGCGGTGAACGGCAAGCGTCCCCTCCTGGCGTTCGGGATCGCCGTCGAGGAGGTGTTCTTCCAGTGCACCAAGGCCTTCCTGCGATCGGATGCGTGGCGGCCCGAAACGTGGAATCCGCCTGCGGTGCCGAGTGTTTCGCAGATCGCGAAGGCGTTGATCAGGACTGACGTCAGCATGGCCGAACTCGACGCGTACTACAGCGCGACGAACATGCGCAACGTTCTGTACTGATGCACGGTCGTGCCGTTGCAACCGCGCCCAGCAGCATGCGACACGCCGCGATTTCACGAACAGACACGCACGGTCGCGCTGAAGTGGGCGGGCTCGCGGACATCATCGAGTACAGATGCGGCCGGTAGTCAGACGCCGCGGTTGAGATGGGCAACCGCCGCTGATGGCGGACCACAGCATGGTGGCGCCCGAACAGGCACCTACGGCCCGTAGCCAACCGCTAGAAGATCGGCCGTAACTCACTGCCCGGGTGTCGGGCCTCCAGGCGCCATTTGCCCGGGCGGCATACCTCCGGGTCCCATGTGTCCGGGCACCATGCCTCCGGCACCCGTATCACCATGCCCCATACCCCCGGGCATCATGCCTGAGCCCATGGACAAGCCGCACCGCGCCATCAGATCCTTCATCGGTTGGTGGATGTTCTGGAAGGCAGCAGCCACGTCTGGGTGTGTATCAGTGAACGACTGGACCACTGCGTGTCGTTCCTGAGGTGTGCCTTTGCTTCTCGCATCGACGAACACCTGTTGAACGTCGGGACGGGAGTCCAAAAAGTCAGCCATCTGGGTCATCGTTGCGGCGTGCGCCCGCATCACGGCTGCCGGAGAACACGGATCCGGTGGCGTAGGCTGCGCAACCGCAATACCGGCCGCTGCGATCGTTGCGACGCCCGCCGTCCCGACAGAAGTGACCGCACCAACCATACGCCGTCTTAGCCATCCGCAATGCACACTCTCGTTCACTTCATTTCTCCTCTCTCATAACCGATCCTCGTTCTCGGAGACGACCTCGGACCGGTCGTTGACCGCGCGCTAGCGGAAACTTGCGCACTTTCACTGTAAGGCAACATCGTTGGGCGACCGGCTAGCTCTAGGACATCCGGTGATCTTCCAGAAACGTGGCTCGGCTACGCCGCCGTGCCGACACCCACTCGAATCCTCCGATCGTCGCTCCACTGCTGCGCAAATAGCGTTCTACGTAGTTGCTCCATACTGCGCCGATCAGTATCGTCTTGATTGAACCGCTGCGCCACCCTGCACCCAGGCTCCGAAAGATCGGCAGCCGGGCAGTTGGTGCGCGAAGACAGCTCCTGTGAACGACGACGACTTCGCCTCCGTGGGAACGGTGAACCTCACTGTTCAGTATCCGGCCGATATCGGGCAGGATTGGCATCGTATTGGTCCAGGCAAACCTGCGAACAGAAGTAGAGCCTGTGTCCGTCGACATCCCGGTGTCCGGCAGCGCGTTCGATCACAATCTCCATACCGCACACCGGGTCCGCCGCGGTGGCGAAGTCGGTTTCGCGTCTGCGCAGCTGTCCATCGGCCAACCAAAGCAACCGGTCAGCAATGGGCGTGATCCTATGGTCGTGGGTGACCATGACAATGGTCTTGTGGTCGTCGCTGGCCAGCCGCTGAAGCAGGTGCAGCACTTGGTAACCCGATGCCGAGTCGAGGTTGGCTGTGGGCTCGTCGGCTAGCAGCAGCGGGGGGTCATTGATCAGCGCACGGGCGATGGCCACACGCTGCTTCTCCCCGCCCGACAGCGCCTCAGGGCGGTGTGCACGTCGTTTTGCCACGCCTAGACGCTCCAGCAACTCTGCGGCACTGGCGCGCCGCGCGCTGCGCGGTACCCCAGCCAATGCCGCTGGCAGAGCCACATTGTCGAGTGCACTCAGCGCACCTAAGAGGTTGAAAGTCTGGAACACAAATCCGATTTCGTGTAGCCGCAAGCGTGCTAGCTCAGAGTTCTTGAACTGAGACAGTGGCCGATCACCGATGCGAATTTCGCCGTGAGTCGGTGACAGCAGCGCCCCCATCAGCTGCAGCAGGGTGCTCTTGCCCGAGCCGGAGGGGCCCATGATGACGACCAGTTCTCCGGTAGCAACCGAGAGGTCGACGTTGTCGACTGCGCTCACCGCGGCACGACCCTCACCGAATGTCTTGGTGACCTGGACGAGTTGCAAGGCTGTCACGATCGAAACACCTCGGCTGGATCTATTCGGGCGATACGGACGAGGGGGATCGCCGAGGCCAGCACGGCCATGACGATGGCGGCGCCCGCAATCCACGCGAGATCGACCGCAACGATATCGGACACGAAGGCCGGCACCCACCGCACCGCCGCAGAGCGAGCAGCCAGCGCGAGCGCAATGCCGACCGCGTATCCGATGAGGGCCGCGAGCATCGCCTGAACAGCAATGGCGACGATGAGGTGGCCCGCTCCAGCGCCGAGCGCCTTGATTACCCCGTATTCGCGGCGCTTCTCCAACACCGCCGAATAGATGGTCAACCCGATCACAGCGACCCCGACCGCGAAGCCGATGATCAGCAGTACCGTGATCACGGGTAAGAAGCTGTCAGTGATCACCCGCTGATTGGCGGTCACGACGGCAGCGGTGTCGCGCACCGAAAACTCCGGTGATAGCGCCTCGATCCGGTCCGCCACCTCAGGCTGCTCGGCGTGTGGCTCGAGTTGAACCAGAAGAGCGTTGTCGATGTCGGGCATAGCGAGCACCCGCCGGGCGGTGGGAACACTGACGTAGGCGTACTGGAACATCACCATGTCCCCGCCAGCACTGATGCCGTCTACCCGTAGGGGTATTCCGTTGATAGTCAACGTGTCACCAAGGCTTACCCCACGTTTGGTCGTGAACACCTCGTCGACGATGATTCCGTCATCGCCTGGCGCTCCGGATCCTGCAACGATGCGGTTCGGACCGGCGATCGGTGCCGGAGGATCGAACCCAACGAGGTAGAGCAACGCCTGCTCATCCTGCAAGGTGAATCCGACCTGGCGGGCAAGGTAGGGATGCACGTCCTGCACACCGGGTATCACGGCGACTCGGTCACGTCCGCTGTCAGGAACGATCGAATAGGAGTGAGAGAAGTCCGCGGTACCCTGCTGTACAACCCACAGCTGCGCAGGGATCCGTTCGAAGTACCCACTGACCTTGTTCTCGTAGGCCACGAACAGACCGCGCAGCAGAACGATCAGCATGACGGCCAACGCCACTCCACCCACCGAGATGGCGAGCCGCATCCGCTCACTGCTGAGATTCTTGATGGCGAATCCGATCATCACGACATCCCTCGTCGTTGTGGCCGTCTCGACTCGGCAGCCCGCATCGAGGCCCTTCCTCGATTGTGTGGCTTCAGGGCTCGCCGGTCTTCTTTCTGTCCGATGTCGTGCCGCTGTGGTCGTTCGTCGCGGCGTACCTCCTCACTGTCGCACGTATTGCGCTGGTGCCCTTGGTCGAGGATGCCCTCCTACTGACTTGGTTCGTAGAGTCGTTGGTCCTCGCCGTCACGCCCGCGCATTCCCCGACCCGACGCCGTACGGCCATCGCGATTGGACCCGTTACAGACGTGCTGCCGGCCGCTGTTCGCCTGTCCGGACGGCCCGTGGCGGCGATGCGTTCGGCAGCTTCAGGCGCTTGAGTAACAGCGCGTTGACGGCGACGATCAGGCTGGATCCCGACATCGACAGTGCCGCGATCTCGGGGCGAAGCACCAGACCGAACGCCGGCTCGAAAACGCCAGCGGCGATAGGCAGGGCAATGACGTTGTAACCCACGGCCCACCATAGATTCTGGCGCATCTTGCGCAGGGTTGCGCGCCCGATGCGCAGCGCGATCGGCACATCGAGCGGGTCCGAGCGCATCAGCACCAGATCGGCGGTCTCGATCGCGACATCCGTGCCGGCACCGATGGCCACCCCCAGGTCGGCCTGCGCCAGGGCGGGGGCATCGTTGACACCGTCGCCGACCATCGCCGCCTTCTTACCGTCACGCTGCAGTGCAGCGATATTGGCGGCCTTGTCCCCGGGCAGCACCTCGGCGATGACGGAGTCGATCCCGAGCTGGGTGGCGATGCGCTTTGCGGTGGCCTCGTTGTCACCGCTGAGCATCACGACCTCTACATCAAGGTCATGCAGCGCAGCCACGGCATCGGCCGATGTCTCGCGGGCGGCGTCAGCTAGCGCGATGACTGCGACCCCCACACCGTCGTCGGCCACCAGCACCGCGGTGCGCCCGCTGGCGGCCAGCTCGTCGCGCCGGTCCATCAATTCGCCGAACTCCGCCTCCTGCTCGATCATCAGTTTGCGGTTACCGACCGCGACAAGGCGGCCATCCACCTCGGCGGTGGCACCGTGACCCGGCACATTGCGGAAGTTTCGCGACGTGGGCGGTGTGACACCGCGATTCAGCGCGTACCTCACTATCGCTGCCGCCAGTGGATGTTCGGATTCGGTCTCCACAGCGGCGACCAAGCCGAGCACTTCCTTTTCGCCGATGCCGTCGACGACCACGTCGGTGACTTCGGGCTCGCCCTTGGTCAACGTGCCCGTCTTGTCCATGACGACGGTGTCGATGCGCGCCGATGTTTCCAGTGCCGTGGCGTTCTTAAACAGCACGCCACGCTTGGCACCCAGCCCCGAGCCGACCATGATCGCCGTAGGAGTGGCCAAACCGAGGGCGTCGGGACAGGTGATCACCACGACCGTGATCGCGAACAACAGCGCAGTCTCCACCCCCGCACCGGCCAACCACCACACCAGGAAGGTGGCGGTCCCGCCGACCAACGCGACCAGTACCAACCAGAACGCGGCACGGTCGGCAAGTCGCTGCCCGGGTGCCTTCGAGTTCTGGGCCTGCTGAACCATCTCGACGATCTGCGCAAGGACGGTATCGGAGCCCACCTTGGTTGTCCGCACCCGCAGCGTGCCGGTGGTGTTGATCGAGGCGCCGACGACCTCCGAACCGGGGTCTTTGCTCACCGGCAGGCTTTCGCCCGTCACCATCGACTCGTCGACCTCAGAGTGCCCCTCCTGCACGGTGCCGTCGACTGGAATCTTGGCCCCTGGTCGGATCAACAGCAGATCCCCGACCACCACGTCGGCGGTGAGGATCTCGACCGGTTTACCGTCGCGCAACACCGTCGCCATCGGCGGCGCAAGCTCTAACAGCGTGCGGATCGCCTCGTTCGCCCCTCCGCGCGCACGCATTTCAAACCAGTGTCCCAGCAGCACGAACGTCGCCAAGACCGACGCGGCTTCATAGAACACCTCACCGCCGCCGGTGAGCGTGACGCCGAGGCTGTATAGCCAGCCAGCGCCGATCGCCACGGCCACCAGCACCATCATGTCCAGGGTCCGCGCTCGCAACGCCCGCCAGGCACCGTCGAAGAAGATCCACGATGAGTAGAAGACCACCGGCAAGCTCAACAACAGTGTGAAGACGTCGGCTCGCATCCCCAACGGTGTGGGCAGCGAAATGCCAAACATGTCGGTGCCCATCGGCGACCACAGCACTATGGGTATCGACAAGATCAGCGCGACCAGGAACCGGTTCCGCATGTCGCGGACCATGGCGTCCATCGACATCGCGGCGTGTCCGCCGTGACCCCCCATCTCGTCCACGCCACGCTCGGTCGCCTGCTCAGGCACCGCGGCGGGCGGTTCGGTCATCGCATCGCAGACATGGTCCGGGACCGAGCGGCCCGCACAGTGGAAACCACATTCGCGCAACCACTTCGACAACTCCGCGACAGAAGTCTGAGCTGGGTCGTAGGTGACCGTCGCAGTCTGGTTGACAGCGTTGGCCTCAGCCGATATGACGCCGGGGCGGCGCAGCAGCGTTGACTCCACCGAGGCCGCCGAAGTCGCCCAGTGTTGGTCGCCCACATGTAACACGGTCGTACGGCGACCGGCCGGCGGTGTGCTCATCGAATCCTCCCCGATCACTTTCACGCTCAAACATCATCGCGCCCACGGCCTCCGCGCGGAAGGGCGGAGGCGAATCCCTTGTGCCTACTGTTCGACTCGCTGTGGCTGATCAGCTGCGGACCGCGGCGATGCAGATTGGGAAATCTACGGCTCTGATCAGTACGTACCTTTTCCCTACATTGCTGCGACGCGTCCGGCGCCGCGATTCTGACCACTTCCTCGGGAGCGGCCATACCGGCCTAGGCGACAGTGAGGCTCCGTCGAATCTCGGCCTCATTGAAAGCACCGACGGGGGACAGTCATGGAGCTCCGTGTCGCTGAAGGGCGAGGCCGATTTCCACTCCCTGGAGTACCGGCACAACACGATCTACGGCCTGGACAGCCTGACCTCTGCACTGCTGGTGAGCGGACAGAATGGCACCTGGGAGCGGCGCGCTGAAATTCCGGCAGCCGACATCGCGGTGTCGCCGAGGACGTCGGACGAGATTCTGGCGACGACCGCTGAAGGGCTGGTGCACAGCATCGACCAGGGCAGGACATTTTCGCCGGTCGCAGGTAAGCCTCCGTTGAGGCTGCTCAGCTGGGCTGACGACGGGCCACTTGTCGGTGTGGACCCTTCCGGCGCGGTCTACGCCAGCACCGCAGCGTGCTGTACTGATCCGCCGCGAGCGACCGCTCCAGTACAGGTTCTACCGGCGTGCCGCGTACAGACACGGTCGCTCGCGGGGTTTGTAGGGTGGCGGGCATGCGAGTGGGGCGCCGCGAGGCCATTGCCGTCACCATCGGCGTGCTGTTGGTCGTCGCGGCGTTTGTGGTACCGCGCCTGAATCTGGGCATCGTCACGCCGTTGATCAACGCCAGTCCGCAGCGCTTCCGCGACTTCGCGGGCACCGCGCCACTGTTCGGGTGGTGGAACGCGCATGTCGGCTGGGGCACCGTCCCGGCGATCGTCATCGGCATCGCGGCGGTGGTGTGGGGTCAGTCGCTGGCGCTGCGGTTGCCGTGGCGCGCGCTGCCCTGGGTGACCTGGGCGACCGCCTGCGGGTGGGCGTTCTCGCTGGCGATGATCGACGGCTGGCAGCGCGGCTTCGCGGGCAGGCTCACCGCCCGGCACGAGTACCTGCGTCAGGTGCCGACGGTCACCGACATCCCCGAGGCGCTGCGCACCTTCTCCGACCGGATCCTCGACTACCAGCCGGACTCGTGGATCACCCATGTGTCCGGGCATCCGCCCGGCGCGCTGCTGACCTTCGTGTGGCTGGACCGCATCGGGCTGTCCGGCGGTGCATGGGCCGGCCTGCTGTGCCTGCTCGTCGGGTCCAGCGCGGCGGCCGCCATCGTGGTGGCCGTGCGGGCGCTGGCCGACGAGCAGACCGCGCGGATGGCGGCGCCGTTCGTGGCGGTGGCGCCCACCGCCATCTGGATCGCCGTGTCGGCCGACGGCTACTTCGCCGGTGTCGCGGCGTGGGGCATCGCGCTGCTGGCCCTGTCCGTCAAGGACCGCGGCGAGCCGCGAATTGGGCACCGGGTGCGCTGGCCCGCGGTGGCCGCAATCGGCGCCGGGCTGCTGCTGGGGTGGGGCATCTTCCTCAACTACGGCATCGGGTTGATGGCGCTGCCCGCGCTCGCCGTGCTGTTGTGCGCGCCGGACTGGCGGGCCGCACTGCGAGCCGTGGCACCCGCCGTCGTCGCCGCGGTCGCCGTCGTGGCGGTGTTCCTGGCAGTCGGGTTCTGGTGGTTCGACGGCTACACGCTTGTGCAGGAACGCTATTGGCAGGGCATCGCCAACGACCGGCCGTTCCAGTACTGGGCGTGGGCGAACCTGGCGTCGACGGTGTGCGCGATCGGACTCGGCAGTGTCGCCGGCATCGGCCGAGTGTTCGACATCGCCGCGATCCGGCGCCGCCCCGGGCTGCACATGCTCGTCATCGGCGCCCTGCTGGCGATCCTGTTCGCCGACCTGTCGATGCTGAGCAAGGCCGAAACCGAACGCATCTGGCTGCCGTTCATGATCTGGCTGACCGCGGCCGGGGCGTTGCTGCCGCCGCGGTCGCAACGCTGGTGGCTCGCACTCAACGTGCTGGGCGCCCTGCTCATCAACCACTTCATCCTGACGAACTGGTGACGCCGCGTCTCGATCACCCCTGACGAATCCGTAACGGAAGCGGCTGGGGCGTCCACCATGGAGCATGAAACAGGAAGGTGGACGTCATGGACGACGGTGAGCGTCGCGACACGAACGCACCGACCGACTCGGGCGGCTACGGGTTTCCCGAACGTGCGTGGCGGGGCTTGGACGAGCATCCCCCGCCCGGTGTCGGTCTGCTGAACCGCTGGCGCAGTCCACTGCGCGGCCTTTGGCTGACCTCGATGCTGGGTGCGGTGCTGCTGGTGACGCTGCCGATCGTGATCATCACCGGGCTGCTGTCCTACATCGCCTACGGGCCGCAGTTCGGTCAGGCGATTCCAGCGGATGTGGGCGGACTCAAACTGCCGACCTTCGCCTGGCCGACCGACCCCTCGTGGTTGTACCGGCTCAACCAGGGCCTGCACGTCATCGGCGGCCTGGTCCTGATCCCGGTTGTGCTGGCCAAGCTGTGGTCGGTGATCCCGCGGCTGTTCGCCTGGCCACCGTCCCGGTCGATCGCACAAGTGCTGGAACGGTTGTCGCTGCTTCTGCTGGTCGGCGGCATCCTGTTCGAGATCGTCACCGGTGTGCTGAACATCCAGTACGACTACATCTTCGGCTTCAGCTTCTACACCGCTCACTACTACGGCGCCTGGGTGTTCATCGCCGGGTTCGTCATGCACATCGCGATCAAGATTCCGCGGATGTGGACCGGTCTGCGGTCGCGGTCCATGCGCGAGGTGCTGCGCACCCGGCGCGAGGACACCGTCGCCGAACCGTATGAGCCCGAGGGCCTGGCCCCCGCCGACCCCGGGCCCGCGACGTTGAGCCGACGCGGCGCGCTGGCCCTCGTCGGTGGTGGGGCGTTGCTGATGGCCGTCGTCACGGCCGGCCAGACCATCGGCGGGTGGGCGCGCCAGACCGCCTTCCTCCTGCCCCGCGGGCTGACCAGCGGTGACGGGCCCAATGACTTCCCGATCAACCGCACCGCCGAGGCGGCGGGCGTCATCCCCCTACTTGCCGGCGGCGACCGGTGGCGACTCACCCTCACCGGCGGGTCGGAGCCGGTGGTCCTCGACCGTGCCACGTTGAGTGCCATGCCGCAGCACACCGCCCGGCTGCCGATCGCCTGCGTCGAGGGCTGGTCGACGACCGAGGTGTGGACCGGGGTGCAGTTGCGGGAACTCGCACAGCTCGCCGGTGTGCCGGACCCGAGTTCGGCGTTCGTCCAGTCGGTGGAGCGGCGCGGCGGGTTCAACCGCGCGACGCTGCAGAGCAATCAGGTGCTGCACCCCGATTCGCTGCTGGCACTGCGGGTCAACGGCGCCGAGCTGTCACTCGACCACGGATTCCCTGCGCGGATCATCGTCCCGGCGCTGCCCGGCGTGCACAACACCAAATGGGTCGAGTTCATCGACTTCCGAGGCGCCTGACATGCGCACCGCACTGGCCCACTTCCGAAGGGCCTACGGATCACACCCGCTGCACCTGCTGACCCTGGTCGCCGGCTTCGCGCTGTTCGGCTATGTGATCGCCACCCTCACTCCCGCTGCGCTGTGGAACGACCGCACGTGGTGGCAGTCCATTCTGGTGTGGTTCGCCGTCGCCATCATTGCCCACGACCTCGTGCTGTTTCCCGTCTATGCGCTGGCCGATCGAATCCTGCTCGCCGCGAACGGGTTCCGGTCCCGGGTGCCGGCTGTCAACTACGTCCGGATCCCCGCGCTGGCCTCCGGGCTGACGCTGCTGGTGTTCCTGCCCGGCATCATCGAACAGGGTGCGCGCACCTTCTACGCGGCAACGGGCATGACCCAGGAACCGTTCCTGCAGCGGTGGCTGCTGTTCACCGCCGCGGTGTTCGGCACGAGTGCGTTCCTCTACGCGATCCGATCGGTGGTACGACGATGAGAACCTCGAAATCTCTTGCGGCCCTGTCCCTCAGCGCAGCCCTGGTGGGCTGCGGCGGGGGGTCGGAACCCCCGGCGCCGACGTCGCCCCCGACGCCCGTACCCGCGGCCGAACCGGCCCGCGCCGACGCCCCCGACACCCGGCCTGCCGGGCGGGTGGTGCCGCTGCCGAGCGTGCCCGAGGGCATCGTGGTCGGGGAGTCCGGGGTCGCGGCCGTGGCGGTGCGCAACCGCGCGGCGATCGCGCTCGTGGACTCCACCACCGGTGCAGTGCGCCAGACCATTCCGACCGACGGCGCCGCGCGCCACCTGAGCCTGGCCGGGCCGGACGGCCCGGTGCTGGCCCCGTTGGAGACCACCGACCGACTTGTGCTGCTGGACCTGCCCGACGGCAGACAGACGTCGGTGCCCGGCGTCGGTAGGCAACCGCACGATGCCGTGCGCACCGCCGACGGCACCATCGTCGTCACCAACGAGCGCGGCGGCGGGGTGGTGTTCGTCCGCGACGGCGCCATCGTCGGGTCGCTGCCCGCGGGCCCGCCCCAACCCGGCGGCGTCGCGGCCGTCGGCGACTACGCCGCCGTGGCCGATGTGCAGGGCAACGGCGTCTGGGTCTACGACGGGCGCGGTCGACGGCAGGTCGCGCAGGCTCCGGTCGGCACGAAGCTGACCCACGCGGTAGCCCTGTCCGGTGACCTCGCCGCGTTCGCCGACACCGACGGTGACGCCGTGCTGATCGAGCGCATCGACCCGCAGGTCACCGAGATCTCGCGCATCGACTCGCCGGGCAAGCCGTACGGGCTCGCCTTCGATCCGCAGCGCCGCCTGCTGTTCGTCACGCTGACCGCGAGCAATCAACTGCAGGTGGTGGACCTGGCCGACCCGGCACAGCCTCGGGCGCTCGGCCTCCTGCCGACCGTGCAGCAGCCGAATTCGGTAGCTGTCGTCCCCGGCTCGGGAAACGTGCTGGTCACGGGCAGCACTGCGCGCGGCAGCCTGCAGATCATCACCGCCGATCTGCTGCCGAAAGCGTGAACTAGGCCGTCAAAGTCGCCACGACACGGCTGCCGATCGGTTGGATGCGCGTCAACGCCAGACCGGCCTGCTCGGCGATCTCGGCGGCGCAGTCGATACCGACTGTGGCCCACTCGAACCACGGACCGATCGTCTGCGAGGTTTCCAGCCGCACCCACCCCGACCGGACGCCCCGGGCGAGCGACTCGAATTCGACGATGCACTGCCCGCCTTGCCGCAGCAGTTCGGCCGCGCGGCGCAGCACCCGATGAGGGTCACCGCCGAGACCGACGTTGCCGTCGGCCAGCAGCACGGTCTGCCAGCGTCCCATGCCGGGCAGGGGGCCGAACACGTCGCGCCGCAACGCCGGGGCACCGCTGCGGCGGGCCAGACCAACCGCGGTGGCCGACTGGTCGACCCCGAGCGCGGGGATACCTCGCCGGATCAACTCGGTCACCAACCGTCCCGGTCCGCAACCCAGGTCGATGGTCGGGCCGTCGCACAGGTCGACGACGGCCTGGTCGAACCGGCCGTCGGCGTGCTCACCGCCCAGCCACCGGCGCACCGGCAGGCTGCGCACCTCGCCGTCGTCGTGACGGATCCAGCAGCGCTCGCCGTCGAGCGCGCGGTCATAGAGGTTGCCCAGCATCAGACCCCCACCGCTCGGGTGGCTCGGGCGAAATGGCTGTCGGCCGGGCACATTCGGCGCACGGCCTCGATGTCGTCGACAGTGTCGACGTCGGCGAGCTCGGCCACCAGGCTGACGGCGACACCCTGGGCGTACAGCGCAGCCAAGGTCAACGCGCCGGTGTCGGACTGCGACATCGGCACGGCGCGTAGACATTCGGCGATCGCCGGGTCGGCGACACCCAACACCCACCAGCCGCCGTCCTCGGCCAGGCCGAGCACCGCGGCGGTGCCCAGAAGTTCTCCGGCGCACTCGGTGAGCATGTCGGTCGACACCTGAGGGGTGTCCATGCCGATCTGCAGGACGGGAAGACCGGTGGAGGCGTCGGCGTGCGCGTTGGCCAGCCGGTCGCCGAAGTCGGACCCCCGCTGTGCCACGACGGTGAAATCGGCGAGGCGCTGCCGTATCTCGTCGCCGAGGGCGGCCTCGCTCAGATCGCCGATCAGCGCCACCACCTTCTCCTGCATCGGTGCGGCGGCCACCGCGTCGAGCGTGTCGAGCAGCGCGGCCGCCGCGATGTGCGCGGCGGCCACGTCACCGATCGTGGCGGCGAGCCTGGTCTTGGCCAGACCGGGCACCGGTGCCTTCGCGACCACCAACCCCGCGACCGGGAGCGTCGTCACGAGATCACCCGCCAGAAGTCCATGGCCGCCACGACACTGCCGCGAAGCGATCCGCTCACCTTCGACTTTCCCCCCGTCCGCGGGCCGTAGTCGACGTCGCGCTCCACCACCTGCCAGCCCGCCGCAGCCGCCCGGACCAGTAGTTCGAGCGGATACCCCGATCGGCGATCCTCTACCCCAAGAGCTATCAGCGGCTCCCGGCGGGCGACCCGCATCGGCGCGATGTCGTGCACCGGCAGCCCGTGCCGTTGGCGCAGCCGCCAGCACACCGCCGCTGTGCCCAGCCTCGCGTGCCACGGCCACTTCAACCCCTTGACCGCCCGCCGACGACCGATCGCCATGTCCGCGCCCCGGTCCAGGTCGTCGACCAACGCGGGCAGGTCACCGGGGTCGAGCGAGCCGTCGGCGTCGATCACCGCCACGATGGGTGTCGTCGCCGCGACCACGCCGGCGTGCACGGCCGCGCCGTAGCCGGCCCGCTTCTCGGTCACCACGATGGCCCCGAGCTGCCGCGCCACCTGCGCTGTTGCGTCGCTGCTGTTGTTGTCGACGACGAGCGGACGGAATCCGGGCGGGATCGCCCCGAGCACTCCGGGCAGTGATTCGGCCTCGTTGAGGCACGGCAGCACCACCGTGACCGGACTGTCGGGCATGCCTGTGAGGCTATCCAGGCGCGTCAACCCCCAACCAGCGCTTTGGTGACGAATCCATGACATCGGCGCAGGTAGTGGCCCACATACGGCTACTCTCGGGCTTGTGACCCGGGTGCTGATCGCCGACGACGACATGGTCGTGCGCGACGTGGTGCGCCGCTATCTGGAGCGCGACGGCCTCGAGGTGGCCATCGCGACCGACGGAACCGAGGCGCTGCGGCTGTTGGGCTCACAGCGCATCGACGTCGCCGTGCTCGACGTGATGATGCCGGGTCCGGACGGATTGACGTTGTGCCGCAGTTTGCGCCAGCGGGGCGACTACGCCGTTCCGGTCATCCTGCTCACCGCGCTCGGCGAGGAGGACGATCGGATCGCCGGTCTGGAGGCCGGTGCGGACGACTACCTGACCAAGCCGTTCAGCCCGCGCGAGCTGGCGTTGCGGGTGCGATCGGTGTTGCGGCGCGTGCCTGCGCCGACGGGCCGGCTGCCGGTGGACATCGCCGTCGGCGATCTGACGGTGTCGACCGCGTCGCGGACGGTGACGATCAAGGGCGCTCCGGTGTCGCTGACCAACCGCGAATTCGACCTGCTGCTGTTCTTCCTGACCCACACCGACACCGTCTTCACGCGCGAGGAGCTGCTGAAGCAGGTGTGGCAGTGGGACTTCGGCGATTTGTCGACGGTGACGGTGCACGTCAAGCGGCTGCGGTCCAAGCTCGGAGAGCATCACCGTGTGCAGACGGTGTGGGGCCGCGGCTACCTGTGGAGTGCCGACGAGCGCTTGCGCGAGGAGCAGACAACTACCGACGAGCGCTTGCGCGAGGAGCAGACAGGCACCGACGAGCGCTTGCGCGAGGAGCAGACAACTACCGACGAGCGCTTGCGCGAGGAGCAGACAACTACCGACGCGGTTGTCGACCCGAGGACAGACGGCCAAGAGCAGAGGGCGTAGTGCCCGGCGACCTGTTGGAGATCGCGGGCCTGGCGCTGGCGTGCTCGGTGCCCGTCGTGCTCACCGGCGGCATCGTCATCCGGTTGGCCCGGTCGTGGTCGCTGGCGGTCAGCATGGTGGCGTTGGTGCTGATCCCGGTATTGGCGACGTTCACCGGCGTGCTCGGCGCCAGCCGGTTCATGATCAACGAGACGTTCGGACAGACCGCCGTCGTCCTGGTGATCGTGTCGGTGGTGACCATCCCGGCGGCGGTGATGCTGGCCCGCTATCAGGCCCGGCGCACGGTCTGGGAGCAGGAGATCCGCGAGTCGGAGCGGGCAGCCGAGCAGTCGCGCCGCAGGTTGGTGGCGTTCGTCAGCCATGACCTGCGCACGCCGTTGGCGGGGATACGGGCGCTCGCGGAGGCCATCGCCGACGGTGTGGTGCCCGATGCCGAGGTGGGCGTGCACGCCAAGACCATCGAGCAGGAGTCGATTCGGTTGTCCGAGATGGTCGACGACCTGTTCGAGATGTCGAAGATCAATGCCGGAGCGGTCCAGCCCGCGTTCGACCGGGTCGCGCTCGACGAGGTGGTCGACGACGTGCTCACCGCCCATCGGATCACGGCCGAACGAGCAGGCGTGGCGCTGACGGCGGAGTTGCCTGAGACACCGGTTCGCGTGCTGGGCAGCGACCGCGCCCTGGTGCGGGTGCTGTCGAACCTGGTCGCCAACGCGATCGCGCACACGCCGGAGGGCGGACGGGTGTCGCTGGCGCTGGGCGCCGACGAGAACGGCGCGTGGGCACGCGTCGATGACACCGGCGTGGGAATCGACGACGCCGACCTGCCGCGGGTGTTCGACGTCGCGTACCGCGGTTCCAACGATCGGGTGCCGCGGGCGGACTCGTCGCTGCCGAGCGGTTCCGGGCTCGGCCTCGCGATCGCGGCCGGCCTGGTGCAGGCCCATCGTGGCACGCTCTCGGCGCGCAACCTCGGCACCGGCGCCCGCTTCGAGGTGCGGTTGCCGCTTGCGGCCGCCGACTGAGTCGGCCTCCGAACCCAGTTCCACTGGCGCCTGCTTCGCCGAATGTAACGCCACGGCGTGATCTCCGTCCGATTCGCGCCGTGGCGTTGCGCTCGCCGATCCCTCCCGCAGCGAACCCTTGTTTTTGAGTGATCACTCAACTACAGTCGGCACCATCCGCTCGACGAGGAGGTTGCAATGGCCGCGAGAACTGCCGAGAAGGCGCGTCGCAAGTTCAAGGTGGAGCGGCAATTGGGCCGCGTGGTGCTCAACCCCGTGGTCGCGGCGCTGGACCGGCTCGGGGTCCGACCGTCCCTGATGGTGGAGCTGGAGACCGTCGGCCGCAAGTCCGGCGAGCCGCGGCGGGTGCCGCTGGCCGGCCGGGCCGACGAGGCGGGTGTGTGGGTCATCTCCCAGCACGGCCGCCGCGCCGGGTGGGCCCACAACATCGCCGCAGACCCGAAGGTGCGTGTCCGTGTCAACGACCAATGGCATACCGGCACAGCCACTTTCGAGCCCGATGACGACGTCCGCGCCCGTGGCCGCAGCTTGGGCGGTGCCGGTAAGCTGAGCCGGTCGGCCACTGCGTTGACGATGCGAGCGATGGAGAGCGACCCCATCTCGGTGCGCATCACCTTCGATTAACCACTCGGCTCAGGGCACGCGGGTCCAGGGTTGGCAGTTCCGCGACTCGAAGGCCATCACCGTCGAGTTGATGTTCGCGAACATCGGGCCGATGGAGATGTTCGTCGCCACCACGTTGTCCTTGTTGGTGTCGGGTGTGCTGTAGGTGAACCATGCGCACATCGAGTCCTGTGTCGGCACATCGTTGATCCACACCGCCCAAGTCGATGCCGACCCGGCCGTCTGATACAACCCTGGCTCGATGTCGGTCCCGACGATGAAGAACCCGTTCCCCGGTATCGGGTTCAGCGGGGCGGCCGAGGCCGGGGGAACGAATGTCATCGCGGCCACCGACGCGAGGAGGCCCGCGGCGGTGCGACGTGGAATCGGTTGCGGCATGACGGCATCTCCTAGTCGGGCAGCGAATTGCTCAGTCGCTCGGTGGCCGCGACGTAGTCCTCGATGAACTCGCGCACCACCTCGCGGGCGGGCTTGACCTTGTTCATCAGGCCGACGCCCTGACCGACGAAGTAGGTCGCCAGGGCCTGCGCACCTTCATGGCCCTGCGAGGCGAGCACGTCGACCCGCCGAATGATCGGTTCGGCCAGCATCGACTGCAGGGGCAGCGGCAACGGTTTGTGACCGCCCTCGACCGGCTGCCACGCCTGAGTCCAGTCCGAAACCAGCTGTCGCGCAGGCTTCCCGGTGCGGCCCGCCGACCGGACGGTGTCCCGCGACGTCGCCGCGAGGAACTTCTGCTTCGTGTGCGGCGCCGTCTCGGCCTCCTCGGTGGTCAACCACACCGAACCCGTCCACGCACCGTCGGCACCCATCGCAACAGCGGCCGCCATCTGCCTGCCGGTGACTATCCCTCCCGCCGCGAGGACCGGCACCGCGCCGTCGACGGCTTCGATGACCTCAGGCACCAGAACCAACGTCGTCACCTCTCCGCAGTGCCCACCGGCCTCGGTGCCCTGCGCGACGACCAGGTCGACACCTGCTGCGACCTGCTTGACCGCGTGCTCCTTGGCGCCGACCAGCGCCGCAACCGGTACGCCGTGTTCCTTGCCGGCCTCGATCATGTAGTCCGGCGGCACCCCCAGTGCGTTGGCGATCAAGCGGATCGGGTGGCTCATCGCCACGTCCATCAGTTCCTTGCCGGTGTTACCCGACAGGGCCGCGTTGCCGAAGCGCGGCGAGTCCTGCGACTCGATGCCGTGCGATGCCAGGAGCTCAGTGACGAAGCCGCGGTACTCGTCGGGAATCCGGCCCGCCAGATCGGCCGCCGTCACCTGCTCGCCCTTGCCCTCGTACTTGGCCGGCACGATCAGGTCGACACCGTATGGCCTACCGCCGACCTGGTCGTCGATCCAGGACAGCTCCTGGTCCAACTGCTCGGGTGTGTAGGCCGTCCCGCCGAGCACCCCCAAGCCACCGGCGTTCGTCACCGCGGCGACCACGTCGCGGCAGTGGCTGAACGCGAAGAGCGGGAAGTCGATGCCGAACTGCTGACAAATCGCTGGTGTCACCCGGCCAGTATTACGTCGCGGTTCCGTGCTCCGACAGGAACCGCCCGATCTCGTCGAGCATCCGCGGCCCGGCCAGCAGCTCCAGGTCGTTGTGCCCGGCGCCGGGCACGAGCAGCCATCGCTTCGGCTCGTTCGCCGCCTCGAAGAGCCGCCTGCTCATCGACGCCGGCACGATGTCGTCGCGATCACCCGCCACCACGAGGACCGGCACCCGCACCGCCGCGATGCGTTCGAGCGACGGATAACGGTCCATCAGCAGCCACCGCACCGGCAGCCACGGGTAGTGCACGGCCCCGGCGTCACCCAGCGAGGTGAACGGCGAACGCAACACCAGCGCCGAAGGCGGGTGCTCGGTCGCGAGCTCGACGGCCACTGCGGCCCCGAGCGATTCGCCGAAGTACACCACCTCGTCGACCCCGGCCTGGGCGGCAAGCCACTCCTGTGCCGCCCGCGCATCGGCGGCCAGGCCCTGCTCCGACGGGCGGCCAGGATTCCCGCCGAACCCGCGATAGTCCACCAGCAGCACCGACATCCCCATCCGGTTCAGCGCCGACGCGAGCGGCACCCGCATCGAGCGGTCGCCTCCGTTGCCCGGAAGCACCAGCACCGCACGACCACCGTCGTCACCGCCGCCGACGGGGAAGTACCAGGCGGTCAGGGACAGGCCGTCGGTGGTCTGCAGAGCGACGTCGCGACCGTTGGGCAGCACCTCGGCGGCCGACGGCAGCGGATCCGAACTCGGGAAGTAGACCAGCCGTCGCTGCTGCGACCACAGCAACCCGATCAGACCCGACGCCACGAGCGTGACGATAACGAGCACCCGAACGGTTCGGCGCATCAGGTCCGCAACGGCGCGAACGCGAACTCGCGCAGGCCGTCGCGCGGGTCGACCGCCGCGTGAAATCCCAGCACCTGCGCGGCGCGCGCGGGGTCGGCCACGATGTGGCGCACGTCGCCGCTGCGGTACTGCCCGGTGACCACCGGAGGCGCGTCACCGCGGGTCTCACACAATTCGGTGGCCACCTGCATGATCGAGATCGGCCGACCCGAGCAGACGTTGAACGGGTTGAACCCGTCCAGGCCCGACTCCACGGCCGCCACGTTGGCCGCGGCCACGTCGTCGACGTGCACGAAGTCGCGCATCTGTCCTCCGTCCTCGAAAACCCTTGGCACGTCCCCTGCTTCGAGTTCAGACCGGAAGATCGCGGCCACGCCCGAGTACGGGGTGTCGCGCGGCATGTACGGGCCGTACACATTGTGATAACGCAGTGCCACGACCGACCCGCCGGTGGCCTCGCCCCAGGACAGCGCATAGTGCTCCTGGGCCGTCTTGCTGGCCGCGTACAGGCTGCGGGGTCGCAGGGGCGCGTCCTCGGACACCAGCCGCCACTGCACCAGCGCGTCGCAGTGCGGACAGCGGTGCTCGAACACGCCGGAATCGAGATCGGCGCGCGTGCGTGGTTGCGGGTCGACCGGGCCGTGCTCCGGACAGTCGTAACCGCCCTGGCCGTAGACGACCATGGAAGAGGCCAGCACCAGTCGCCTGCAGTCCGCGGCGAACATCTCGGCCAGCACCACGGCGGTGCCGTAGTCGTTGTGCGAGCCGTAGGACGGCGCGTCGGCGGCATTGACCCCCGCCCCCACCACCGCGGCCTGATGGCAGACCACATCGACGTTCTTCATCAGCGGAGCGAGTGCGGAGGCGTCGCGGATGTCGACCACCCGGCAGTCGTCCGGCGGCTGCGCCCCGCGTCCGTGCGCGGCGGGCAGCATGGCGTCGACGGCGATGACCTCGTGTCCGGCGGCGCGCAGCGCAGTGCCGATCCGGGCTCCGATGAACCCGGCCGCGCCCGTCAGCAGCACCCTCACGGCAGATCGAAGGGCAGTTCGACGCCGGCGTGCGGCCGGCAGTGCTCGCAGGTGCGTTCGAGTTCGACGTTCTCGATGGCCTCGTGGACGAGCTTCTTGAACGGCACCAGGTTGCGCTCGAACTCGGCGAACACGTCGACGGCTCGCACGCCGGCGCCGGTTTCGATGCCGGCATCCAGATCGGTGACCAATGCGATTGCGGCATAACACATCTCGAGCTCCCGAGCCAGCACCGCCTCCGGGTAGCCGGTCATGTTGACCAGCGTGAAGCCCTGGTCGGCGAACCAGCGGCTCTCGGCGCGGGTCGAGAAGCGCGGGCCCTGGATCACCACCATCGTGCCGCCGTCGACGACGCCGGGCAGTTCGGTTGCCGCGGCGCTCAACTGCGGGCAGTACGGGTCGGCGAAGCCGACATGGATGCCGCCGGAGTCGAAGTAGGTGTCGGCGCGCCCGGACGTGCGGTCGACGAGTTGGTCGGGCACCACCATCGAGCCCGGGCCCAGATCGGGGGTGAGGCTGCCGACCGCGCACGGGCCGAATACGCGTCGCACCCCCAGCGCGCGCAGCGCCCACATGTTGGCCCGGTACGGCACGGTGTGCGGCGAGTACTCGTGGTTGACGCCGTGGCGGGGCAGGAACGCGACCTCGTGGTCACCGACCGAGCCGACGGTGATGGGTGCGCTGGGTGCGCCGTAGGGGGTGTCGAGGCTGACGCTGCGGGCGTCGGAGCCGAAGAACGAGTAGAAACCGCTACCGCCGATGACTGCTAGCAACGTCGGCTCCTCGCGTGCGCGGGCATGGTCTCTATTGTGTCCCGCTAGCCGCGGTAGAACATCACCGGAGGCAGCGGGCGGATGCCACCGCCGCTGTTGCGGGCGTCGAACGCCACCGATCCGATCTCCGCGGCGTCGCCGACGACGAGGTCCCCCACGGCGTGGAAGCGTCCGAGCACGCCGCTGATCAGGAACCGGAAGCCCGAGTCGGCCGCGCGCACGCCGAACAGCACCGGCGAGACGCCCGCGAGGTAGAGCCACAGCGAGGAGAACAGCCGCTCGTCGGTGCGTGTGGCGGGCAGCGCCGCGTGATGGAAGGGCACCCCGTCGGCCGACGACGCGAGCAGGAAGTCCTGATCGCCCCCCTTCCCGTACACGTCGGGAAGCTTGACGCACACCGTGCGGACGGCTCCAACCTCGTCGGGGCCCTCGCCGTCGGGCGCAATGCGCACCAGCGCCGGAACCCGGCGGCCGGCCTGCAGCAACTCCGTGCGCCCCGGCAGTCGTGCCTCGTCATCGAACACCAACTCCGCGCGCCGCAGCGGCGCGTCGACCGCGAACAGTCCGCCGACACCGCCTGCGACCGCCGACAGCGACGAGGTGATTACCGAGGATGCGGTTTCGACGATGGGCACCCGGTGCGACTAGCCGAACCGGTGCGCGGCTAAACGGCCACGCACTTACGCGTCTGTGACGTCGTCCTGCGGGTCCGGGTCGAGCCGCCGCGATGCGCGGCGCACCCCGTCGCGGATCTCGAAGGCGTCGGTGGCGAAGCCGCCGATGGCGTTCACGACGTCCTTGACCGCGGTGGTGACGATCGACGCCACTTGCCCGACCGTCGACGCGCCGGACTCGAAGATCTCCTGCACGGCGTCCTTGCGGATCTCCGCCTTGCTGAGTCGGTCCTCCATGCGCTCAGTCTGCCACGACTCGCCGCGTGCGAGACTGGCTCGTGGCCACATTCGCCCAGTGGGTGGAGGGCGCGCGCCCGCGCACCCTGCCCAACGCGATCGCGCCGGTGATCGCCGGCACCGGCGCCGCGGCCTGGCTGCACGGCGCCTCCTGGTGGAAGGCGCTGCTGGCGCTGACGGTCGCCGTCGCCTTGATCATTGGGGTCAACTACGCCAACGACTACTCCGACGGCATCCGCGGCACCGACGACGTCAGGGCCGGACCGCTGCGCCTGGTCGGGTCGAAGGTGGCGACGCCGCGGTCGGTGTTGACCGCCGCGGTGGTGAGCCTGGCGGTCGCGGCGCTGGCCGGGCTGGTGCTGGCATGGGTGAGCGCGCCGTGGCTGATCGCGGTCGGCGCGGTGTGCATCGCCGGCGCGTGGCTCTACACCGGTGGCCGCAAGCCCTACGGCTACCTCGGACTCGGCGAGGTCGCCGTCTTCGTCTTCTTCGGGCTGGTCGCGGTGCTCGGCACGCAGTACACGCAAGCCCTGCGCGTCGACTGGGTCGGGGTGGCGGTCGCGGTGGCGATGGGGTGCATGTCGTCGGCGGTGCTCGTCGCCAACAACCTGCGCGACATCCCGACCGACAAGGAGTCCGGCAAGATCACGCTCGCGGTGCGGCTCGGCGACGCGCGCACCCGCGTGCTGTACCAGGCGCTACTGGGGGTGGCGTTCGCGCTGGCGCTGGCGCTGATGTCGGCGACCCCATGGGCGGCGGTCGGGCTGATCGCGCTGCCCCTGGCGGTGCGGGCCGCGAGCCCGGTGCGCGAAGGCCTGGGCGGCAGGGACCTGATCCCGGTGCTGCGCGACACGGGGCTGACGATGCTGGTGTGGGCGGTGGCCGTCGCGCTGGCCCTGACGATTTCGGCGTGAAGGTGTGCGGTGGGCGCCCGAATCGCTAGGCGATGGACGTCGGGGCGTCGGCGGCCTTGACCAGCTGCACGTCCGGGCGGGCGGGCACCCGGTCGGCCAGGAACCACCGGAAAGCCAGGTTGCCGCGCGGATAGTCGACGGTGGTGAGCGAGTTGGGATGCGCGGTCATCCTGCGGGAGACGACGACGGTGACCGTGCCGTCCGAATTGGGCACCGCGCTGTAGCCGTTGACCGAGGTCCGCGCATCGGTGACGCCTGCCATGAATTGGTTCCAGATCACCAGGTTCCAGAACCGGCACGCAGGCGGCCGGTGCGTGACGACGAGCGCCTCGTCCTCTGCCAGATCGAAGCTGCCGTACGCATAGCAGGCGTCGCGGGCCGACCAGCCGAAGTTCGCGTCGGGCACCTGGTAGGGGTCGGCGAATCGATTTGCCGCCTGGGAGATCTCGTGGCCCAGGGTGTGGGCGTCGTCGACGCGCGCGCCGACCGCCAGCGGCACGATCGCGAACATGGTGCGCAGCCAGGCCGCACTGGCACGCAGCGCGGCCGCGGTCTCGGCGTCGCCGTGGCGGATGGGGTCGGGCTCGTCGAGCGCCTCGATCCGCCAGGACACGGCGCGCCCGGTCAGCGGATCGGCCTGGTAGTCGCGCGTCACCAACACCACGCCGTCGTCGGTGGGCCCGTAGTCGAATTCGAAGTTGCCGTCTGCGTCCAACCGGCCCGAGGCGGCCAGATCGTCGTCGCGCACGATCGCGACGACGCGGTCCGACCACGCGCCGGGCGACGGTTCGTTGTAGGCGGTCACCGAGAAGTACACGCTGTCCCCCTTGTTGCCGCTGATGCGGTAGCGGCGCTTCGGGTCGACCGGGCACATGAAGTAGTACGCGTCGGTGTTGTCGCCGCCCCACCGGCGGTCGCGGCGGAACGGGGTGTTCAGCTCGACCCACATGGGCCTGCTCGGCTCGGCGAACAGGTAGGTGTCGAACGCGACGCCGAGCGTCGTGGCCAGCATGCGGTAGCCGTCGGCGATGTGACGGTCGTCGGCGACGGCGCGGTCCCCCTCGAGGAACGCGCGGTCCAGCCCGCCGAGGGTGTCGAGCAGTTCACGCCAGGCGGTGGTCGATTCGTGGGCCGCCGGAGCCGCCCCGGCGGCGACATCATGGGCCGGAGCCGCCCCGGCGGCGACATCATGGGCCGGAGCCGCCCCGGCGGCGACATCATGGTCGGTCATGCGCAGATCCCTCTCGTGATGAGTGCAGCGGTGCGGTCGATCCAGGCGTCGTCGAGTGCGTCGCCGCGGGTGATCAAGGCCAGGAACGTAATGCCCGCGACGGCCTCGACGAGGTCGGCCGCCGACACCTGTGCCCGGACCTCGCCGCGGGCCACCGCCGCCCCCAGCCGGTCGGACAACCCGCGCGTCAGCACGTCGGCGAAGCGTTCGAGCAGGGCACTGTGCAGCGCCGGGTCGGCGGCCATCTCGCCGACGAGGCCGGGCAGCGCCGCACGTGCGGCCGGGGTGGTCAACACCCCGGCTGTTCGGCGCACCATCTCGCGGACGTCACCGGGCAGCGAGCCGGTGTCGGGGAGTTCGGTGGCGGCGCTGACGGGAAACACCGCCTCGTGCACGACGTGGGCCTTGCCGGGCCAGCGCCGGTAGATCGCGGGCTTGCTGGTGCCCGCACGACGGGCGATCGCGTCGACGGTGAGCTCGGCGTAGCCCGTTTCGCCCAGCATTTCGACGGTCGCATCGAGCACCGCGCCGTCGATGCGTTTGTCGCGGGGCCGGCCGATTTCCGTCGTCATTACGAAACTGACAGTAACATAACGCGTTGTGACCGACACCACACCCGCCGCCGTTGTTCTCGACGACCTCGCCGAGCCGCGCTTTCCGGCCGCGGTGGCCCCGATCCGCGCGATGATGGCCGCGATGGCGCCCGACTGCCCGCTCGACGCCGACGTGTTGCACGCGAAAGCCCGCGCCGAAACCGGACTGGACGACTTCGGCGCCGATGACTACCGCGAGCGTCTCGACGTGTTTCTCGCTGCGCTGCACGAAATTCCGGGGTTACACGACGCGGGCGTGGTCAACTTCCACGCGCAGGTGCTGCAGTGGCTCAAGAACCGCCTGCTGCTGACCGACCTGTTGCGCCGGCACCCGGAGATCCACGACGTCGAATTGGCCCCGCCGGTCGTCATCGCGGGGTTGCCGCGCACCGGAACCACCCATCTGCACAACCTGCTCGCGGCCGGGACGACGTTTCGCACGCTGCCCTACTGGGAGAGCAACGAGCCGTTCCCGCTGCCGTCGGAGGCCGGGATCGACCCGGATCCGCGCCGCACCCGGATGGACGCCGCGGTCGAGGTCATCAACGCGGTTATGCCGCACTTCGCGCTGATGCACGAGATGACGACCGACCACGCGCACGAGGAGATCCAGCTGCTGGCCAACGACTTCTCGTCCATGCTCTTCGAGACCCTCGCCCACGTGCCACGGTGGCGCGACTACTACCTGTCCCACGACCAGACACCGCACTACGTACACCTGGCCACCCAGCTCAAGGCACTGCAGTTCCTGCGCGGCGGGCGGCGCTGGCTGCTCAAGTCGCCGCAGCACCTCGAGCAATTACGTGTCCTGGACCGCGTCTTCCCCGGCGTGGTGGTGATCGCCACACATCGCGACCCGGTGCCGGTGGTGCTGTCGATGCTGACGATGCTGACCTACAGCGCGCGCATGCACTGCTCGCCGGTGCCGGTCCAGGACATCGCGGCGTGCTGGATCGACCGGCTGGAGTCGATGCTGGGCGCATTGGTCCGCGACCGCGACGCGATCCCGCCGCAGCGGTCGGTCGACATTCGTTTCGACGATTTCATGGCCGACGAAATGGGCGTTGCAGCAACCATTTACGACTTGGCCGACGAGCCGATGCCGGAGGCGGCGCGCCGCGCGATGGCCGACTACCTGGCCGGCCACCAGCGTGGCCGGCTGGGCCGGGTGGCGACGTCGGCGGAGATTTTCGGCCTCGACGAGCACGACCTGCAGGCCCGCTTTGCCCCTTACGTCGAGCGATTCCTCTCCTAGACCGCTTTGCGCCTGCTCGCCGGTGCAGCGGTGTGTGAATACCCTGGCCCGGGTATCCGGACGCGGCAGTCCGCGTCGGGACACGACTCGAGAGGCAGCAATGACCGCAGCACGGACACAACTCGACCAGCGAGATCTCGCCGAGGCGCAGCGCGTCGTCGGCGCGATCTCCGAGGCCTTCGCGGCGAAGGTGGTGGGTCAGGAGAACCTGCGAGAGTCGCTGCTCATCGGGCTGCTGTCCGGCGGCCACATCCTGGTCGAGAGCGTGCCGGGACTGGCCAAGACCACCGCCGCGCGCGTCATCGCCGAATCGATCCACGGCGGGTTCCGCCGTATCCAGTGCACCCCCGACCTGCTGCCCAGCGACATCATCGGTACGCAGGTCTACGAGGCGGCGACCAACTCGTTCGTCACCCAACTAGGACCGGTGCACACCAACATCGTGCTGCTCGACGAGATCAACCGGTCCAGCGCCAAGACCCAGAGCGCGATGCTCGAGGCGATGGAGGAACGCCAGACCACGATCGCGGGCACCGAGTACCCGATACCGGAACCGTTCCTGGTCATCGCCACGCAGAACCCCGTCGACCAGGAAGGCACCTATCCGCTGTCGGAGGCGCAGACCGACCGGTTCATGCTCAAGGACGTCGTGCACTACCCCTCGGCCGAGCAGGAGGTCGAGGTGATGTTCCGCATCGACGCGGGGCTCTACGACAAGAACCACCGCAGCAGGCCGGTGGCCGACCTCGAGGACGTGCGGCGGCTGCAGGCCGTCGTGCGCCATGTGCACATGGATCGGGCGTTGATGCACTACGCCAGCCGGTTGGTGGCCGTGACGCGCGAGCCCGAACAGCACCTGCCGGCCCAGTACGCGCGGCTGATCGAATATGGCGCCAGCCCGCGCGCCACCATCGCGTTCTGCGCGGCCGCGCGCGCGCTGGCGCTGCTCGACGGCCGCGCCCACGTCCTTCCCGGAGACGTCGCCCGACTGGCCCACCGGGTGCTGCGGCACCGCCTCATCCTGGGCTTCGAGGCGGCCAGCGCCAACATCACCCCCGAGGCCATCATCGACGCCGTCCTGCAAGCGGTCCGAGTTCCCTAGGCAGCGATGGGCAAGCATCTCAACGAGGCCAAGTCGCACTTCGGCACCGACACCCGCGGCATGCTCGAGGGCGGCCGGTACGCGTTGTTGCACAGTCGCAGCCTCGAATTCGACGACCTGCGGCCGTACGTGCCCGGCGACGACGTCCGCGACATCGACTGGAAGGCCTCGGCACGCTCGGGTCACGTGCTGATCAAGCGCTTCGTCTCCGAGAAGCACCACAAACTGCTGCTGGTCGCCGACGCCGGGCGCAATATGTCTGCGACGACACCCAGTGGTGAGCTCAAACGCAATGTGGCGGTGAACATCCTGGGCGCCGTCGGCCTGATCACCCTCGGGCGCTCCGATCAGGTCGGAATGGTCTACGGTGACGCCCGCGGCAGTGTCAACATTCGCCAGCGACGCGGTGAGACGCACATCGAGAGCATGCTGCACAGGTACTACCGGCATGCCGCAGTGGGCGGTGGACCCAGCGACGTCATGTGTCAGTTGGATTATGTGGCAACACATTACCGCCATCCGATGCTGATCGTCGTGGTGTCCGACGAGCCGGAGGTGACCGAACGTCTCGACGACGTGGTCGGGCGACTGGCGGGCAGGCACGACGTGATGTGGGCGATGGTGCCCGACATGCCCGCCGTGGGCGGGCCCGGAGACCAGCGCGACGGATTCGACGTGTCCAGCGGGCGTTTCGTGTTGGGCAGCGGGACACTCGGAGCGCGGGTGGTGGCCGCATACCGGCGCGCCGAGCAGGCCCGCATCCGCCGGCTCGATGAACTGTTGACCACCCGCGCCGTTCCGTACGCGAGAATCGGTGCGAGCAGGGACATCCGGTCCCGCCTCGTCGAGTTGACGGGGGTGTTCGCCCGTGCCGGATGACCTGCTGCGGTTCGTCAGCGGCCCGATGACCTACTCGACATGGTGGCTGTGGCTCGGACTGCTGTTGCTCGTCGCGGTGATCGCCTGGTACGTCGGCGTTTTCGTGTGGACGCTGCCAGCGCACCGGCTGAGAGCGCTGCCCGGCGCGCGGGCGCTGCACGGCAGGCTGCTGCGGCGTCACTTCGCCCACAGCGTGCAGCGCATCGCGTCCCGTAACCGGGACGGTGAACTGTCCGCGGCCGACGCCGGTGCCGCGATGAGTCGCACGCTGCGCAGCTTCCTGCACCAGGCGACCGGCACGCGCGCACAGTACATGCACCTCGACGAGATCGGCCGCAGTGACCTGGCGCCCGCCGCTCCGGTGCTGTCGGCGCTCGAGGATGCCCAGTTCAATGCCACGACCGGGGTGCGCCTCGGCGACGTGGGCAACAGCACCGAGGAGCTGATCCGATCGTGGCCCTGAGCTGGTGGCCCGTGGCAGCGCTGGGCTTCGGCTGCCTGGGTGCGGCCGTCGCCTTGGCGTTGGCGATCCCGCTTAATCAGCGGCAGCGGCGGCTGCGATGGCTGGCCAACACCTCCCGGTTGACCAGTCTTCCGCAGTACGCCCGGGTGGCACGGATGCAGTCGGTGTCCGCTGTTGTCGTCATCGCGCTTCTGGTCCTGCTCTTCGCGGCGGCCGCACTCGCCGGTGCCCGCCCGACCGGATGGTGGTGGTCGTCGGAGCCGAGCGACATCGGCGAAGACATCATGCTGTGCGTCGGCCAGCCGGTCACCGATCCGGTCACCGGCGAGTTCCTCGGCTACTTCGCCGAACAAGCGCGCACGTACGGGATCCAACGCATCGGCCTGACCTCACCGAACCGCCGGGTCGTGCCACTCACCCGTGATCACCAGTACGCCGTGGAGACGTTCAGCGACGCCGCAGCCGTGGCGCAGCTACCCGACGACGAGGAGGTATCGGCCGCTCAGCGCTCGGCGAGGCGAAGCGCCATCGCAGCGTTCGCCGCACCGGTGACCTACGTCGACTATGCGCCCAGCGTCGCCGACACGCTGGCGTTGTGCATGACCGGCTTCCCGGCCTCCGACGATCCTGGCCAACGTCGCCGGTCGCTGATCTATCTCGGGCCTGGCGACATGCGGGCACCCGGCGAGACCCGACCGTCCCTGTTCACCACCGAGCAGGTCACCGAAATGGCGCGGCAGAACGGCATTCAGGTCAACGCGCTGGCCTCCTCTCCGGGCAGCTTGCGCCCAGTCGTCGAGGCGACCGGCGGGCGCTACGCGCCGCTCGGCGCCGGCCTGACCGCCGACCTGGACCAGATCCGCGCCCATCCGCCCGGTGCCGCGCAGACCAGCACCGTCACCGGGTGGCGCGGCGACTCGCCGACGGTTCCGCTGGCGGTCGCGGTCTTCGTGTCGGTGCTGCTGTGTCTGGCGCTGGTGGTGGTGCGGCGATGACGTTCTCACCGGTGATCCTGCCTGCTCTGCTCCTGGTGGCCGCGGCGGTCGTCATCATGTTGCGGCTCATCACGATGCGGCAGTTGGCCACCGGCGGTGCCCAGCGCTGGGCGACGGTCTGGCGCTGGTCCGGCTTGACGCTGGCGGTGGTGCTGTTGCTGATCGCCGCCGCACGGCCGGCCATCGGCGACGCCGAGCAGCAGGCCGGCGCGTCGAGGTCGGATGATGCCGCGCCGAACGTGTTCTTGGTCGTGGACCGCTCGGCCGACACCGGCGTCACCGACTACGACGACGGACGGACCCGGCTGGCCGGTATCCGCGACGACGTCACCGCTGTCATCGACCGGTACCCGAACGCCCGGATCGCCATGATCACCTTCGCATCGCGGCCGTCCCTGGAGTGGCCGCTGTCCAAAGACTCATGGAGCCTGAAGCCCGTCGTGGCGGGGCTGAGCCCGGTGACCGCGGACGCCGGCGAGGTCAACGCCGCTGCGGCGGCCAATATCCTGCGTTACCAACTCATCGCGGCCGGGCAGCGCCAGCCCGGTGCCCCGAACCTGGTGTTCTACTTCGGGTCCGGCGCGCCCGGGTCCAGCGCTCCGCAGGGCGAATTCGACCCGGTGCCCAACTCGGTCGACGGCGGCGCAGTGCTCGGATACGGGACCGCCCGCAACGAAGCGGGCCTACAACGACTGGCCGACCAGTTGGGTGTTCCGTACATCGCGCGCGACGGCGCACGGCCGGTCACCGAGGTGATCCCCGATCTGGACACGCTCGCGCCCGAGGTGGCCGCCGGTCCGACGCGCACCCCCGACCGCACTGAACTGTATTGGGTTTTCGCATTGGCGTCGGCCGTGCTGCTGTTGTTCGAGATCTACCTCACCGTCCGCGAGATCCGGGCCAGACGCGGAGCCCGTCGGGATGTGGTGCTGTGATGCGCATCCGGCATTCGATTCCGGCGCGCTTGCGGTTGCGGCGCCGGCTACTGCTCTTCTCGGCCCCGGCCGTCCTCGTCCTGCTGGTCGCCGCGGTGAAGATGATCTCCGTTGTGGCGGCGGGCAATTCGGCGAACTCCAACTATGCAGAGCGCGACGCCGACGCGCTGCGCACCAACGTCGCCGTGCTGGATGTGCTCAATGTGATCGAACCCGCGAAAGCGCCGTTCGCCGCGGGCACGTCGGCCGTGCTCGACGACCGCCTCGCCGACGCCGAGGCACGATTCGCCGAGGCGCTGACGCACACTCCCGCCGAACAGTCGTGTCCGGTGCTGGTCAATCTGGAGTTGGTGCGCGAGCGCCGGGGCGACGTCGACGCGTGGGAGAACCGCCCCGACGCCGCCCGCGCGCGCTACCTCAGCGCGCTGGACCTCGTCAACGCCGCACCGCCGGCCTGCTTCTCGGACAACACGGATCCCGATCCCGAGCGGCGCGCCGTCCGCAGCGACACCGCACCACGGCTGGCGGCCAAGCTCGCCGGGCTGGGCGCTCCCCCGCCTCCGCCGCCTGCCGCACCGTCGGCGGCGCCGGCACCGCCGCCGCCGCCCGCGTTCGCGGTGCCCGAGCCCGAGTCGGAACGCCCTGCCCTGCAGCTGAACCCGGAGGACGGCGACCCGCTGGACCGACTGCGGCAGATACTGCAAGACGCCGCCGGCTGATCAACCGGTCGAGGTACCGGTCCAGTACTCGGCGAACCGGCCGTCGACGATACGCAGAATGTCGTTGCCGGTGAACCGCTTCGGGCCGTCCTTGGCCGCGCCGGTGCCGATCCACCGGGCCGCGAGCATGTCCCCGTCGACGAAGGGTTCGACCTCGATGACGAATTTCAGATCCGTGAACATCGTGTGCGTTTCCCCGACGACGGCCGCCAACTCCGAAGGCCCGTGCACCTCACGTCCGGGCCAGTGCCCGACGAAGTCCTCGGTCACCAGTTCGGCGCCAACGGGCTTGCCGGCCCACAGCTCGTCGATCCAACGTGCATAGAGGTTTCGGGGAGAGGTCATGCCCGACTTCTACCCTGTCGACAGCGGGTCCGCAATACGCTGCACGAAGTCGCAATGGCCGATTGGGAAGCGGGACAACCGGACAGCAACGGAGTGTCTGATCTTGAATTGCGTTTGACCGCTCCGATCTCACTTCCCGGCCCGCCGCGAGCACACTTTCGGCCCGTACCACAACGCGGTGAGTAATCGGTCCAGATCGTCGTCGGTGTTGCAGAGATGGAAGCCGACCCGAAGCGCGCAGGCACACCCAGGATGCTGAACCAGGCGGGTGAGATGTCGAAGCGCCGCGCGTCGGGCGCAAGCGGCATCGGGAGGTCGTAGCTCGGCCGCTCTCCGGCATACCAGTTCGCCGCGTGCGGCGTCGAACGCCTCCCGCACCGCGGCGGGCGTCATTCCGGGGACGGATCTTCACCGCGCAACCGCGCCTGGAGTTGGGCACGGTCCGCTCGGCGGCGTTCGTCGAACGCCGCGATGCTGGCGGTGGCGCGGCGGCGCAGAGGGGCGAACACCCAGATGCCCAACGGCAGTGCGATCACGATCGCGAACAGCAGCGCGACCACTAGGGGGAACTCCCTCAGCCCGACGAGGTGGCCGACGCCCAGGATCGCCACCGTGAGCACGGCGACCAACAGCAACCGCGCCAGGATGTAGGCGACCACATCGAGAACGAGGCGGGATCCCGTCGGACCGTCAGACACGAAACGAGCCTACCGACGGCGCGTATATTCGAGGCAAGGAGGTTTTTCTGTAGTGGCGTACCTGCTCCTGATTCTCGTGTTGGCCGCATTGTTCTATGTCGGTTGGCGACTCATGCGGGATTCCTCGAGCCGTCCGCGCACCCGCACGATCGGGCCGGACGACGATCCTGATTTCCTGCGTCGGCTCGGCACCGAGGACAACCCCCGGCCTGAGCGTTAGCGGCGCCCGCTCGGGAAACCGTCTGCGACCGCGGCCGCGAGTTCGATGAGGGCTTCGCTGGTCTCGGGCCGGAGCCGGTCCAGGCTGACTTCGGCGCCTTCTTCGAGATGCGGGTCGAACGGCACCTCGAGCACGGCGCGGCAGCGCCGGTTGAAGTGGTCGACCACCTTCTTCATGTCCACCTTGCCCGAGCGCGGTCGCACCGCGTTGATCACCGCGATCGAGTCACGGACCAGTGCCTGGTGGCCGTGCGCGTCGAGCCAGTCCAGTGTCGCCGAGGCGCTGCGCGCGCCGTCCACCGAACCGGAGCTCACCACGATCAGCGCGTCGGCCTTGGCCAGCACCGCCGCCATCGCCGAGTGCATCAACCCGGTGCCGCAGTCGGTGAGCACCAGGCTGTAGAAGCGCTCCAGAACCGCCAGCGTGCGGGCGTAGTCGTCGGAGCTGAACGCCTCCGACACGGCGGGGTCGCTCTCCGATGCGAGCACTTCCAGCCGGCTGGGTCCCTGCGAGGTGTAGGCGCGGACATCGCTGTAGGCCTCGATGCCTTCGGCGTCGCGCAGCAGGTGGCGCACCGTCGCGGGCGTCTCCAGCGGCACCTTCTGGCTCAGTGTGCCTCGGTCGGGATTGGCGTCGACGGCGATGACGCGGTCACCCCGAACCGAGGCCAGGGTCGCACCCAATGTCGCGGTGACCGTGGTCTTGCCCACCCCGCCCTTGAGCGATAGGACCGCGATGCGATAGCAGCTTCGCAGCGGCCGCTGCACCTGTGCGACGAGTGCCTGCCTGCGGATCGCCTTGGGTCCGTCGCCCAGGTTGATCGTCTTGGCCGAGGCGAAGTACACCCACCGTCGCCAGCCCTTCGACGGCGCCTGTCTGCGCCGGCCCAACAGCGCGACGGTGGACAGATCGAGAAAGGGCGGCGGGTCCTCCTGCGATGCCGGGGCCTCTGCTGGCTCCGGCGCTGTCAGTCCCAGCGGCAGACCGTTGGGAGGGGTCGGGGCGGTCCACTCCGGCGGCGCCTCGATCGCGGGATCGCTGAACCGGCTCTGCGCACGGAAACCACCGGGCGCAGAAGGGGGCGCCGGATATTCGGACACGCTGCGGGTCTCCCGGGGTCGCTGGGGTTCAGTGCGTGATCTTAGCGAAGCGAGGCCCGCGATCCCGGTAGCGCGGCCGTGCGGCGAGTGCTGTCCCCGTCCCCGTCGAGCCCGTTGACGAGCCCGAGATGTTGGCGGGCGCGCACCCCTCGCAGAGCGACGGACCGGCCGTGCAACTTCTTTGCCGCACTCCCGTTGCGACGAGTTCGCCGCGGAAACCGACTCCGTTACGCCGTGCCGACGCCGCCCTGACGCGCCCTTGACTGCAGTATCACAGCTAATGCCAGTCTGGGTGTGTCATTTCGCGAAAACGGTGCGGTCGCCCGCTCGACGCTTGTCCCGTCGGACGATATTGAAGCGCTTATGCATCGGTCTGGGTGGGTGGACGCCGCTGGCAGGGATCCCTCGTCCGCGGGAACACCAGCAACCAGCAAACGGTTTGCTGAAACCGCCTCAGCCGCCGGCCGTCGGCGCGGCTGCGGCTGGAGGGCTGAGCGACCAACCGGCGCACCGGGTTTGCCGGATCAGTTTTTCGCGCGGTCCGTCAGACCCCCGCGTACGAGTGCAGGCCGACCGTGACGAGGTTGATGAAGAACAGGTTGAACACCATCGCGACGAATCCCGCGACGTTGATCCAGGCGGCCTTCTTGTCGCGCCATCCGGCCGTCGAGCGCGCGTGCAGGTACGCGGCGTAGACCACCCACGCGATGAAGGACACCGTCTCCTTGGGATCCCAGCCCCAGTATCGGCCCCAGGCCTCCTCGGCCCAGATCGCGCCGAAGATGACGCCGAAGCCGAACACCGGGAACGCGAAGATCGTCGTTCGGTAGGCGATCCGGTCCAGAATCTGCGGGTCCGGCAACCTGCTGATCATCCGGGGCAGCGCCCCCGCGGCTGCGCTGTTGCCCGGGTCACCGAACCGCGACATCTTGACCAGGAACAGAATGCTGGCGACCCCGGCGACCAGGAACACCCCGGAGCCGAGGCTGACCACCGAAACGTGTATCGGTAGCCAGTAGGACTGCAGGGCAGGCATGACGGGTGCGGCGGTCGCGTAGAGCCAGCGGCCCGAGACCGTGAGCAGGATGAGCACCGGCACCAACACGAACACCCACAGCGCCCGGTACTGCGGCCGGCGCAGGACCACCGCGGCGGCCACCAACCCGCACAGACACGTGAGGTTGATGAACTCGTACATGTTGCCCCACGGCGCCCGCGATGTCGCAAGCCCGCGCAGCACGATGCAGGCCAGCAGCAGACCGATCCCGACGTAGGTCAGGGCCAGCCCGGCACCGCCGATCCGCTGATCGATCGGCCGTCTGGGCGCCTCGGCGACGATGCCCGGGGACGCGCTGTCCGCGCCGACACCCGCCCCGACCAGTTCCCGCTGCTCGACCTTGCGGCTGCGGCTGTAGGCGAGCTCGATGGCCAGCAGCAGCAGCGCCCCGACCAGTACGAGCACCGACGATGTGAACGCCAAGTCCGAATACCGGGCCAGCCCGATGTCGATTCGTTCGGGATTCATCCGACCTTCTCTCGTGCCGCATCGGCCGCGGGGACCAGCCGCGCCGTCAACCGTTCGAACTCGTCGCCCCATCCGGAGTTGTCGGTGCGGGCCAGACCCCCCAGCTCGACGCTCACGGTACCCGGACCGGCCGACGCGATCCGAATCCAGATCCGGCGCCTGCGCACCACCAGCGACACCAGCAGACCGGCCATCATCGTCAGAGCGAACACCAGCACCCACACCTGCGCCGGGTCATGCGACACCTGCAGGTTGACGAACGGCACCGCGCCGTCGAAGCGCACCACGGTGCCGTCGTCCAGGCGTGTCGACTCCCCGGACTTGAGGTTCACCCGGGCCTGCTTGACCAGCCGGTCCTGATCGATGAGCCGGGGGTCGAGGGTGAACAGCGACTGAGGCCGGCCAGTGTCGAGTCCGGTGTCACCGCGGTAGACGTCGACGGCGACGGCCGGGTCGTTGAGCGCGGGGAAGCTCGACGAGAGCAGCGTGCCGTGCAGTTGTTCGGTCGGGGCGAACAACCCCTGGATGGCGATCTGGTTCCTGCGGCGCTCCGCGGCGTCGGGGTAGGTGCCGCCCGGCGGGTCGAACCGCATGACACCCGAGGACAGGAACGTGGTCTGGTCCTCGGGCCGCCATTGGATGGTCTGCGTACGCGTCTGCCCGTCCGGATACTTCACGGTGAACGTCGGGGCGTACCCGTGGCCCTGCAGATACACCCGGTCACCGCCGACCCGCAACGGATGGTTGACCTCCAGGCGGTAGGGCCGCCACGTACCCGACGCCAGATCGGCGCCGGCCTGATACTCGATGTCGGCGGTGAACGAGGTCGCCTGCCCCGAGTCCAGGTAGTCGGCCTGGAAGTCGTTGACCCGCACACAGATCGGGTGCAGCGACGTGCCGTCGACGGTGTTGCCCGCGCGGAACGAGTCGAACGCGGCGGGCGAGGCCGAACAGAATCCCGGACCGCCGTCGGCGATGACGATGACGTTGCCCTCGTAGCCGAAGAGCTTGCCGGCCGCCACCGCCACCAGAAGGCCCAGCAGCGAGAAGTGGAAGACGATGTTGCCGAACTCGCGCAGATAGCCCTTCTCCGCTGAGATCTCGGTGGACCCGCCCTTGCGGCGGGTGACGGTGCGCCAGCCGCGCAGCCGCCCTTTCACCGTGGCGGCCAGCGCCTCGGGTTCGGCCGTCACCTCGACGAAGTGGTGCTTGGGCAGCCGGCCCAGATTGCGAGGCGCGACCACCGGTGTCGCCCGCAGGCTGCGAACATGCTCGACCATCCGCGGCGTCAGACAGCCGACGAGGGAGATGAACAGCAGCACGTAGATCGCGGTGAACCAGAAGCTGGAGAAGACGTCGAAGGCCTGCAGCCGATCCAGCCACGGCCCCAGTGTGGGGTGCGCGGCGATGTACTCGGCGACCTTGGCCTCGTTGAGGCTGCGCTGCGGCAACAGCGCGCCGGGAATGGCGGCCAGCGCGAGCAGGAAGAGCAGCACCAGCGCGGTGCCCATCGAGGTCAGCGTGCGCCAGGTGTTGCGCATCAGCGCAAGCACACGCGAAATCCCACTCGGACGGGAGGTGGTGGGCGAGTCTGCGTCTGCTCGCGCCTGGACATCGGTCATATCGGCAGCGTGACGTCGCTGACGAAGGCGTCGCGCACCCAGGACACGAAGTCGTTCCACACACCGGTCACCAACGCCACGCCGACGGCGAGCATCAGCACCCCGCCGGCGATCTGGATGGTGCGGGTGTGGCGGCGCAGCCACGCGAGGCCCTGCACGGCGCGTGCGGATCCGAAGGCCAACAGCACGAACGGCAGCCCGAGACCCAGGCAGTAGGCGATCACCAGCGCCACGCCGCGGGCGACGTTCGACCCGTCGGTGGCCGACGCCACGGCGATCACGCCGGTCAGGGTCGGTCCCAGGCACGGCGTCCAACCGAGCCCGAAGACGGCGCCCAGCAGGGGAGCCCCGCCGAGCGTCGAGATCCGGCGCGGGGTGAACCGTGCCTCGCGTTGCAGTGCCGGGATGAGCCCGATGAACACCAGGCCCATCACGATCACGACCACACCGCCGATGCGTTGCAGCAGAAGCTGATTCGTGATCAGCGCGGTCGTCATGCCCAGCACCGCGACCGTGCCGAGGACGAACACGACGGTGAACCCGGCGACGAACAGCATCGCCGCGCCGGCCACCCGCAGCCGCGCGGTGCGCACCGCCACGGCCCCTGCGGCCGCGGTGTCGGGCCGGTCGTCGTCGCTCACTCCGACGACGGCGGCCAGGTACGACAGATAGCCCGGCACCAGCGGCACCACACACGGCGAGGCGAACGACACCAGACCGGCGAGCGCGCTGACGAGCAGCGCCAGCACGACGGGGCCGCCGGCCACCAGCTGACCCAGGCCGTCGAGGTTCACGAGCGGGCCTTCGGGGGCTCCGGTGCGGCGTTCGTCTCCCGGGCAAGCCGTTCCACGACGGGTTGCAGATCCTCGGCGAGCAGCTCGCGCAGGAACACCGCCGCGACGCGGTGTTGGCGGTCGAGCACGACGGTCGAGGGGATCACGGTGGTGGGATAGCGGCCACCGAAGGCGATCATGGTGCGCATCGGCGGGTCATAGATCGACGGGAAGGTGATCTTGCGGTCGACGATGAAGTCCTGCGCCGCCTGGCGGTTGTTGTCGCGGACATCGATCCCCAGGAACGCCACCCCCTGCGCCCTGGTCGCGTCGTACACCCGCTGCAGCTCGCCGATCTCGGTGCGGCATGGCCCGCACCACTGCCCCCAGACATTGATGACCACGACCTTGCCGTCGAAGTCGTCGAGCGAGATGGTCTTGTCCGGGTTCATCAGGGCGGGGCCGCTGATCGTCCCCGGCTGGCCCCGCGTCTGCGGCGGGTCGTAGAAGATGTCGGTCTGCCCGCCGGGGGCGACGAACTCGAAGGTGCCGCCCTGCGCGACGGCGTCGTCGCCGGTCGAGCAGCCGGCGAGCGCGACACATCCCGCGCACGCTGCGATGAGCACTCGCGCGAAGAGCCGAGAGCCCGGGGCAAGCCACCGCTTCACTGCCCGGCCAACTCCGAGTAGCCCCAGCCGACCAGCGAGTCGTTGTGGAAGTAGAACGACGTGACCGACGCGAGGTTGCACAGCCGCCGGGTCGGGAAATGGTGCAGCGCAAGGCCGATCATCGAGCGACGCAACGTCTCGACCGGCAGCTGATGGCTGACGCACACGGCCTCGTGGCCTGCGGCCTTTGCCCGCGCCCGGTGCAGCGCCCCGGTCATCCTGGCTGCGATCTCCCGGTAGGGCTCACCCCAGGACGGCGTGCGGGGGTTGCGCAGATGCCACCAGTTGCGCGGATCGCGCAGCGCGCCGTCGCCCGGCGAAACCCGCTGTCCCTGAAAGATATTGTGCGATTCGATGAGCTCGTCGTCGGTGTCGACGGACAAGCCTTGGGCCGCGGCGATCGGCGCCGCGGTCTCCTGCGCCCGCTCCAGCGGCGAGGCGACCACGTAGACGATGTCGCGCGAAGCCAGCCATGCGGCGACGGCCTGTGCTTGCGCCCGGCCCCGCTCCGAGAGGTGGTAGTCAGGAAGCCGGCCATAGAGGATCTTGTCCGGGTTGTGCACCTCGCCGTGGCGCATCACGTGCACCACTGTCTTCACGGCCTCGGCGGCCTCGGGCGGCTTGTCGGTCATGCGGGTTCGACCGTCTCGGCGGCGGCACGGGCAGCGAACGGCAGGGCCGCGGCGATCCGCTCGAACGCTTCGTCGTCGAGCACCGACGAGACGAACCAGGCCTCGAAAGCGCTGGGCGGCGGATACACCCCGGCGTCGAGCAGGGCATGGAAGAACGCCGGGAACCGCCAGGTCTGCGTCGCTTTGGCCGAGGCGAAGTCGGTGACCTCATGGTCGGTGAAGAAGACACTGAGCATGTTTCCCGCCCGCGAAACACGATGCGCCACTCCGGCTTCGGTCAGCGCCTCACCGAGCAGTGCGCCGAGCCGGTCGGCGTTGGCGTCGAGTGCCGCATAGACGCCGTCGTCCGCGGCGCGCAGGGTCGCCAGCCCGGCGGCCATCGCGACCGGGTTCCCCGACAGCGTGCCTGCCTGATACACCGGGCCGAGCGGCGCGAGCCGCTCCATCACCTCGGCGCGGCCACCGAAGGCGGCGGCGGGCAGCCCGCCGCTCATCACCTTGCCGAAGGTGAACAGGTCGGCGTGCACCGGATCGATGCCGTACCAGCCGGATCGGCTGACCCGGAAGCCGGTCATCACCTCGTCGACGACGAGCAGCGCGCCTGCCGCGGCGGTGATGCGGCGCAGGTCGGCGTTGAAGCCGGGCAGCGGCGGGACAGCACCCATGTTGCCGGGGCCGGCCTCGGTGATGATGCAGGCGATCTGTTCGCCGAACCGGTCGAAGGTCTCCTGGACCGCGGCGACGTCGTTGTAGGGCAGCACGATGGTGTCGGCCGCGGCGGCGCCGGTCACGCCGGGCGACGACGGCAAGCCGAGCGTCGCGACCCCGGAACCGGCGTCGGCCAGCAGCGCGTCGCTGTGCCCGTGGTAGCACCCGGAGAACTTCACGATCTTGGCCCGGCCGGTGTAACCGCGCGCCAGCCGGATGGCGCTCATCGTGGCCTCGGTGCCGGAGTTGACCAGCCGTAACCGCTCGACCGGAGCGACGCGGCCGACGATCTCGGCGGCCAGTTCGGTCTCGGCGGGAGTGGGCGCGCCGAAGGACAGGCCGTCCGCCACCACCCGCTGCACCGCCGCGACGACCTCCGGATGCGCATGGCCGAGGATCATCGGCCCCCACGAGCAGACCAGGTCGACGTAGCGATTGCCGTCGGCGTCGGTCAGCCAGTAGCCGTTGGCGGACGTGATGAAGCGCGGCGTGCCGCCGACCGAGGCGAAGGCGCGCACCGGCGAGTTCACCCCGCCGGGGATGACGGCCGCTGCGTCGGCGAACAGCCGCGCCGACACCTCGGTGGAGATGTGGTCAGCGCGCATGGCACCAGTGTCCCAGCCTGCCGAACGCCGTCAACTACAGGGTGTAGTGGTCAGCCTTTGGGGGTCAGCACGAAAACCGGGTGGTCGGCCTCGCGCGGCAGCTTGCGGAAGTAGCCCTCGACCGATCGGCCGGCCTTCTCCCGATAGGCAGTGAGGATCCGCTGACGGTCGGTCTGGGGGATCTCGCGGGCGACATACTCGGTGTCGCCGATCTTGGCGTTGGGGTTGGCCCGCAGGTTCTTGACCCACTCGGATTCCCCGCGGGTGGACACCACGTACTTGCTGCCCGCCACGTCGACCGGGATCACCGGGAGTTGCTGCGGTCGCCCGCTGTGCCGCCGGGTGACGGTCAGCGTCTCGCCCATCCCGATCGTCGCCGCGAACGGGTTGAAGACCTTGACGGTGAACCACGAGGGCTTGAGGTACGCCATGGTCTCCGAGTGTGATGGGTGGTATGCAGCTACCGCAATGGCTGGCGCGCTTCAACAGGCACGTCACCAATCCGATCCAGCGCCTGTGGGCGGGATGGGCGCCCACGATGGGCATCCTCGAGCACGTGGGCCGTCGGTCGGGCCGGCCTTACCGGACGCCGTTGACGGTGTTCCCGACCCGCGACGGGGTGGCCATCCTGCTGACCTACGGCCCGGACCGCGACTGGTTGAAGAACCTCAGCGCGGCCGGTGCGGGCCGGGTGACGCGCTACGGCAGGACGTTCGGGGTCCGGGACCCGCGGGTGGTTCCCAAGCGCGAGGCGGCGACGTCGGTGACGGGCTGGATGCGGCCGCTGTTCGCGGTGCTGCCGTTCGACCAGGCGTTGCTGCTGACCCGCGCCGAGTGACGGCGGGGCGATTCAGTCGCGGCGCTGCAGGCGGGCGCGGATGGGGCCCTTGGCGACCGTTGTGAACGGCACGTCGCACTCGAAGACGTCGTCGATCGAGCGGACCTTCATGGCCCGCACGATGGTCGCCAGGGCCAGCGTGGTCTCCAGCCGGGCGAAGTGCTCACCGATGCACGGCCGGCCACCGCCGAGGAAGGGCAGGAACTGCCAGCGGTTGCGGTTGCTGACGTTCTCCGGGCTGAAGCGGTCCGGATCGAACTTCATCGGCTCGGGCCACAGCGCCGGGTCGTGGTGCAGTCCGTAGAGGCCGACCGCGACCAGGGTGCCTGCCTCGATGCGGTAGCCGCCGACCGCGATGTCCTGGGTGGCCAGCCGGGCGACACCGGCGGCCGGCGGGCACAGCCGCAACGACTCGTGCAGCACCTGCGCCGTGTACCCGAGCTGTGGCACGTCGTCGGGGGTGAGTTCCCGCGCGCCGATCGCGGCGGCCTCGGCGGCGACCCGGTCCTGAGCGTCGGGGTGGTGCCCGAGCACCCACAGCGAGTAGGTCAGCGCCGTCGCCGTGGTGTCATGGCCGGCGAGCATGAAGATCAACAGGTCGTTGGAGATGTCCTCGTCCGAGATCGGCTGACCGGTTTCCGGGTCGGTCGCTGCGATCAGCGCCTGCACCAGCGGTGCGTCGCGCTGCGGATCCTCGCGGCAGGCGCGCACCATCTCATCGGTGATCGTCTTCATCGCCTCGACCGCGGCCCGCGCCCGGCGGCGGGCCCGGGTGGGGAACCATCGCGGCGCCCGCACCGGGCGCAGCGCACGGTCGGCGGTGTAGGACGACGCCACGTGCATGCAGGTGGCGATGGTGTCGGCCCGTTCGTTGAGGTCGACGCCGAGGACCGACTTGCCCAGGGACTGCATCGCGACCCGGCGGCACTCCACGTCGAGGTCCACCTCGCCGCCGCGGGGCCAACGGTCGACGAAGGCCTGGGCCGCCCCGGACATGTGGCCGCCGAAGTTGCGGACGTTGTGCTTGGTGAACACCGGTTGCAGCGCGCGCTTACGGGGCCGCCACTGTTCGTTGGGCAGTACGAACAGGCTGTCGCCGGCCATGTCGCGCACCTCGTCGTGGTAGACGCAGCGCTCGGAGGATGCATCGGAGCGGCCGAGGACGTCTCGCATGCCGTCGGGCGACATCACCGCGACGAGAGGAGGAAACAGTCTCTTGGGCCCGAACTGGATGCGGGTGACCGGGCCGCCGGCGTCGCGGATCACGTCCTGGCCGGTGTCGAGCCTGCGCACCAATTTGACCAGTTGCCACAGCGGCAGCGGGTTCTTCGGCGCCAGCGGCAGCGACCGGACGTCGACCGTGGTGGTCATGCCATCGATCATCACTCGCGCCGGACCCGCGGACAAGTCACGTCGACGACCAAGTGAGGGGCGCCCCTTTGCCTTTCGTCATCACCGTGCCGGGCATGACGCGCATCCGGTAGGGCGCCAGGCGCAGGACGGCGAACTGATCCGATGTCGGCCCGTCGCTCCACATCGGGATGATGCGTGGGTCGTAACCGACGGGTTCGGGCGCATCGGTGAACTTGTCCCACACCATTTCTCGGGTTTCCACGTCCAGGTACCACTCGACGAGGCACTCGGCGCTGCAGGTGTCGTGGCTGGTGGTCCAGTAGCTCACCGACACCTCAGGGTGCGCGGCGAGGTGGCTTCTCTTCAACCGGGTGGGCACCGTGGCGATCCAGCCGAACAGATCGGTGCCGTCCCATTCCCAGATGGGGTGCAGGATGCGGCTGCGGGGCCGGCCATTGGGGTCGACGGTGGCCACCGAGGCCCACACGATGGAGTGGGCCATCTCGACGAAGGCGGGCGCGATCTGCTCCAGCGAGGTCACGCCGGAACTCTACGCGGGGTTGTTGGCCTCGTCGTTGGACTCGTCGTTCGCGGTGTCGCTCGACTCGTCGCTCGAGGCGTCGCCCGAGTCGTCGCCCGAGGCGTCGCTCGAGGCGTTGCCCGAGTCGTCGCTCGAGGCGTTGCCCGAGTCGTCGCCGAATTTGGGCTTGCCGTCGTCGTCGATCCAGTCGTTGACCGCAGTACCTGCCACCGCGCCGCCGGTGCCCGGCATCTTGATCGTCGGACGTTCCTCCTCGTAGGACGAGAAGTACTCCTTGGCCTTCTCCCGATGCTCGTCGGTGATCTCGGGCTTCTCGGTCGTGGGTGGCGTTTCCCGCTCGCTGGTCACATTGTGCTGTTCGTCGGTCTCCGGTTCGGCTTTCCGCTGCTCTTCGGCCAGCCGCTCGTCGGCGTCGTTCTTCTCGGTGCTCATGGGTAGATAACTGCCCGCAGGTGTGATTTATCAAACAGAGGGTGGCTAAGCAGTCGGCACCGCGCGCAGGGCTGCGGGCAGGCTCGGCAGGAAGTGCTGTCGGGCGAAGGCGCGGATGTCCTCGGCCGTCTCCAGGGGATGGACGCTGGGCAGCAGCAGGACCATCGCCGCATAACGCAGGATCGTGTCGGCCAGTTCGGCCACCGCAGGCTCGCCTATCCGCTGGGCGAAGCCGGGGGGGAAGATCTCGTGAAGCGCCTCGGCCATCCGGGTGATCGCCGCTTCGTAGTGACGGCGCGCCAGCTCGAGCAGCAGGGCCGGCTCGTCGGACACCATCCGGTACAGCACCCGGTGCCGCCGGAACTTGAGGATCGAGAGGGTGAACGCCTCGACGTAGTAGTTCGCTTGCGGCCCGGCGCGTTTCACTTCGTCGGCGATGTCGGCGAACAGGGCGATGTTCTCCCGCTCGATCACCGCCGCGACCAGCTCGTCACGGTTGGCGAACCGTCGGTAGATGGTGGTCCGGCTGACGCCCGCCCGGCGTGCGACGTCGTCGAGCGCCACCCGGTGAAAGCCTTGACGGTCGAACTCGATGACGGCGGCGTCCAGGATGGCCTGTACTGCGGCGTCAGGCTGCTCGGGCATAGCCCTTTTGCGCATAACCGTTGTACCGCAAACTCATTGGCAGGCGGTCCCACATCCAGTTCACCGGCCGAGACCGCCACAACGCGGCGAACCGCTGATAGCGCCGCTCCTGACGAGGGCTCCACGGCAGGCCCAGCAGGTCACGGGCGCGCGGAGGTAACCCGCCGGTGGTCAGGAACGCCGCGAGCGGGTTGAACGCCGGCGCGATCAGCCGCCACGCCCACCCGGGCACGCCCTTGGGGCGCGGAAAACCCTTGGTGACGTAGCCGACGCCGTACTTCGCGGTGGGATGGGCGACGACGATCTCGTCGAGCATCCGGTCCCAGTACCGCTCGAAGTCGTCGTAGTCGGCCGGCATCGGACGGTCGCTCACGCCGTAGCGGCGGTACCACGTCTTGGACTCGAGGTAGATCTGCTCCTTCTCCTCGCGGCTCAGCCGCTTGACGAACGTGTCGGCGAAATAGAGCACCTGCTCGACGAACGTCGCGTGCGCCCAGTAGTAGGTTTCGGGGTCCAGCGCGTGATACCGAGACACCTGGCCATCCGAGTGGGTCATCTCGCCCTTGATCCCGGTGTGGAAGTCACGCACCTGGGTGCCCGGATGGTCGTCGTCGGCGCCATAGACGGTGTTGAAGATGGGCGGCAGCGAGCGCTTCACCCGCGCCGCCGTGTCATCGAAGAACACCGAGTGGTCGAGCACGCCCTGGCCGAGTTCGGCCAGCATGTTCTGCAGCACCGCGGGCCGCGGCCCGATCAGGTACATGCGGTTGTCGCCGAAGTAGCGCCAGACCAGCGACTGCGGTCCCAGCGGCAGCGCGTCGTCCAGCTGTTCGGTCGGGTTGGCCAACTCGGTCATGTGAAACAGTGTTACAAATTCTGCACTTTGTACCAAGGGCTTGTGAGCGGCCTCACGCGTCGCGCCGAGCCGTCAGCGGCGCCGCAGCCGTCCGACACCCAGTACCACCAGCACACCGGCCACGGTGACCAGCAGCAACGCCAAGCCGACCAGCGGCGCGCCGTACTCCACCGAGGTGGTCGACGGTTCACCCTCCAGCGGCGGCGGCACCGGCACCGTCGTGGTCGCCGCGAGCCAGGCCAGCGCGGCGCCGGCGGCGGCCATCGCGGCGAGCGTCAGTTCGACCGCTGCGCGGGCTCGAGTCCTCACGGAGCCGGGTCCGGAGGGATGCGCTCCTCGAGGACCTGGGTGAGGATGGCGCGCAGCTGCCGATGCTTGCGCGCCCACGCCTGCGCCGAGCGGTCGTGGGTCAGCTTGAGGCCGATGCCGGTGCGGCCACGCGGCACACCGACGAGTTCACCGAGCGCGCGCGCCGACTGCCATTTCGGCTCCTCCTTGCCCGCAGCCTCGGGGTAGATCCGCACGATCTCGTCGGTGCGGATGGTTTCGGCGCCCTGGCGCAGATGATCGGGCGTCAACTCGACGGAGGTGTGGATCCGCGCCGCCTTGACCTGAATCGCGAGGAAGCCCGAGACCAGAACCAGGAAGATCGTCGGCACCAGCCACTGGAAGCCGTACCCCGCCGACGCCTGGATCAGCGCCATCGCCACCGCGGCTCCCGGGCCTGCGAGGACCCACAGCCAGCTCGCGCCCTGCTCGTAGAACAGCACGGGAGGCGAAACGCCGTTCTCGGTCACGGCACCTCCTCCGGCTTCACTGCGAACCACGAGCGGGCCGCAGGCTGGACGATGACCAGGACGCCGATCAGGAGCGGCAACAGCGCAGCCAGCGTGACGAGTTGTGCCACTCCCAATACGACGGCGAAGACGCCGACGACCAGCACGGCCGCCAGCGCGAGGCCAACGGTGGCCCGATAGAACCGGGCGTCGCCGCGGCGTGCGCGACCCGCGACGAACGCCAGCGCCCCCCCGACCAGCACGGAAATCAGGCCCGCACCGCGGTACAGCGTCAGATATTGCCGCAAGTCCTCATCGGTGACCGACGACGCGACAGCCGACCGGGCGTCGTCGAAGTCGGCGGCAGAAGCCATGAGGCCGCCGATGATGAGAAGCACTGCGCTGGTGAGGATGATCCAGAAAGCAACCTCGACGACACGCGGGCGCGGCGGTGGGGCGGTCATGGTCGGGTCAGCCTAACGCGTGAAGTAGGCGTGAGCGTCCTTGCGGTGCAGCAGAAACACCCCGCCGACGATGAGCACGGAACCCAGAATCGCGGTGACCGCATAGGCGAGCGCGACGGCCGCCGACCGCTCGACGCTGAACAGGTTGGTCACCACATACACCACCGACGCGAGCCCGCCGCCGGTCAGCACGGTCCTGGCCCACCGGTAGCCGTGGCGCATCAGGATCATAAAGGTCAGGACGACGGCCGCCAGCACCGCCACTATCACCAGCGATGCGGCCAGCAGCGGACCGGCCAGGTCCTGCTCGCGGGAGAACAACACGTCGATGATGTGGCCGGTGACCAGCAAGGGAAGCGCCACCACCCACAGCCAGAACCCGGTGTCGACGTCCTCCGGGCGGCCCTCGGGCTCGGCCGGCAAGGTGCTCACGCCAGCCAACCGGCGACGTCGGCCGCCCAGTACGTCAGCACGATGTCGGCGCCGGCGCGCCGGATGCCGGTCAGCGTCTCCAGCACGACGGCCCGACGGTCGATCCAGCCGTTGGCCGCCGCGGCGCTGATCATCGAGTACTCACCGGACACCTGGTAGGCAGCCACCGGGACAGGCGACAGGTCAGCCGCGGCGCGCACGATGTCGAGGTAGCCCATCGCGGGCTTGACCATGACGATGTCGGCGCCCTCGTCGATGTCGAGTTCGATCTCGTGCACCGCTTCCCGCGCGTTACCCGGATCCTGTTGGTAGGTGCGACGATCGCCGCAGAGGCTGGAGGCCACCGCCTCCCGGAACGGACCGTAGAAGCCGGAGGCGAACTTGGCCGCGTAGGCCAGGATCACGGTGTCGGTGTGGCCGGCGGCGTCCAGTCCGTCGCGGATCGCGGCGACCTGGCCGTCCATCATCCCGCTCGGGCTGACCACGTGTGCACCCGAATCTGCCTGTGCGACAGCCAGTTCCACGTAGCGCTTGGTGGTGAGGTCGTTGTCGACCCGGCCCGACCCGTCGACGATCCCGCAGTGGCCGTGGTCGGTGAACTCGTCGAGGCAGGTGTCGGCCATCAGCACCGTGTCCGCACCGACGTCGGACGCCAGATCGCGCAGCGCGGCGTTGAGGATGCCGTCCTCGGCCACCCCGATCGAGCCGGTGGCGTCCTTGTCCTCGTCGCGCGGCACGCCGAACAGCATGAGGCCGCCGACGCCCGCCGAGACGGCCTCGGCCGCGGCCCGGCGCAGCGAGTCGCGGGTGTGCTGCACGACTCCGGGCATGGAGGAGATGGGGCGCGGTTCCGCCAAGCCGTCGGCGACGAACATCGGCAGCACCAGATGCCGCGGCTCCAAGGAGGTCTGCGCGACGAGTCGGCGCAGCGCCGGCGTCGACCGCAGTCGACGGGGTCGGTGTCGTGGGAATGACACGGCAGGCCGCCCTCCCCTAGCGGCGGCGGCTCTTCTTGCGCGGCGGCGGCAGCGCACCTTCGGCCCGCAGCCGGGCCGCGTGCTCGGCCAGCGCCTCCACCAACGGCCCCACGGCCGCCACCTCCGGCTGCACGTCCACCCTCAGCCCGAACTCGGCTGCGGTTTCAGCGGTTTTCGGCCCGATGCACGCGACGATGGTCCGTGCGTGCGGCTTACCCGCGATGCCGACCAGGTTGCGGACGGTCGAGCTGGAGGTGAAGCAGACCGCGTCGAAGCCGCCGGTCTTGATCATCTCGCGGGTGTGGGCAGGCGGCGGCGCGGCGCGGACCGTGCGGTACGCCGTGACATCCTCGATCTCCCAGCCCCGTTCGCGCAGACCCTCGGCCAGCGTCTCGGTCGCGATGTCGGCACGCGGCAGCAGCACCCGGTTCACCGGGTCGAAAACGTCGTCGTAAGGCGGGAATTCGTCGAGCAGGCCGAGCGAGGACTGCTCCCCGGTCGGCACCAGTTCGGGGTTGATGCCGAATGCCCGGACCCGGTCGGCGGTGGCCTGACCCACGCAGGCGATCTTCACACCGGAGAAGGCCCGCGCGTCGAGACCGAACTCGTTGAACTTCTCCCACACCGCGCGCACCGCGTTGGTGGAGGTGAACACCACCCACTGGAAGCGGCCGTCGACCAGACCCTTGACCGCGCGTTCCATCTGGGCGGGGCTGCGCGGCGGCTCGACGGCGATGGTCGGCACCTCGATCGGCAGGGCGCCGTGCGACACCAGCTTGTCGCTCATCTCGCCGGCCTGGTCCTTGGTGCGCGGCACCAGCACGGTCCAGCCGTACAGCGCGCGGCTCTCCCACCAGTTCAGCTTGGCGCGGTTGGCGACGGTCTTGCCGATGGTCACCACCAGCGTGCCCGCCTGCGCTCCTGCGCCCGCCGGGGAGGCGGCGACCGGTTCGCCGCCGACGGGCCTGTCGAGGACCGCCTTGTCCAACAGGCCGACCAGCGTCGTCTCGACCGAACGCTGCTGGCACGTGGTGCCGTTCGCAGTGACCACGACGGGCGTGGTGTCGGTCAGCCCGTACTCGATCAACGTGCGCGCCGCGTCGGGCAGATGCGTCGCGGTCGCGTGCAGGATCAGCGGGCCGGGTGCGGCGGCCAACGCGGCCCAGTCGACGTCCGGGTCGCGGACGTCGGCCACGGTGTGCGCCGAGCCCAGCGGCAGGCCCGCATAGGTGGGCACCGCGGTGGTGTCGGGCAGACCCGGCACGATCTCGAAGTTCAGGTGCGTCCTCGCCAACGCGTTCACCTCGGTGATCACCGCGTCGACCGACAGCGGGTCGCCTGCGACCAGCCGGACCACGTCGACACCGGTGCGCGCCTCGGTGGCCAGCATCTTGGCGACCTCGGCCGGATCACCGACCGCAGAACGGATGTCGGGCCCGCCCGAGATCGTCGGCGCCTGCTGCCCGGTGGCATCGGCGGGTTGGCCCACAGCCGGCGTGGCCGGCTCGGGCTCGGGTCCCGACGGCGCCGGCAGCTCGGAACCCACCAGCGCCAGCACCGGTTCCGGCACGTCCGGATCGGTGAACACCAGGGCAGCGTGGGCCAGCACGGTACGGGCTCGCGTCGTCAGCAGGCCGGGGTCCCCCGGCCCCGAACCCACGAACGTGATGCGGCCCGGCTTGGACTTGCGCCCTCGCCCGGTCACTTGCCGAGTCATGTCAGTCACTCCGCTCTACTGCTTTTCGTTGGCATCCGCCATGAGTTCGCGCGCGCCGAGGTCGAACAGCTCCTCGGCCACCGAGAGCCCCAGCTCCCGGGCCCGGTCGGGTGTCCCGACTCCGGACGCGCGGATCACGTCGGATCCGTCCAGCGTCGCCACACAGCCGCGCAGCGACACCTCTTCGAAGACGTTGCCGTCCTCATCGATGGACTCGACCACCTCGGCGATCGCGCCCACCGGTGCGGAACAACCCGCCTCCAGCCGGGCGAGCAGGGCACGCTCGGCGGTGACCGCGGCGCGCGTGTCGGCGTCGTCCAACTCCGCCAACAGCGCGGCGAGCCCGGTGTCGCCTGCGCGGCACTCGACCGCAAGCGCACCTTGAGCCGGTGCCGGCAACATCTGCACCGGCTCAAGCGTCTCGGTGACATCGGCCAGCCGTCCGATGCGGGACAGACCCGCCCGGGCGACGACGACGCCGTCGAGATCACCGTTGCTTACCCTGTTCAACCTGGTATCAAGGTTGCCTCTTAGGGGGCGGATTTCCAAACCGAGACCCAGTGCTCTAAGCTGCGCGGCCCGTCGCGGGCTCGACGTGCCGATCACCGAGCCCGTGGGCAACTCGCCAAGCACCAGCCCGTCGCGGGCCACCAGGGCGTCGCGCGGGTCTTCACGCCGCGGTATCGCCGCGATGGTGAAGCGGGGGTCGGCGGCGGTCGGCAAATCCTTGTAGGAATGCACGGCCATGTCCACGCGACCGTCGTCGATGGCCTCCCGCAGCGCCGCGGTGAACACCCCGACACCGATGTCGGCGATCGGCGCATGGGACCGGTCGCCGTCGGTGGAGATGATGACCAACTCCGCGGAATGCCCGTTGGCGGCGAGTGCGTCTCTGACGGCACCGGCTTGGGTGGTGGCCAACAGGCTGCCGCGGGTGCCTATCCGGATTTCAGTCAAGCGTTACTCGGTGTTGTCGAATTCAGTTGCGACCAGCGGAATTTCGGGTCCGGCGACGGCGTCGACGGCCTGCTGGTCGAGCTCGAACAGCTCGCGCAGCGCCTCGGCGTAGCTGTCTCCGCCGGGCGCGCTGGCCAGTTGCTTGACCCGCACGGTCGGGGCGTGCAGCAGCTTGTCGACCACCCGCCGCACGGTCTTGGCGACCTCGTCGCGGTGGGCGGCGTCCAGGCCGGGCAGCCTGTTGTCGAGACGAAGCAGCTCGGCCTCGACGACGTCGGCGGCGCGCTGCCGCAAAGCGGTCACGGTCGGGGTGACCTCGGCCATCCGCTGACCGGCCAGATAGTTGGCGACCTCGGCGGCGACGATGGTGCGGGCGGCTTCGGCGTCGGAGGCGGCGGCCCTTGCCGACGGTTCACGCTGGATCCGGTCCATGTCGATGACGTGAACGCCGGGCAGACCGGCCACCGCGGGGTCGACATCGCGCGGCATGCCGAGGTCGCAGAACACCAGCTCCTTGGGCTCCATGCCGTGGGCCAGCCCGCGGTGCACGTCGGCCAGCGAGACGACCGGCCGCACGGCGCCCGTGCAGCACACCACCACCTCGGCGTCGGTCAGCAACGGCGGCAGGTGGTCGAACGGGAAGGCGTCGGACTCGATGCCCAGTTCGCGGATGTGGTGGGCCAGACGCTTGGCGCGCGGCAGCGACCGGTTCACGACGTGGATACGCTCGACACCCGCCGCGGCCAGGTGTTTGGCGGCCAGTGAGCCCATCGAGCCTGCGCCGATCACCACAGCGCGGCGGCCGGCCAGCGAGTCTAGCTTCGTCGCGGCCATGCCGAGGGCCACCGACACCACGGATGCGCCCGCGGCGTCGATCCCGGTCTCCGAGTGCACCCGCTTGCCGACCGACAGCGCTCGCTGCGCGAGCTCGTGCAGGGTGCGACCGACGGTGTGGTTCCCCTCAGCGGTGGCGTAGGCGCGGCGCACCTGGCCCAGGACCTGCTGCTCGCCGATGACCGCGGAGTCCAGTCCGGAGGTGACCGCGAACAGGTGCTCGACGGCGGCTTCGGCGTAGCGCACGTAGGCGTACTTGGTGAGCTCGTGCAGGGTCATCCCGGAGTGCTCGGAGAGCACCTGACCGATCACCGACAAACCGCCGTGGAAGGCCTCCACCACCGCGTAGACCTCGACGCGGTTGCAGGTGGACAGCACCATCGCCTCGGTGACCAGGGACGACTGCAGCGCCTTCTCGACGATCTTGGCCTGATCGGATTCGTCGGTGCTCAGTTGCTCGAGCACCGAGACCGGCGCGCTGCGGTGCGAAACCCCGAAGAGCAACACGCTCACGGCTTCCTCACCACAATTCTCCCCGTCGCTTCGCTCGCCCCAGGATCGACATCCACGGTAGTCGGTGAACAGTTAGGCGACCAAATTCCGGAGGTTGCCGAGATGCGACTTTCGACACGTCGACGGGCGGCGATTCGTACCGGAATCTCATTTCGGCCGGGGGCTCGTCAGATCAGTGCGCAGCCGGGCCTCGTCGACCTCCCAGTAGCTGTGCTCGGCGCCGTCGAGGAGCACCACCGGCAACCGGTCGCCGAACTCGGCACGCAGCGCCGCGTCGCCCGCGGCAGCGGCCGCGTCGACGTCGGTGACGGTCAACTCGAAGCCCAGCTCGTCGGCGAGCCGGGCCAGTTGATCGGCCGCCCGCACGCAGATCGAGCAGCCGTCGCGGGTGAGCAACTGCACCTGCCGGTCCACCCCGCAAGTATCCCGCCGGCGTGACTTAGGGTTGACTGCGTGTCCGAGCCCGGTCGCGTCGAGGGTGAGCAGTTGGCGGGCGCCACCAGCCCCGCCGAGCAGCAGCGCGCCGGTGAAGCCAGCGCCGAGCAGGCCGCCGCCGGCCTGCTCATCGAACCCACCACCGCCCCGCCGCCGCCCCCGCCGGATCTCACCGCGGCGGCCTTCTTCGATGTCGACAACACGCTGGTGCACGGTTCGTCGTTGATCCACTTCGCCCGCGGGCTGGCCGCGCGCAAGTACTTCACCTACGGCGACATCGCGAAATTCGTCTATGCCCAGGCCAAGTTCCAGCTGACCGGCCGGGAGAACAGCGGCGACGTGGCTGCCGGCAGGCGCAAGGCGCTGGCGTTCATCGAGGGCCGGACCACCGCGGAGCTGATGGCCGTCGGCGAGGAGATCTACGACGAGATCATCTCCGACAAGATCTGGCCCGGCACCCGCGCGCTTGCACAGATGCACCTCGACGCCGGGCAGCAGGTGTGGCTGGTGACCGCGACGCCCTACGAGCTGGCCAACACCATCGCCAAGCGGCTGGGTCTGACCGGTGCGCTGGGCACCGTCGCCGAATCCGTCGACGGGGTGTTCACCGGCCGGCTGGTCGGCGACATCCTGCACGGCACCGGCAAGGCGCACGCGGTGCGGTCGCTGGCCATCCGCGAGGGCCTGAACCTGCGCCGCTGCACGGCCTACTCGGACAGCTTCAACGATGTGCCGATGCTGTCGCTGGTGGGTACCGCGGTGGCGATCAACCCGGATGCGGACCTGCGGGATCTGGCTCGCGAGCGGGGCTGGGAGATTCGCGATTTCCGCACCGCCAGAAAGGCCGCGCGCATCGGGGTGCCGTCGGCACTGGCGCTCGGGGCGGCAGGCGGGGCACTGGCCGCAATCGTGTCGCGGCGGCAGGAGAGCAAGGTGGCCCGCGTCCGCCGAGCCGGGATTGCGCCGCTGATAGGCTCGCGCCGCTGACACCGAGCAGAAGAGACTCCAGTATGGCGATCGCCGAGAACATCATCGGAACGCACTACCGCTATCCCGACTACTTCGAGGTCGACCGGGAGAAGATCCGCGAGTTCGCGCGCGCGGTCAAGAACGATCACCCGGCCCACTTCAGCGAGGACGCGGCGGGCGAGTGCGGCTTCGACACGCTGATCGCACCGCTGACCTTCCTGGCGGTGGCCGGGCGCCGGGTGCAGCTGGAGATCTTCAACCAGTTCGACGTGCCGATCAACATGGAACGGGTGCTGCACCGCGACCAGAAGATCACGTTCCACCGCCCGATCGTGGCCGGTGACAAGCTGTACTTCGACTCCTACCTGGACTCGGTGACCGAGTCGCACGGCGCCGTCGTGACCGAGGTCCGCGGCGAGGTGACCGACGCCGAGGGCAAGCCGGTGCTGACCAGCATCGTGACGGTGATGGGCGAGGCCCAGTCCGACACCGAGGCCGACGAAGTGAGCGAGCGCATCGCCGCCGCGCGCGACGAGGCCATCGCCAAGATGATTGCCAAGCAAACTAGTTCGCCGAGCTAGCGGCGCGGCGGGTCGTTGTCCGGTCTCCCGGCGAGCGGCTCAGCCGAGGAACGTGTTGCGCCTGCTGGCCAGCAGTTGGTAGAGCGTCTGTTGAATGGTCTCGCGCACCTGGTCGGTGAGCTCGAAGGTGACCATCGGGTCGTCGGCGGCCGATTCGTCGTAGTCGGCGGTGTCGATCGGCGCACCGAACTGGATGTGCCACTTGGACGGCAGCGGCACCATGCCCACCGGACCTGCCAGCGGGAACAGCGGCGTGACCGGGAAGTACGGCAGGCCGAGCAGCCGGGCCAGCAGCTTCACGTCGGCGACCATCGGGTAGATCTCCTCGGAGCCGACGATCGAGCACGGCACGATGGGCGCCTTGGTGTGCAGCGCGGCCGAGACGAACCCGCCGCGGCCGAATCGTTGCAGCTTGTAGCGGTCCTTGAACGGCTTGCCCAGCCCCTTGTACCCCTCCGGGAACACCGCCGTCAGCTCACCGGCGGCGAGCAGTCGGTGCGCGTCGGCGGTGCAGGCCATGGTGTGGCCGGCCTTGCGTGCGGCGTGACCGACCACCGGCAGGTCGAACACCATGTCGGCGGCCAACAGGCGCAGATCGCGGTGCGCCGGGTGGTGGTCGCGCACCGCCACCGCCGTCATCAGCCCGTCGAACGGCAATACCCCGGCATGGTTGGCGACCACAAGGGCGGCGCCGGTCTCGGGCAGGTTGTCGATCCCGCTGACCTCGACCCGGAACCACGAGTTGAAGAACACGCGCAGCAAAGGCAGAAAGATTGCGTCGTTGAGGTGCGCGTCGAACCCGAACTCGTCGACGGGGTAGTCACCCATCATCCGCTTGCGGACGAATTCTGCGACGCCGGCGATGCGCCTGGCGAGTTCGGTCGGGGTCTCCTCGGCGCCGGGCTTGCCGGCTCCCGCGGCACCGCGGCGGTCGTCGATCTCGCGGACGACGGCGGCGATCTCCTCGGCGGAGGCGCGACCCTCCGGGTCGGATAGCAGCGAGGGATGTCGCCCAGCGCCCGAGGAGCGAGCGGCGGTTCGCCGCTGAGCCGCCGCACGACCTGAATTGGCATGCAGCGGAATGACTTTAGCCTTGGACTCGCCCGACACGGTCGTCACCTTCTCCCCACTCGATTCAGTTGATCGAGCTACCGCCCCCATCGTTGCGCCGCTGACACGACGCGACTCTCCATTGAGCGTACCCATCGCGGGTCGACGATCGGAGTCATTCCGCGACCCCTTACATAATCGTCGAAGGCCTCCGCGGTGGTCCACTTCGGGTTGTAGCCGAGGTCATGTCGCATCCGCGACGTATCCATGACCCGGCCGTAACTCAAATAGTCCAACTGCTCGCGATCGAGTTCAGTGTAGCGAGTCGCGCGCCACAGCGAATCCACCGCCCACAGTGCCGACCGAGGCACCGGCAGCGGGATCCGCCCGGCCCGGCGGATGGCCTGGCTCATCATGATCACCCCGGATGCGCCGACGTTGTAGGTCCCGGGCTTGCCTGCCATCGTGGCGCGCTCGAGCGCACCGAGGGCGTCCTGCTCGTGCAACAGCTGCAGGCGCGCATCGCGCCCGATGACGGTCGGCACCACCGGGTTGGACAGGTAGCGCGACAGCGCGGTGTCCATCGCGGGCCCGATCATGTTGGCCAGCCGCAGGATGGTGACCGCGATGTCGGGTCGGCGCCGCCCGAGCCCGCGGACGTAGCCCTCGATGTCGATGCTGTCGCGCGCGAACCCCTCGCCGGGCGGCCTGCGGGCGCTGCTGTCCTCGGTGAACATCACCGGGTCTCGAGAAGTCGACCCGTACACCTCCGACGTCGACTTGAGCACGACGCGCTGCACCGACGGGGCCTTCTGGCACGCGGCGAACAGCTGGATCGCGCCCATCACGTTCAGCTCCTTGAGCGCGGCGCGCCCGCCGGAGCGGGGCGCGTATGACGCGGCCGCCGCGTGCACCACGGTGTCGACGTCACCGTTGCGGATCACCTTGGCGATGAAGGGGTTACGGATGTCGGCGCGCACGAACTCGGCACGGCCCATGCGCCGCAGCAGATCCTTGCTCGGTGTGACCGCGTCCACCGCGATGACGTGGTTGATCAGCGGGTTCTGCGCCAACCTTGCAGTCAGATACCCACCCAGAAAACGGCACGCGCCGGTGACCAGCACCACCTTCGGATAGTGCACACGCGAATCGGAGCTGTCGCCGTTCACGCCGAGGCGACCTTCGGAATCCATACCCGGTCAGCTGGGGTAACGCGCGCGGGGCTTACTTGCCGAGTTTTCTGCGCTGCACCCGGGTGCGACGAAGCAGCTTGCGGTGCTTCTTCTTGGACATGCGCTTACGCCGCTTCTTGATGACTGAACCCATGAACTCCGCTACCTAGCCCTTGCTGTACTTACCCGGTCACCTTACCGGGCAGCGTCGCCAACCGCGAAAACGCGTCTGCCTGCCGCGAGAGTGTGCGTGAGGCCGGTCAGCCGGCGTCGAAGTAGGAACTCTCCAGCATGTCGTGGACGGCCTTGGCGTGCACCCGGAACGATCGGCCGACGCGGACGGCGGGCAGTTCCCCGTTGTGCACGAGGCGATACACCGTCATCTTGCTGACCCGCATCAGGCTCGCCACTTCGGCGACGGTGAGGAATTGGGCCCGCGGCGGTTGACCGTCGGATCCGCCGTCCCGCGCCGACTTGCCACTCGCCGAATCCCGCGCTGATGGCCCGTTCATAGACGTCATCGCAACCCATTCAGTCAGGCACAGGCAGTTCCAGCGGCTTCCCCACCGCTGGCACCGACCCGTGCTTACACGAGGAGAATAGCGTGGCAGATGGTGTTACTGCGACGGGTGTGGGCATTTAAATGAACTACTCAGATGTAATTCCGAGCTGCTCAGAGCGCCTTTTCGCGGCCTCGACCGCTTCGGCGACCGCGGTCCGCAAACCACCCCGTTCGAGTTCGCGCAGCCCAGCGGCGGTGGTACCCCCGGGCGAGGTAACCGTCGCGCGCAATTGTGCGGCGCTGGTATCGATGCCCGAACCGAGGGCGTTCGGGGCGCCGGCGCCCGCCGCCTTGGCCTGATCCAGGCGCTCCAGAAGCATCGCCGCCGACCCCGCCATTGTTTGCACGACCAGTTCACCGGCCACCTCGCGGGGAAGTCCGGCGGCCACCGCCGCGTCGACGAGCGCCTCGACCATCAGGAAGAAGTACGCCGGGCCCGAGCCCGACACCGCGGTGACGGCGTCCAGCTGTGATTCCGGGACGGTCAGCACGCCGCCCACCGCGTCGAAGATGCCCGACACCTCCTTGAGGTGGTCGGCGGTGGCGAACCGGCCGGCCGCCAGCGCGCTGACGCCGCCGCCGACCACCACGGGAGCGTTGGGCATGACCCGGATGACCGGCGAGCCGGCGGGCAGCTTGTTCTCGTAGAAAGCGGTGGTGACCCCCGCCGCGACGGTGACGAAGACCTTCTCGGCGGTGTCGGTCTCGGCCCGCGCGGCCGCGTCGGCGATCTCGTTGACCAGGCCCTGGACGTCGAACGGCTTGACCGCGACGATCACGTAGGTCGCCGTGTCGACCGCGTCGCCGACCGACGTCACCAGCACCGAGTACTTCTCGGCCAGCGACTTCGCGCGCCCCGGGTCCTTCTCGGCCACCACCAGGTCCTTGACCTGCCGCCCGGCCCGCAACAGCCCGGACAGCAGCGCCTCGCCCATACTTCCACCGCCGACGATCGCGATTCTGGCCATGCGGGAAAGCATTGCAGACGCCGATGGCGCCGCGGACGCGAGGAGCTCAAAGACCTACCCGGTCGGCACCATCGCCAGTTGGCGGCTCTGCACCACGATGTGGCCTTCGCAGTCGACGACGATGTGGTCCTCGTCGAACCAGTCCTGGCCGATCTGCACCGTGGTGCACAGCACCCGCAGCCACCCGTCGGCGGGCAGCGAGCGAAGATAGGCCGTCAGCTGGACGGTGGGCGCCCAGCCGAACCGGTTGACCCCGAACGTCACCGGCGCCGACACGTCACCGCACAGCAGCGCGAAGAGCACATCGGGCGGGGTGCCCTTGGGTCGCACCCAGTACTCGATCACCGGCGGGCCGCCGTCGGTGCGTGGCTCCATGGTGGTCAGCGACGGCCGGATGTCACAGCCGTGCGCGAGGTGGACGACGTCGGCCATGCGGTGCCCCGGCCCGATCGGCTCCAGCCCGGGCGGCGGGTCGGGCTGCATCAGCGGGATGACGGGGTTGACCGACAACAGCGGCGGCACGTGGTGCTCCGGCTCGCCCAGCGTGATGGACGCCCGAACGGCGACTTTCTGCTCTTCGCGCGAGCGTCCCCCTGCCCTTCGGGCGGGAGGTGCCCCCACATCGCCGGCGCGGACCCCTTGTCTGAGTTCCACGTCGATCAGGCTCACCCGCCGCCCACGCTTGCGCACCGTGGTCACCACCTGCATCGGCCCAGGGTCCGGGGCCCACAAGAAGTTGCCCGAGACCGCGATGGGCTCGACATCCCCGCCGTGCTCCAGCCGCGCGGCGTTGGCGCACAACGCCAGCATCGCTCCGCCGTGCACCTTCGGCCCGATCGTCCAATGTTCGTTCAGCTCACCGTGATACACGCCGTCGCCAGTGGTGGTCAGCGCCATCGCGTCGGTGAACAGGGTCGAGCCGGACATGGGTGATCGTCCTTTACGTCGGCGGTCAGCGGAACTTTCGGTTATTCGCGCAAGCGCTCATCGGCATAATCGGCTCTTCGCGCAAGCGCTCATCGGCAGTTTTCGGTTCTTCGCGCAAGCGCTCATCGCAACAGGTGCTGGCGGGCGAATTGCAGCGATTCCACCAGCAGCGACTCCCGTTCGGCGGCGTTGCGCGCACTTGATGTCGTCACCTCGAGGATGACATGGCCGGCGAAATCGCTTGCAGCCAGCGTCTCGCAGATCTCCACGGTCGGCTGGGTGCCTCGCCCGGGCACCAGATGCTCGTCGGCCGATGCGCCGCTGCCGTCGCACAGGTGCAGATGCACCAGCCCCTCGCCCATCCGTCGGGCCATGTCCACGGCGTCCGTGCCTGCCGTCGCGGTGTGCGACAGATCCAGCGTGTAATGGGCGTGGTCGCCGTCCAGCGGGTCGTAGGACGGTGCGAACGCCGAGATTCCCGGGCCCGGCCTGCCGCCGCGTTTGCGCATCCGCTCGATGGAGGTCTGCCCCGCCCCGAAGAACCGGTCGGCGCGGAACGGGAACATGTTCTCCACCGCCACCATGACGTCGCTGGCCGCCTCCAGCTCGGCGACCTGCTCGCTGAAGCCCTCGGCATAGCGGCGCTGCCACCGGAACGGCGGATGCACGACGACCGTCTGGGCGCCGAGTTCTTCGGCGGCCCGCACGCTGCGCTCGAGTTTCGGGATCGGGTTGGCGCCCCACACCCGCTGCGAGATCAACAGGCACGGTGCGTGCACCGACAACACGGGGACGCTGTAGCGCTCGGACAACTGCCTGACGGCCGCGACGTCCTGGCTGACCGTTTCGGCCCACACCATCAGCTCAACGCCGTCATAGCCCAGGCGCGCCGCGTACTCGAAGGCGGCCTCGGTCCTCAGCGGATAGACCGAGGCCGTCGACAGACCGACCTTGATGGCGGGGCGCACGTAGGTCCGGGGCCTAAGCCTTCATCAGCGCCAACGGCCCGAACGTGACCAGGGCTCCGACGGCGACGGCGATCAGCGTGCTGGCGATGTCCTCGGTCTTGCGCACCACCCGCACCCCGACCACCAGCCCGAGAATCACCAACACGCCGAGCACCAGCGCGACGATGCTGTTCCAGTTCCAGAGCTGGTCGAACGCGACGAAGAGGCCCGCGCCGAACGCCACCGCGAGGATGCACTGGCCGACCACCCAGGCGCCGTGCAGGACGGTCGACATCGCGCCCGCGGGGGCCGGTTCGTCCTCCTCGATGTCGAGGTCCTCGGGACCGGGCCTGGTGTCGCGGCGCACGTCGTCGTCGACGGTAGGGCCGCCGAACAGGGCGCTTTCCGATGAGCGCAAGTAGGACGGCAGGTCGTCGCGGTCGTCATCCCGCGAGGCGAGATCCTCGTCCCGCTCGTCGAGGTCGACGGCCGCATCGGCGTCGATGGTGTCGTCGGTGCCGTCGGGGTCAGACCAGTCGACGGGGTCTGGGCTCATCTGCTCGGCGCCCACAGCGGCGTCCGTCGCTGACGCGTCACGGCGACGCGGCGCAGTGCCGGACCGGCGCGCGGGCGCGAAGAAGTCGAGATCCTCCACGACGTCGCGGGCGTCACGCTCCTCGAGGTGGGCGGCGTAGTCGGCTTCCGCGTCGCTCAGATCCTCGTCTGCCTCGTCGCTCAGATCCTCGTCTGCCTCATCGGGTACGCCGACGGCGTCCTCGTCGGCTTCTTCGACGACGTCCTCGACGGCTTCATCGACGGTGCCCTCGCTGGTGAGGACCACCTCTGCGGGCTCGTCCTCGCCGGGCTCCTCACCGGCCTCCTCGGCAGCCCCGTCGGACGGCTCGGGAGCCTCGATCGGCTCCTCGACCACCACGGCGCTGGTCCGTCCGGTCGCGGGCTCGTCGGCGTCGTGGTCACGCACGATCGGGATCTCACCCGTCAACTCGGCGACGGTGACCGAGTCGGTGTCGCCGCGGCGGCGCCTGCGCCTGCCACCGATCGGCGGGGCACCGATGGTGCCGTTCTTGGCCAGCAGCTCCGCAACCGAGATCGGTCGGCTGCTGCTCTGGCTGTCTTCTGGTCCTGTCATCGTGTGTTGCCTCTGCGCCTCGTCACCTATCGTCGTGCATTGCGTACGGACGCCCGCACCGAGGCCGCGTTGCCGGCACCGCCGGCGTTGGTCGCTCTGTCGGCACTGCCGACGTTCGTCGGATTGCCGGCAGCGGTCGGGCTGTCAGCACCTCCGACGAAGCCGCTTCCGACGGCTTCGCTGTCGAGTTTCCGCAGAATCAGCCCCTCCCGCAACGCCCAGGGGCAGATGTCCACGCTCTCGATCGCGAGAGCCTTCATGCTCGCCTCGGCGACCAATGCTCCAGCGACGATCTGGGGCGCCCGATCGGCACTCACTCCTTCCAATTCCGCACGGTCGGCCGCGGTCATCCTAGAGATGAATGCTATGAGCTGCCGCAACCCGCTGGCAGTCAGCGTCCTCTTGACCCGCGGGCCTGCGCCGGAGGGCGCGGCACCGGTGAGCCGGGCCAGCGACCGGAACGTCTTGGAAGTCGCCACCGCCAAGTCCGGGCTGCCCGCCTCGAGCATCTCGGCGCCGGCGTCGGCGAGCTCGGTGGCCAGCCAGTCCCGCAGCATCGCCACCCGCCGCCTGCCAGGCGGATCGTCGGGCAGCCACTCGCGGGTCAGCCGGCCGGCGCCCAATGGCAGCGACAGCGCCGCATCCGGTTCCTCGTCGACGCCGTTGGACAGTTCCAGCGAGCCACCGCCGATGTCGATGTTGATGATTCGCCCGGCGCTCCACCCGTACCAGCGGCGTACGGCAAGGAACGTCAGCCGCGACTCGTCGACTCCGGTGAGGACCTGCAGCGCCACCCCGGTCTCGGCGAGCACGCGGGCGAGCAGTTCCTCGGAGTTCTTGGCGTCGCGCACCGCAGAGGTGGCGAACGCCATCAGTTGGGCACACCCGGAACTCCCGGCGATCTTGGCGAACTCGTCGATGGTGCCGATCAGCTTGTCGGCGCCCTTGCGGGTCAGCTTGCCGTGGCTGTCGATGGCCTCGGCCAGCCTCAGCGAGGCCTTGGTCGAACTCATCGGCGTCGGGTGCCCGCCGCGCCGCGCGTCCACCACCAACAGGTGAACGGTATTGCTGCCCACGTCGAGCACGCCTAATCGCACTCATCCAACTTAATGGGTCTACCGTGGAAAATTGTGAGCGCATCGGCGATGAGCCCTCGGGCGAAGAGCAAATCACCTGGGCCAGGAGAGGTCGAACTCGATTTCGCTCGTGAATGGATTGAGTTCTACGACCCCGATAATCCGGAGCATCTGATCGCCGCGGACATGACCTGGCTGCTGTCCCGCTGGACGTGCGTCTTCGGCACGCCGGCGTGCAAGGGCACCGTCGAGGGCCGACCTGACGACGGGTGCTGCTCGCACGGTGCGTTCATGTCCGACAAGGACGACATCGCCCGCCTCGACGACGCGGTGCAGACGCTCACCGACGAGGATTGGCAGTTCCGCGAGAAGGGCCTGGGCAAGAAGGGCTATCTCGAGATGGACTCCTACGACGACAAGCCCAATGAGCGCACCCGGAAGTACAAGGGCGCGTGCATCTTCCTGAACCGTCCCGGGTTCCCCGGCGGCATCGGATGCGCGCTGCACAGCAAGGCGCTCAAGCTCGGCGTCGAGCCGTTGACGATGAAGCCGGAGGTGTGCTGGCAACTGCCGATCCGGCGTACCCAGGAGTGGGTGGAGCGACCCGACGGTTCGGAGATCCTGAAGACCTGGATCACCGAGTACGACCGCCGCGGTTGGGGTGAGGGCGGTCTGGACCTGCACTGGTACTGCACCGGTGACCCGAACGCCCACGTCGGCGCCAAACCGGTCTGGGAGTCCTACGCGCCCGAACTGACCGAGCTGCTCGGCGCCAAGGCATACGCCGAGCTGGCCGCGATGTGCAAGCGGCGCAGCGGGTTAGGGCTGATTGCCGTGCATCCCGCGACCAGGGCTGCCGGGTGAACCTCTTTCTGTTCCGGTTGATCCCGCCTCGCGCGGACTTCGCGCAGACCATGACCGGGGCCGAGCAGCAGGCGATGGCCGCGCACATGGAGTACTGGCAGCGTCTGCTGGCCGACGGCCGCGTTGTCGTCTACGGCCCGGTCGCCGACCCCGAGGGCGTGTGGGGGCTGGGCGTGCTGCGGGCCGCCGACCGCGCCGAGGTGCTGGCGATCGGCGAGAAGGACCCGTCGGTCATCGCCGGTGTCAACGCTTTCGACGTTTTCGAGATCATGGACGGCATCACGGGCTAGCCGGCTAGCCCTCGAGTTTGTAGCCGAGGCCGCGCACCGTGACCAGGTGCACCGGATTGGCGGGGTCGGCCTCGATCTTGCTGCGTAGCCGCTTCACATGCACGTCAAGGGTTTTGGTGTCGCCCACATAATCCGCGCCCCAAACCCTGTCGATGAGCTGTCCGCGGGTGAGCACCCGGCCGCTGTTACGCATCAGATACTCGAGCAGATCGAACTCCTTGAGCGGCAACGTGATCTGCTCGCCGTTGACCGACACCACATGGCGCTCGACGTCCATCCGGACCGGCCCCGCCTCCAGCACCCCGTCACCGATGCCGGAATCGTCGGCGTCGCTACCGCGGCGCAGCACCGCGCGGATGCGGGCGATCAACTCGCGCGCCGAGTACGGCTTGGTGACGTAGTCGTCGGCGCCGAGTTCCAGCCCGACGACCTTGTCGATCTCGCTGTCACGTGCGGTCACCATGATGACCGGAACGCTTGAGCGCGAACGCAACTGCTTACAGACGTCGGTGCCGCTCATGCCGGGCAGCATCAGGTCGAGCAGCACGATGTCGGCGCCGGCCCTGTCGAACTCGGCCAGCGCCGTCGGCCCGTCGGCCACCACCGTGGCCTCGAAGCCCTCCTTGCGGAGCAGAAAGGCCAGGGGATCAGCCAAGGACTCCTCGTCCTCCACGATCAACACACTGGTCATCGGTCTTGGGTGTCCTCTCGTTCGAAGTACCCATCCAGGTCATTGTCTGGCTGGGGATAGGCCGGGATCGACAGGGTGAACGTCGATCCCGTTCCCGGCTGACTCCACAGCCGGATGGATCCGTTGTGGTTGGCCGCCACGTGCTTGACGATGGCCAACCCCAACCCGGTGCCACCGGTGGCCCGGGAACGCGCCTTGTCGACGCGGAAGAACCGCTCGAACACCCGCTCCTGGTCCTCGCGGGCGATGCCGATGCCGCGGTCGGTGACCGCGATCTCGATGTTGGGGCCGCGTCGCCTGCGGCTGACCGACACCGACGAGCCGTGCGGCGAGTAGGCGATCGCGTTGGAGACCAGGTTCGCGATGGCGGTGACCAGCAGGGCCTGGTCGCCGAGCACGCGGTAGCCCGACGGGGCGTCGGTGGTGATCGCGATGTCGGCGTTGTCGGCGGCCACCTTGTAGCGCGACAGCGCCTCGGACACCACGGTGTCGACGTCCACGGCCTCGAGGTCGGGCAGCCGCTCGGCGCCCTGCAGCCGCGACAGTTCGATCAGCTCGCCCACCATGTCGGCCAGCCGAACCGATTCGGCGACCATCTTCTCGGCGAAGCGGCGCACCGTGTCGGGGTCGTCGGCGGAGGCCAGCAGTGCCTCGGCCAGCACACCCATCGCGCCGACCGGGGTCTTGAGCTCGTGACTGACGTTGGCGACGAAATCCCGGCGCGTCGCCTCCATGCGGGCGTGCTCGGACTGGTCGTCGACGTAGACCACCGCGAAGCGGCGGTCCCGGGTCGTGAGCAGCCGCACGTGGCCGCGAACCGACCGCGGATACCGCCCGCTGGTCGGAGACCCGGACCGGCCGGGGTGGGCACTCTTGGCCGGCGAGAGGTCGACCTCGCTGGGTTCACCCGTGGCCAGGGTTCGCTCGACGGCCTTCCAGGCCCGGTCGTCGAGCAGTCGGTCGCGGATGAGACCCAGGTCGCTGGCCCGATCGTTCGAGTAGACGACGTCACGGAACAGGTCGACCACCACGATCCCCATGGGCGATCGCGAAACGATGTGCTGGAACATCTGAGACACGGTGAGGTCGGTCTGCGTAGCGGTCCGGCGTCTGCGCTGCGCCAGGCGGGACGTCAGCCCCGCCCCGAGTGCCACACCGACCGCCAGAGCGAGCAGTGCGACTAGCGCTGCGAGCAGCAGAGCCGATACCACACTCACGCGAAAATCGTACGCACTCGGTGAACGTCATCCCAGCAGCGTGCGGCCAAATCGGGACAAGTCACACAGCCAATCGGAGGTGTTCGGCGCCTGTTCACCCACTGTTTGCCGAACCTCATGGCGAGTCGCCTACTTCGCCCCTTGGGCGGCCACCGCGGCGGCGCCGGCGGCCGCGGCCTCCGGGTCCAGATAGGTACCGCCCGCGACCGTCGGCTTGAGCTCGGAGTCGAGGTCGTAGCGCAATGGGATGCCGGTGGGGATGTTGAGGCCGACGACGTCCTCGTCGGACATCCCGTCGAGGTACTTGACCAGCGCGCGCAGCGAGTTGCCGTGCGCCGCGATGAGCACGGTCTTGCCCGCCCGCAGATCCGGCTCGATGGTCTCGGTGTAGTACGGCACGAACCGCTCGACGACGTCCTTGAGGCACTCGGTGACCGGCGGACCGCCGGGGATGTCGGCGTACCGGGGGTCACCGTCCTGGCTGTATCGGCTGCCCGGATCGATGGGCGGCGGCGGGGTGTCGTAGCTGCGCCGCCACGCCATGAACTGTTCCTCGCCGTACTTGTCCTTGGTCTTGGCCTTGTCCAGGCCCTGTAGCGCGCCGTAGTGCCGCTCGTTGAGGCGCCAGTGCCGGTGTACGGGTATCCAGTGCCTGTCGGCCCTGTCCAGGGCGATGTTGGCGGTGGTGATCGCGCGGCGCAGCAACGACGTGTAGAGCACATCGGGCTGGCGTTCCAGCTCCTTGATCAGTTCCCCGGCGCGCGCCGCCTCGTCGCGGCCCTTCTCGGTGAGATCGACGTCGACCCATCCGGTAAACAGGTTCTTCTCGTTCCAGTCGCTCTGGCCGTGGCGGAGCAGGATCAGCGTGCACTCTCCCCGGGAATCAGACATGGCATCGAGACTATCCCGAGCCGGACCCGTTCCTCTTGCCGTCCGCCTCGTCCTCGTTGTCGATCAGGTGGGCGAACGCCTCCAGGTTCTTCAGCGATTCACCACGCGACACCCGCCACTCCCACTCCTTCTGGATCGACGAGCGGAAACCCAGTTCCAGCAACGTGTTGAAATCGGTGTCGACGGCCTCGAGGATCTGCCCGAGCACGCGGTCGACCTCGTCGGGGGTGACCGAGCTCAGCGACATCCGGCCGACGAGGTAGATGTCGCCGACGTTGTCCAGGGTGTATGAGACGCCGTAGAGCCTGCGGTTGCGCTTGAGCAGGAACCGGTACACACCCTCGAGGTTCTCGTCCGGCCGGCGGCAGACGAAGGCCTCCATGCGCACCGAGTGCTCGCCGATGGACATGATCGTGTTGGTCACCAGGCGCCGCTCGCCCGGCAGTTCGACGATGATGCCGGGCAGCCCGCCGTGCGCCCCGTCGTGGCGCGTGCAGACCAGGCCGCTCTCCTTGCAGGCATCGACGATCACCTGTTCGGCATTGACGCTCGTACTCACGCGCGCACCCCCCGTCGCCTGGTGAATCGGCGACCGGTGCGACGCGGCTCCCGCGGCTGGTGGCGCGAGCGGTAGTCGGCGATGGCGCGCCCGTAGCCGGCCAGCAGCGCGTCGACCGTGTGCGTCCACGAGAACCCGGCTGCGTGCGTGACGGCAGCGGCGGCCATGGCGTCGGCGCCGCGGCCCAGCAGGTCATCGATCGCGTGCGCCCAGTCCCCCTCGTCATGGCCGTCCACCAGAGTGCCGGTGACGCCGTCGCGCACCGCGACCGGCAGGCCGCCGACCGCCGCCGCGACCACGGGTGTCCCACACGCCTGCGCCTCGAGAGCGACCAGACCGAACGACTCCGAGTAACTGGGCACCGCCACCAGGTCGGCGGCCCGGTACACGTTCACCAGCTGTGCGCGAGACTGCGGCGGCAGGAACGTCACCCGGTCCGAGATACCCAGTTCAACGGCCAGGCGAATCAACCCGTCCGGCGCCTGGAGCCCTGAGCCCGACGCACCACCGGCAACCAGCACCCGCACACCGGGCAGTTTGGCGACGGCGCGCAGCGCGACATCGGGCGCTTTCAGCGGCTGGATGCGCCCGACGAACGCCACGAGCTGCTCATCGGCGTGGAGCCCCAGCGCCGCGCGGGCGGCACGCCGGTCACCGGGCGTGAACGTGTCCAGGTCGACACCCGGATGCACGACGTCGATACGGGCCGGATCTGCGTGGTGCACCGAAACCATCTGTTGCGCTTCGTGTTCGGTGTTGACAATCAACCGGTCGGCCTCGTCGACCACCTGCTGCTCCCCCACCTCGCGCAGCGGCGGTTCGGGTGCGTCCCCCTCGGCCAGCGAGGCGTTCTTGACCGCGGCCAGCGTGTGGGCGGTGTGCACCAGCGGCACGGCCCAGCGATCGCGGGCCAGCCAGCCGACCTGACCGGACAGCCAGTAGTGCGAGTGCACGATGTCGTAGTAGCCGGGTTCGTGAGTGGCCTCGGCGCGCAGCACGCCGGCGGTGAACGCGCACAACTGGGTGGGCAGGTCGTACTTGTCGAGTCCCTCGAACGGGCCTGCCACCACGTTGCGCACCAGCACGCCGGGCGCTACCCGCACGCTCGCCGGGTCGGACGACGAGGTCGCGCGCGTGAAGATCTCCACCTCCACGCCGCGGCGGGCCATCTGCAGCGCGGTCTGAAGGACGTAGACGTTCATCCCGCCCGCGTCGCCGGTGCCCGGCTGGGCCAGCGGCGACGTGTGCACCGACAGCACCGCCACGCGTCTCGGGACCGGAAGGGACGATTCCGTTGCTGGGCGCACACAGTCATGTCTACACCCCTGAGCAGAAGTGGCCCCGCAGACCGTGGCCGGAAGTGGTCCGGAGGCTGATTAGAGTTGGGCGGATGACCGTTACGGGACGCGACGGACGGGTCGCGGTGGTGACCGGTGCGAGCGCCGGCATCGGTGAGGCGACCGCCAGAACGCTTGCCGGGCAGGGGTTCCACGTCGTCTGTGTGGCGCGCCGAGCCGAGCCGGTCAACGCGCTCGCCGAGGAGATCGGGGGCACCGCGATCGTGGCCGACGTCACCTCCGAGGAGGCGGTCACGGCGCTGGCCGACAGCATCGACCGGGTGGACCTGCTGGTCAACAACGCCGGCGGTGCCCGCGGTCTGGAACCGATCGCCGAGGCCGACATCGACAACTGGCGGTGGATGTGGGAGGCCAACGTGCTCGGCACGCTGCGGGTGACACGCGCGCTGCTGCCGAAGCTGATCGACTCCGGCGACGGGCTGATCGTCACCGTCACCTCCATCGCAGCGGTGGAGATCTATGACAACGGCGGGGGCTACACCTCGGCCAAACACGCGCAGGGCGTGCTGCACCGCACCCTGCGCAGCGAGCTGTTCGGAAAACCCGTGCGCCTCACCGAGGTTGCGCCCGGGATGGTCAAAACGGACTTCTCGCTCAATCGGTTCGACGGCGACCAGGAGCGAGCCGCCAAGGTGTACGAGGGCGTCACGCCGCTGGTGGCGCAGGACATCGCCGAGGTGATCGGTTTCGTCGCGAGCCGGCCCTCGCACGTCGACCTGGATCTGATCGTGGTCCGACCGCGCGATCAGGTCACCGGCGCGAGCGGGTCACGCTTCAACCGCCACAACTAGCGGCCGGGGCCGTTGACCGGCTGCGGTGCACCCGACGGCGTCGCAGGCGCCGTGCTCGGCAGCCGCGGGGCCTCCTGATCGCTGAGCGCCGACATCGCCTTCCACTCCTCCCACGGCACTGCCCAGTCCCAGATGTCGCCGTCGGCGTAGGACAGCTGGATCCGGGTGCCCGTGACCTCGACGGGGTCGCCGTACATCGCGGCATGGAAGTACCGCTCGGCATCGGCGAGGGAGAGGTTGATGCAGCCGTTGGTGACGTTGCTGCTGCCCTGCGCACCGAGGCTGGCGGGGTTGGCGTGAATGAACTCGCCGTTGTTGGAGATCCGCACCGACCACCGCTCGCGCAGGTTGTAGTAGCCCGCGGCCGGATTGGACATATAGAAGTCCTCGTACTTCTCGGTGACCACGTGGATTCCGCTGCGGGTGACGTTGCGGTCGAGGTCACCCTCGCCATAGCTGCAGGGGAAGTCCATGATCACCGCGTCCGACGCGTCCAGCACCCGCAGGCGGTGTGACGGTGCGTCGGCCTTGACCACCTGGCGACGGCCGGTCTCGAAGCTCAGCGTCACGTCCTGCGCGCCGTAGGCGCCGTCGCCGAACGGAACACCGTAGAGCCTGGCGTCGACGTGCACCTTGGTGTTCGCCGGGTAGTAGTCGCGGGTGCGAAAGTGCACGCGGGACCCGCCGACCTCGTCGGGCAGCCACGCCCAGCTGCCCTCGACGGCCGGTTCGGTGGTCACCGTCAACGCCTTCTCGACCGACGCCTTGTCGCTGATCGATGCGTCGAACTGGATGATGATCGGCGCCGCGACACCGACGACCTGCCCGTCGGCCAGCTGGAACCGGCCGTTCACCTGCTTGGTGGGCTGGATGGTGGTGAAGCTGCCCGCGACGGGCACGGCCTTGCCGTCGTGGCCGACTACCGAACCGTCCCAGGTGTATTCGACGCCGTAGCCGAGCGGCTCGCTGGTCTGGAAGGCGGTGCGGTCACGGTTCAGTGCGCCTGCGACGACCTTGCCTTCGGGGTTGGTCAGCCGGACGCGCTGGAACCAGCCGTCGCTGACCTCGACGGCGACCGGCGCGGTCGGTGGGATGTCGGTGGCGGCGTTCGCCGGCTCGAAGCGCAGCGACGGCGCGGGCACCGCCTCCTGCGCCGCCGACGGGTCGTTCGAATCGGTCATGCACGCGGCCAGCGCACCCGGAGCCACGACCCCGACTGCCAGGGCCGTAAGCGCGCGCCGCCGATTGAACGACGGCAGGGGTCCAGGGGTGCTCACGTGGATCCAGCGTACCTAGAGCGAACACCCCACCAGGGCAGGCTCGGGTGTGAGTTCGATCCCGAATCTTGTTCGCACACCGTCTCGTACCGTCCTGGCCAGCGCGAGCACGTCGGCGGTGGTGGCCCCGCCGCGGTTGGTCAGCGCCAGGGCGTGCTTGGTGGACAGCCGGGCGACGGCGCCCTCGCCCGGATAGCCCTTGCCGAACCCGGCGCGCTCGACGAGCCAGCCCGCGGCCAGCTTGACCCCGTCGGCGGCCGGGAAATTGGGCACCGGGCCGTCCTGCTCGGCGCGGATCCGCTCGAAGTCGGCGGCCGAGACGACGGGGTTGGTGAAGAACGAGCCGACACTCCAGGTGTCGCGGTCCGGGTCGGGGCCGCCGTCGATGACCATGCCCTTGCGGCCGCGCAGCCGCAGCACGGCCTCGCGCACTGCGACCGGGTCGGTGCGCGAGCCCTGCTCGGCACCCAGGGTGTCGGCCAGTTCGCGGTAGCGCAGCGGTGCGCTGCGCCCGTCGGGATCGAGCCTGAACTCCACCTCGAGCACGATCGCGTCATGCGAGTGCTTGAGGACGCTGGTGCGGTAGCCGAACCCCAACTCCTCGGGAAGCACCCAGCGGTCGTCACCGCTGCGACGGTCCAGCAGCCGCACCCGCCGGATGGTGTCGGCGACCTCGGTTCCGTATGCGCCGACGTTCTGCACCGGCGTCGCGCCCGTGGAGCCGGGGATGCCCGACAGACACTCCAGTCCGCCGAGGCCATGCGCCAGCGACGTGACGACCACGTCGTCCCAGACCGTGCCGGCCTCGGCGCGCACGACGTCGCCGACGACGGTGATCTCGGTGTTGACCAGATGGATCACGGTGAGGTCGGTCAGCGTGTCGGACAGCACCACGTTGGATCCACCCGCGAGCACGAGGGCGTCGTCGTCGGGTCCGAGTGCGCGCACCACGTCGATCACCTTGCCGGTGGTGTCGCATGTGATGAGCCGTCGCGCAACGGGTCCGACGTGCAGGGTGGTCAGCGGCGCCAGTGGCACGTCGTACTCGACGCACGCACCCCCTAGCTGCGAAGTCACCACGGGCGGTAACGGTAGCGTGGCGAGCTATGCCACGTTCATTCGACATGGCCACCGAGTACGGCGGCAGCGTCGAACAGGTGCACCGGGCGTTCCGCGACGAACGGTACTGGATGGCCCGGCTGACCGACTCCGGCGCGGACGACTACTCGCTGGAAGCGTTGGTCGTCGACGACGGCGGCGGCATCGACGTCGTCACGACACAGCGGATTCTGGCCCACCGACTGCCCGGGGTCGTGCAGCAGTTCCACCGCGGCGAGCTACGCCTGCTCCGGGAAGAGACGTGGTCGCCGATCGCGGGCGGGAAGGCGGCGGCGGCGATCACCCTGACGATCGACGGTGCGCCTGCGACGCTGAGCGGCAGCGCCGAACTGGTTCCGATCCAGGACGGGCAGCGGTCACGGCTGGACTTCCACGCCGAGGTCGAGGTGCGGGTGCCGCTCGTCGGCGGCAAGATCGAGAACTTCATCGGCAGCCAACTGGTCGACCTGCTGATCGCCGAACAGCGCTTCACCACGCTGTGGATCGCCGAGAACGCCTAGCCGGTCGGTAACCTGGGTTTCATGTCACGGCGGAGGACCTACACCGTCGCGTTCGATCTGCCGCCGGAGAAAATCCACCAGGACCTGACCAGCCCCGAGTACTGGCACGGGCTGATCGAGGTCTATCGGGAGTTCACCCCCTCGGAGCTCACCTCGTTGGGCACAGACGACGGTGGAATCGACGTCGAGTTCGTCCACAATCTGCCGCGATCGGACCTGCCTGCGGTGGCGCGCCACGCGTTGCCCACCGACGTGGTGGTCACCCGTCGTCAGCGCCTCGACACCTTCGACCACTCGCGTAACCGTGCAACGGGCACGTACTCCGCGTCGATTCCGCACGCACCCGGCCGGTTGTCCGGCCAGTATGCGCTCACCGAGACCGCTACCGGCAGTCGGCTTCAGTACGAAAGCGTCTGCAAAGTCTGGGTGCCGCTGATCGGCGGCTCGGTGGAGGAGATGATCCTCGACGGAATCACCGACCTGTTCGACGGCGAACGTCGGTTCACCGCGGACTGGATCGCCGAGCGTCACTGAACCGGCGTGGGTCACGGCCATTCCCGACGCCGCTCCCTAGAATCGGGGCATGTCCGGCCCAATCGGCCAGTTGACGCGTGGCACCACCGGATACAACCGCTTGCGCCGCAGCGATCGATGGCTGGTGCACTCGCCCCGGGTCCGCGCCGCGCTGCTGTCGGCCGCCGACCCGTTGGTGGTCGACCTCGGTTACGGCGCGCTGCCGGTCACCACCCTCGAGCTAGCGGCGCGACTACGACTGCTACGCAACGACATTCGGGTCGTCGGCCTGGAGATCGACCCCGAGCGGGTACGCGCTGCCCGCGAAAACGCCGACGACGATGTGGAATTCGGCCTCGGCGGGTTCGAGTTGGCGGGGATGAGGCCGGTTCTGGTGCGGGCGTTCAACGTGCTGCGTCAGTATCCGGTAGAGGCGGTCGCCGACGCGTGGTCGACGATGCAACGGCACCTTGCCCCCGGTGGACTGATCGTCGACGGCACGTGCGACGAGTTGGGCCGGCGCTGCTGCTGGCTCCTGCTCGACGCCGGCGGACCGGTGAGCCTGACGCTGGCCTGCGACCCGTTCGCCATCGACCGCCCCTCCGATCTGGCCGAGCGGCTGCCCAAGGTGCTGATCCACCACAACGTCGAGGGCCAACCGATCCACGCCCTGCTCGCAGCCGCCGACCGCGCATGGGCCAGCGTCGCGGGCCACGGCGTCTTCGGCCCACGCGTGCGGTGGCGGGCGATGCTGGAGCTGTTGCACCACAACGGTTTTCCCGTCGATCCGGCGAGGCGCCGGATGCGCGACGGGGTGCTCACGGTGCCGTGGCCGACGGTGGCGCCGACTCTGCCCTGACGAGATCCGCCTCGGCCTCGGCGATTTCGGCTTCCGCCAGCGCCTCGTCGAGGTCCTCGGCGACCCGGATGTCGAGCCCGCGCAGCGGCGAAGCCGGCATCACGAGGGCAACCGTGACGTAGGTGAGCAGCGACGACGCGAACGCGATGAAGGTCGGCCAGCCGTCGAACGCGGCGTCGAACACCCCGTTGGGCAGGTACAGAATGGTGTTGTCGACGCCGTACATCGTCGGCGTCATCGCGAACAGCACCAGTCGCACGGTCAGGCCGACGGCGATCGCCGCGCCTGCCGCCAGCGCCGTCCCCTTGCGCCAGACCAGTCCGAGGACGAACGGCACCAGCAGGCAGGCCAGCAGCAGGTCGAACGCGAGGGTGAGCAGGATGCCGGTCTGGGGCACCCTGATCGCGAAGACCACCGCGACCACCACCACCGGCACCATCGCCCACCGGGTGGCCCGCAACAGCGGATCGGCGCGCCCCTCGATGTGGACCCGGCGCACACCGCCGATGTTGCGCACCGCCACCGCGGCCGTGCCCAGGATCGCGCCGTTGGCGGTGCTCATCGACGCGCCCACGATGCCCGCGAGCAGCAGCACGGTCAGCCCGATCGGCGCGTACTGGTCGAGCAGCACGAACAACACCGGACCGCTGCTGTCCGCGGGCACGATCGCCGTCGAGGCAAGAGCGACGAGCGCGAACGGGATGCCGATCGCCGCCGCGCCCGCCGCGCCGACGAAACAGGCCCGCCGGGCGACCTGAGGTGAGCGCGCCGAGAAGATGCGCTGCATGAAGTCGATCGCCACGATGTCGCCGATACCGAGCGCGATCAACGTGGCCCAGTTGACGGTGGCGCCCTGCGCGGGATCGGAGAGCTGCCCGAAGTCGAAGGGCCCCATGCCGTCCGGGATCGTCAACCCGTACGCCACCGCCACCCAGATCAGCGTCGCGATGGCGCCGACGAGGATCAGCGACATCTGGATGATGGCGGTGTACGCGTCGGCCAGCATGCCGCCTGCGGCGGTGTAGGCCAGCACGATCGCCACGATCAGCACCACGCCGAGCCAGTACGGGAAGCCCACGAAGTACTCGAAGAGGAACCCGCCGGCGACCAGGTTGCCCGCCACCAGGATCGCGAAGGCGAGCATCATCAGCACCGCCGCGGCGACCTCGACCGGGCGGCCGAACCGTAGGCGGTAGTAGTCCGGGAGGGTGGTCAGCCCCATCCGGTTCATCGGTGCGGCGAAGAACAGGCCCGTGAGGAAAAGGCACAGCGCCAGCCCCAGCGGCAGGGTCGCGCCGGCCCAGAAGCCGAACTGCGACGTCAGATCGGTGTTGCCGAGGGTGGCGTTGGTGTCGACGGCCTGACCCATCAGCGCCGCGCCCACCAGTGGCAGCGTCAGGCTGCGCCCGGCCACCAGGAAGTTGGCGCTGTCGCCGCCGACGCGGCGGGCCACCCAGAACCCGACGAGGACGACGACGGCGACGCTGATGCCTACTCCGAGAAGGATCATCGGAAGTCTCCTTGAGCGGTATGGAGCCTCCCGGGCTTTTCTCCCGCCGTGGAACGGTCACCGCGTCGCGACCGCCTGCGTCTCTCGGACCAGACCCGGCGGGCGGCGGAACCCTAGACGCGCCTCACGCGAATGAACGTGAGTCGCTTGTAGAAAAGCGTCGTGCTGTTACGGCGGGCCGCGTCGCGGGTTAACGCTCTGTTGCGATTCCGGTGCCGAGACTGAACTTGTGCACCAATAAGGCCGGGATTGTCGTGCACGAGCTCAGATTCGGCGTCCCGGTGGCGCGTCGGCCGATCGCTGCCAAGATGAGTAGCCAGGAGCTCAGTGGCTCCCCGGACGAGGTGTGCCGTACCCGGTCAGCGACAAGACGGCGCGTGAGGAGCACCCGTGACCGAGCAACCCCCCAACGCCGAAGGCGCCTGGGCGCAGCAGGCCGAGGCCCGCCTGCCGGACCGGCGCGAGCGAGAGGAGATCGAACGCAGCCTGGCACACGGGTTGGAGGCGGCGCCGACGATCAACGACCGGCGCATCTCGACGTTCGTGCGCGGCGAGTTGCCGCACTTCGCCGGTGAGCGCGGCACGTTCCTGAAGTGTCCGTTCATCGAGGACGTGAACCAGGTCGACGACGCCGAGGTGGCGATCTTCGGGGTGCCGCTCGACGCAGGCGCCACATACCGGCCCGGCACCCGGTTCGGCCCACAGGGCATTCGCCGTTCGACCAACCTGTTCGGCACCTACAACTACGAGTCCGGCGTCGACCTGCGCGAGCAACTCAATATGGTCGACATCGGCGACGTGTTCACGATCCCGGGCAATCTGGAGAAGTCGTTCGACCAGATCAGTCAGGCCATGGCGCACGTCGCCGGGAAGGGCGTCATGCCCGTGGTGCTCGGCGGCGACCACTCGATCGGCTTCCCGACCGTGCGCGGGCTGGCGCCCTACCTGGACGGCAACGTCGGCATCATCCACTTCGACCGCCACGTCGACACCCAGGAGACCGACCTCGACGAGCGCATGCACACCACGCCGTGGTTCCATGCGACGAACATCAAGGACGCGCCGGCGACGAACCTGGTGCAGATCGGCATCGGCGGCTGGCAGGCGCCGCGGGCCGGCGTCAAGGTCGGCCGCGAGCGCAAGTCCACGGTGATCACGGTCGGCGACGTCGAACGGGTGGGCATAGAAAAAATTGCGGAAGTCGCCCTTGAAGTCGCGTGGAAGGACGCGAAGGCGGTGTACCTGTCGTTCGACATCGACGTCATCGACGCAGGCTTCGTGCCGGGCACCGGGTGGCCCGAGCCTGGCGGGCTGCTGCCCCGCGAGGCGCTCAACCTCATCAAGCTGGTGTCCGAGCCCGGGCTGGCCGGCATCGAGGTCGTCGAGTGCTCGCCGCCGTACGACTGGGCCGAGCAGACGGCGCTGCTGAGCTCGCGGGTGATCCTCGACAGCCTGGCGGCCCAGATCCGCTCCGGCAAGCTCGGCAACAAGGCGGCCTCACTGCAGCGTCCCGCCTGGGGTCCCTGACTCCGGTCACGACGTAGGCTGGCGCGATGCGGATTGCGCTGGCGCAGATCCTCTCCGGTACCGACCCGTCGGCGAACCTGGCGACGGTCGAGGAGAACACCCGCCGCGCCGCCGACGAGGGCGCGCGCATGGTGCTGTTCCCCGAGGCCACGATGTGCCGGTTCGGCGTGCCGCTGGCGCCGATCGCCGAGCCGATCGACGGGCCGTGGGCCGACGGCGTGCGCGCGATCGCCGACTGCGCGGGGATCGTCGTCGTCGCGGGCATGTTCACTCCTGTCGAGGGAGACCGTGCCGGGCGCGTCACCAACACGCTGATCGCAACCGGCGCAAGCTCCGACGGTTCAATCGACGCGCACTACGATAAGATCCACCTCTACGACGCTTACGGCTTCGCCGAGTCCAAGACCGTGGCGCCGGGTCGCGAACCCGTGGTCATCACGGTCGACGGGGTGAAGGTCGGCCTGAGCCTGTGCTACGACGTCCGCTTCCCGGAGTTGTATGTCGAGTTGGCCGCGCGCGGCGCGCAGCTGATCACGGTGCACGCGTCGTGGGGCAGCGGCCCCGGCAAGCTCGAGCAGTGGACGCTGCTGGCCCGCGCCCGCGCCATCGACACGACCGGATATGTCGCCGCAGTGGACCAGGCACGCCCGACGGACGAGGAGGTGGCCGTCGGGCCCACCGGCGTGGGCGGCAGCCTGGTCGCCTCCCCGGTCGGTGAGGTCGTGTCGGCGGCGGGCGCGGACCCGCAGTTGGTGGTCTGCGACATCGACCTCGACGCGGGGCGAAAGCTGCGCGAGACGATCGCGGTGATGGACAACCGCGCGGAGTTCACCCGGCTCGGTAGGGCAGAATCGCGGGGGTGACCGACCCCTGGGCCCGCCCCAACCAGCCGCCTCCCCCGCCGTCGTCACCGCAGGGTCCGCCGCCCGGATACCCTCCCGCGCCGCCGTCACCGCAGGGTGCCCCGTCACCGCAGGGTGCCCCGCCGCCGCAGGAGCCGAAGTCGGGTTCCCGGCTCAAGAACCTGTTCCGCGACCCGCTGTCGATCGTGTTGGTCGTGGTCATCGTCGTGGCCCTGGTGCTGGCGGGCCTGCTCGGCGGTGAGCTGTACGCCCGCAGCCGCGCCAACGATGTGGTGGCCGCGTCTGTGTCGTGCGTGGTCGAGGACGAGGCGACGGCGTCGTTCGGGGTGATGCCGCCGTTCCTGCTGCAGCACATGACCGGCCATTACACCAACATCCACATCGAGACCGCGGGCAATCAGATCCGCGAGGCCAAGGGCATGAAGGTCGACATCTACGTCGAGGACGTGAGGCTCGAAGACACGCCTGACTCGGGCGGTTCGGTCGGCTCGATCGTCGCCGACATCACGTGGTCGTCGGAGGGGATCCTGCAGACGATCTCGGATTCGGTCCCGCTGATCGGCGCGTTCGTCAGCGGCGTCTCGACCAATCCGTCCGAAGGCACCGTCGAGTTGGAGGGCCCGCTGGGCAGTATCACGACCAAGCCCACCGTGGTCGACGGCGGCATCGAACTCCAGGTGACGGAACTGACCGGACTCGGGTTCTCGCTGCCTCGGGAGGCGGTCCAGCCGGCGCTCGACGTGTTCACCGCGCAGTTGACCCAGGACTACCCGATGAACATCAAGGCCGACTCGGTCACGGTCACCGACACCGGTGTCGATAGCCGGTTCTCCACCCAGGACGCCGAACTCCCGAAGGGCCAGCAGGACCCCTGCTTTGCCGGGATCTGAGGTCAGCGCTCACGGTGACCCGGGCGTCGCCCGAGTGCGACGACGCCAGGTCGTCACGTAATTCCGTCGAGCACGGCGCGGGTGCCGGAGAGGCCGAGCCGGGTCGCACCGGCGTCGAGCATCGCCACCGCGTCGCCTGCCATACGGATTCCACCGCTGGCCTTGACCTGCGGGCCGACCGTCGACATCAGCTCGACGGCGCGCACGGAGGCGCCGCCAGCCGGATGGAATCCGGTGGAGGTCTTGACGAAGTCGGCGCCCGCGTCGGCGGCGGCCGTACACGCGTCGAGCAGTGTCTGTTCGTCACCGAGCATCAGCAGCGCGGCCGATTCGACGATCACCTTCAGGGTGACGCGCTGCGCGATCGCCGCCCGGACCGCGGCGACGTCGGAGCGGACCACCGCCGTCTCGCCGTTGAGTGCGGCGCCGACGTCGATCACCATGTCGACCTCGTCGGCGCCCGCCTCGACCGCCAGCCGGGCCTCCTCGGCCTTGACGGCGGAGACGTGCTTACCTGACGGGAATCCCACGACCGCACACAGCTTCTGGGCCGGCGAGCGGGCCTGCGCGGCGATCGGCACCATCGACGGCGACACGCAAATCGCGTAGACGCCGAGCGCGGCGGCCTCCTCGGTCAGGCGCGCGACGTCGGCGTGTGTCGCCTCGGGTTTGAGCAGCGTGTGATCGACGAGTGCGGCAACCTCTTCGCGGCGGTAGGCACCAGGCACTAGAACGGTTCTTCGGTGCCGCCGGGATTGCAGCCGGCGGCCAGCATCTGCTCCTCGGTGACCTCGGGCCGCCACGGTTCGAGGTTCCAGCTGCTCTTGCCGGGCTCGCTGAGCTCGGCGAACTCCCAGTGGCAGACGAACTGCGGCTTCATGCCGGGGATGTCGGCGTCGGGTGACAGCGCCAGCACCTCGGCCCACGCGTGCTCGGCCTGCGTTTCGGTGGCCAGCCCCGACGCCTCACGCCCAGCGGCCGTGGGATACACCCGCAGGCTGGACAGGTCACCCCATTTCGCCCACTCCACATGGTCGACGTACGGAGGGGGCGGGCTGGGGGCGGCGGATGCGACGGGGGCCACCGCGAGCGGAGCGAGCAATCCAACCACCGCGAGCGGAGCGAGCAATCCAACCACCGCGAGCGGAGCGAGCAATCCAACCACCGCGAGGGTGGCGGCACGGCGCACTAGCGGGACTTCCCCTGAATCTCGAGCAGCTTGGGCCGCACGTCGACCAGATAGACACCCGCGGCGACCGCCGCGATCGCGAGCCCGAAGACCGAGGGGCTGGCGAGGCTGAGGATCAGCGCGAAGGCGCCGGCGCCGCCAATGATGGCCAGCCAGGCCGGCTTCGTCAGTTTGCCCGCCGCAGTGTAGGCGTCAGGTCGCTGCCGAGCCGCGTGGAGGAAGGCGTATATGGTCGCGCCCAAGACAGCGGCCATGAGAACAAGAAGGACGATCTCCATCAGCTGGAAAACCACGAGTCCAGACTAAGTGGAGATCGTCCCCTTGGTCGACTTTGGGCCCTGAGACCCGCTGACGACTACTTCTGGGTGACCTTCTTGGCCGGCGCCTTCTTGGCCGGCGCCTTCTTGGCGGGCGTCTTCTTGGCCGAGCTCTTGGCGGGAGCCTTCTTGGCGGCGCTCTTGGCCGGCGCGGCACCCTTCTCGGCCTTCTTCGGCAGCTCGACGCCCACCAGCTTGGCGGCGCGCTCGCCGACCGCGCGGGTCTGCGCGGCGACGTTGCCCAACGCCTCCTGGGTCAGCTCGACGGCCTGATCGGTGTAGCCCTCGACGCGGCCCGCGGCCTCGGTGAAGCCGGGCTGGGTGCGCAGCCGCTCCAGGGCGGCCTCGCCACGCTCGATGAGCTTGTTGTAGGTGGTCTGCGCGGCGTCGGCGTAGGTCTCGGCGAACTTGCGCAGCTCCTCGGACGACAGCCGCTCGCGCAGCTCACCGAACTGGGTCGGCAGGTCTTCCTGCATCTGGTCGATCCGCGCGCGGGTTCCCTCGACGCGGCTACGCGAATCGGTGCGGGCCTCGCCTGCGCGCTCGCGCAGGGTCGCGACGATCTCGTTGACCCGCTCGAGGGCCAGGTCGGCGGCGCCCACCGCGGCGAGCAGGGGGGCCTTCAGGTCGTCGACGTTGGGCTGTTGGTTCTTGGCCGGGGTGTTCTTGGCCATGGTGTGTGTTCCTTTCCACGAGATTTGCTTCTGATGATTTGGCTTGTCGAATGACGGCCACTAGGGCCATTGGTCTGCGTCAGTCAGTCGTCGGCTCCTCACCTGTCTGGACACCTTCGGCTTCGTTCTGCCCGACCGCGCGCTGTTGGCCTTCGTTCTGCTGGCCTTCGTTCTGCTGGCCTTCGTTCTGCTGGCCTTCGTTCTGCTGGCAGAAGGTCGTGTAGATGTCCAGCAGCACGCGCTTCTGCCGCTCGCTGATCACCGTGTCGTTGACGATGGCGTCGCGCACCTCGCTCGTCTCGCCCGGCTCGAGGATCCCGGCCCGGACATAGAGCACTTCGGCGGACACCCGCAACGCCTTCGCGATCTGGTTCAGCACGTCGGCGGAGGGTTTCCGTAATCCCCGCTCGATCTGGCTGAGGTAGGGATTACTGACGCCGGCCTTCTCGGCCAGCTGCCGCACGGACACCTGAGCAGCTTCACGCTGGGTGCGGATGAAGGTGCCGATGTCCTGCGCGGCGTTGGTCACCACGGCGGCAAGATTCTCATCCTGCGTCATGCGCAACCCCCTCAATCGCGATGGGTATCCAATAAACGACAATTCCCACCGTACGACGGGGTGCTAACTTTTGCAAGCACTAGTTAGCGCAGGTCAGAATAGTAGCTGGGCTATCGAGTAGATGATCAGGCCGGCCAGCGACCCCACCACGGTGCCGTTGATCCGGATGAATTGCAGGTCACGTCCGACGTGCAGTTCGATGCGGCGACTCGCCTCATCGGCGTCCCAGCGCTCGATGGTCTCGGTGATGATCGCGGTGATCTCCACGCCGTACTCGCCCACCAGGTGCTGGGCTGCTCGGACGATCCAGTTGTCGACCTTGTCGCGTAGATCGGCGTCGTCGCGAAGCGACTCCCCGATGTTGACCACCGAGTCGGCGATTCGGGTGCGCAGCGCCGACGACGGATCGTCGACCGACTCCAGAATGATGCGCTTGGCCGCCGACCACGCCGTCTCGGCCGCCCGGGTGACCTCCTCGCGGCCCATGATCTGATCCTTGACCTTCTCGGCACGGTCGATCGTCGCGTCGTCGTGCTGCAGGTCGTCGGCGAACTCGAAAAGGAACCGGGTGGCCGAGCGCCGCAGTTCGTGGTCGGGGTTGCGGCGCACCTTGTCGGTGAAGTCCATCAACTCGCGGTGAATGCGGTCGCCGACCAGGTGGTCGACCCAGCGCGGCGACCAGGTGGGCGAGTCGCGTTCCACGACCCGTTCGATGATCTCACCGGCGTTGAGGGACCACTGGAACGCGCGGTCGGCGAGCAGTTGCAGCAGCGCCTCCTGGCGGCGTTCCTGCAGCAGGCTGGCCAGCACGCGACCGACGGGCGGACCCCACTGCGGCTCGGCGATGCGCTTGACGATCATTCGATCGAGCACGTGCTGGACGTCCTCGTCGCGCAGCATCTCCACCAGGACCCGCAGCACGGTCGCGGTTTCGGCAGCGACGCGTTCGGCATGCGCCCGGTCGGACAGCCACTTGCCCAGTCGCCCCGCGACCTCCGCGTCGCGCAACTTGGTCTCCACCACCTGCGGGGACATGAAGTTCTCGCGCACGAAGGCGCCCAGACCCTCGCCGAGTTGGTCCTTCTTGCGCTTGATGATCGCGGTGTGCGGGATCGGGATGCGCAGCGGATGCCGGAACAGCGCGGTGACCGCGAACCAGTCGGCGAGTCCGCCGATCATGCCCGCCTCGGCTGCGGCGCGGACGTAACCCACCCAGCCCGGCGCACCGTTGGCCAGCGCCCATGAGCAAACCAGGAACACGATCGCGGCGCCGATGAGGAAGCTCAGCGCGACGACCTTCATCCGCCGCAGCCCGCGACGGCGTTCGGCGTCTCCGGCCGAATCGGCGCCGGCTAACGACTCGGCGAAGCTGACGGGCTCAGCGGGCGGGACGGGCAGAACCCGTCCGCCGGCGCTCGGTCTGTGTGCCACCCCTCCATCATCCGCTACCGCGAGAGTGAGACGCCGGTCCGACAACGCCGAATGTCAAGATCGGCCGTACTATCAAGAAGGACTAGGGAACGGATCACCGGCACAGTGGCACAGCAGACCCAGGCAGTTGCGGTCAAAACCGATGGCCGTAAACGGCGCTGGCACCGGCACAAGGTCGAACGCCGCAACGAGTTGGTGGACGGCACCCTGGAGGCCATCCGACGCCGCGGCAGCGACGTCAGTATGGATGAGATCGCCGCCGAGATCGGGGTCTCGAAGACCGTGCTGTACCGCTACTTCGTCGACAAGAACGACCTGACGACCGCGGTGATGATGCGGTTCGCCCAGACCACGCTGATCCCCAACATGGCCGCCGCGCTGTCGTCGAACCTGGACGGCTATGCGCTGACCCGAGAGATCATCCGCGTCTACGTCGAGACAGTGGCCGCCGAACCCGAGCCCTACCAGTTCGTGATGGCCAACAACTCGGCGAGCAAGAACCACGCGGTCGCGACGTCGGAGAACATCATCGCCCGCATGCTGGCGGTGATGCTGCGGCGCCGGATGCTGGAGGCGGGCATGGACACCGGTGGGGTGGAGCCGTGGGCCTACCACACGGTCGGCGGGGTGCAACTCGCCACGCACTCGTGGATGTCGAATCCGCGGATGACCTCCGACGAGTTGATCGACTACCTGACGATGCTGTCGTGGAACGCGTTGTGCGGGATCGTCGAGGTGGGCGGGTCGCTGGAGAAGTTCCGCGGGCAGCCGCACCCGTCGCCCGTCCTGCCCCGGCCCGTCACCGACTAACCTTCAGCCATGAACGAGGAGCCCGACCTTCCGTCGTTGTGGTCGCACGCGCCACATGAGCACCTGAGGTTCCGCAGCGGTCAGCAGGTGTCCGAGATCCGCACCCGCGCCACTCCTGGGTTCCAGGGCAAGAAGGCGGACGCGGCGACTCTGCAGGTGGAGCGCAACCTGCGCCTGGCCGAGTTGCAGGAGAAGCTGTACGCCAACAGCAAGGCGGGCACCGGCACCGACCGCTCGGTGCTGCTGGTGCTGCAGGGGATGGACACCTCGGGCAAGGGTGGCATCGTCAAACATGTTGTGGGCGCGGTCAATCCAATGGGTGTGCGGTACACCGCATTCGGCACGCCGACCGAGGAGGAGCGGGCACACCACTACCTGTGGCGCATCCGCAAGGCACTGCCGTCTGCGGGCCACATCGGAGTGTTCGACCGCTCGCACTACGAGGATGTGCTGATCGTCCGGGTGCACAACCTGGTGCCGCCCGCCGAGTGGGAACCGCGATACGACGAGATCAACGCCTTCGAGCGCGAACTCACCGACAGCGGAATGAAGCTCGTGAAGGTCGCGATGTTCCTGTCGCTGGCCAAGCAGAAGGAGCAGCTGCTCGAGCGGCTCGACGATCCGACGAAGTACTGGAAGTACAACACGGGCGACATCGACGAGCGCAAACACTGGAAGGCCTACCAGGAGGCGTACCAGGTGATGCTGGATCGCACGTCGACCGACTACGCGCCCTGGTTCGTCGTGCCGTGCGATCGGAGGTGGTACAGCCGGCTCGCGGTCACCGAGTTGCTGATCCAAGCGCTGAAGTCGTTCAACATGGTTTGGCCGCCAGCGGATTTCGACGTCGCCGCCGAGCGTAAGCGCCTACTGGAGTCGTAGTCCGAGATCTCGCGCCGATCGGCCGACGGGTCGCAGGCGACACCGGGATCATCCGCATACACGTCGAGTACGACGGTGAGCACCACTGGACGAACCCGGGCGACTACACCAACGACTTCGAACGTCTCGAATCCCTTGCCCTGCATGGCTCGACGATCGTGCGCGTGAGTGCGCGGCCCCTGAGACACGACCGGCCGGCCGTTCTGGCTCGGGTACGCGTTGCCCTCGCTCAGTACGTGTAGAAACCCTGGCCCGACTTCTTGCCCAGCTGGCCCGCCTCGACCATCCGCAGCAGCAGCGGCGGCGGCGCGTAGTGCGGATCCTTGAGCTCATCGAACATCGAGTCGGCGATCAGCTTCATGGTGTCCAGACCGATCAGGTCGCTCAATCGCAATGGTCCCATCGGATGCGAAAGCCCTGCCACCACAGCGGTATCGATGTCCTCGACGCTCGCCACGCCGGCTTCGGCCATCCGGATCGCCGACAGCAGGTACGGCACCAGCAGGGCGTTGACCACGAAGCCCGACCGGTCGCCGCAGCGCACCACCTGCTTGCCCAGCGTTTCGGACGCGAACGCGGCGGTCCGCTCGAGCGCGCCGTCGGACGTGACCAGCGTGTTGACCAGTTCCACCAGCGGCAGCGCCGGCACCGGGTTGAAGAAGTGCAACCCCAGCACGCGGGCCGGATTCTTCGTCGCCGCAGCGATTTTCATGATCGGGATGCTGGACGTGTTCGACGCAAGTACCGCATCGGGATCGGTGACGATCTCGTCGAGCTCGGCGAAGATCGTCCGCTTGACGTTCTCGTCCTCGATGACGGCCTCGATCACCAGCTGCCGGTCGGCGAGATCGCTCAGCGACGTGGTGAACCTCAGCCGCCCCAGCGCGGCATCCCGATCGCTCTCCGACAGCTTGCCCTTGCTCGCCGCACGCTCCAGCGACCCGGTGATGCGCTTGCGGCCGGCCTGCACCAGCTCCTCGGACGGCTCGAAGACGACCACGTCGGCGCCCGCCTTCGCGCACACCTCGGCGATCCCGCCGCCCATCTGTCCGGCGCCGACCACGCCAACTCGTTCGATCCCCACGACTCTCCTCACCACATGCATCAGGCCCCGCCCAATATAGGGACGGGGCCTGATGGCGCCTGCTAGGGGCTGCAGATCAGTGGAACTGGCCCTCTTCGGTCGAGCCACTCAGCGCGGTCGTCGACGAGTTGGGGTCCACGGTGGTGGCGATCCGGTCGAAGTAGCCGGCGCCGACCTCGCGCTGGTGCCGGGTCGCGGTGTAACCCCGCTCCTCGGCATCGAACTCGCGCTCCTGCAGCTCGACGTACGCGCTCATCTGGTTGCGCGCGTAGCCGTAGGCCAGATCGAACATCGAGTAGTTCAGGGCGTGGAAGCCGGCCAGCGTGATGAACTGGAACTTGAAGCCCATCGCGCCGAGCTCCTTCTGGAACTTCGCGATCGTCGCGTCGTCCAGGTGCTTGCGCCAGTTGAACGACGGCGAGCAGTTGTAGGCCAGCATCTGGTCCGGGAACTCGCTCTTGACGCCCTCGGCGAACTTCGCCGCGAGCTCGAGGTCCGGCGTGCCGGTCTCCATCCAGATCAGGTCGGAGTACGGCGCGTAGGCCTTGGCGCGGGCGATGCAGGGCTCCAGGCCGTTCTTCACACGGTAGAAGCCCTCGGCGGTGCGCTCGCCGGTGATGAACGGGCGGTCGCGCTCGTCGACGTCGGAGGTGATCAGCGTCGCGGCTTCGGCGTCGGTGCGGGCGATGACGACGGTCGGCACGTCGGCGACGTCGGCGGCCAGGCGAGCCGAGGTCAGCGTGCGGATGTGCTGCTGAGTCGGGATCAGCACCTTGCCACCGAGGTGACCGCACTTCTTCTCCGATGCGAGCTGGTCCTCCCAGTGCGAACCGGCGACACCCGCGGCGATCATCGCCTTCTGCAACTCGTAGACGTTGAGCGCACCGCCGAAGCCGGCCTCACCGTCGGCGACGATCGGGGCGAGCCAGTTCTCGACGGAGGTGTCGCCCTCGACCTTGGCGATCTCGTCGGCGCGCAGCAGCGCGTTGTTGATGCGGCGCACCACCTGCGGCACCGAGTTGGCCGGGTAGAGGCTCTGATCCGGGTAGGTGTGGCCGGACAGGTTCGCGTCGCCTGCGACCTGCCAACCGGACAGGTAGATGGCCTTCAGGCCGGCGCGCACCTGCTGGACGGCCATGTTGCCGGTCAGCGCACCGAGTGCGTTGACGAACTCCATGTCGTGCAACTGGTTCCACAGCACCTCGGCGCCGCGGCGGGCCAGGGTGGCCTCCTCGACGACGCTGCCCTGCAACGCGACGACGTCGGCCGCCGAGTATTCGCGGGTGACGTTCTTCCAGCGCGGGTTGGTGTCCCAATCCTTCTGAATCTCTTCCGGTGACTTCGGCTTGCCGACCGTCGACATGACGCTCCTTCGATTTTGTTAACTCTTGAACGGCTTCGCCGTCCTGCTAATTCGAGGATGCACCAAGGCATCGGCGCAGGTCCAGCGGTTCTCTTTGCGAACTTTCGCCAACCACCGCGGCGATTTTGCAAATATTGCGAAGACTACTTGCAGCTGAACCGGTTCAGAAGTTACCCGTAGGTAACCTGTTTCCGCTGGTCAGTACGCCCGTACTGTTAAACGAGCGGCAATCACAGCGAGAAGATCGCGGCGACGGCCTTGGCCTCATCGCCGACCGCATATGTGAGCGTTGTAACAGTCCGATCCGCCAACTCCGGACCGAACTTGTCGGTCGACCCCGGCGGGTGGACATGGCTGAGGATCTCCAACTTGTCGCCCAGCGCCACCGCGGCGTCGTGCTCGATGGTGACGCGCAGGGGATGGGTTGCCTGCTCCGGGTGATGGTGGAGGTAGTCCTCGATCACCGACCAGTACACGGAGTTGTTCATGTGGTCGAAGATGTCGATGTCGCTGACGCGGATCGGGTAGTCGCGGATCTCGTCGGCATCGTCGCGACTGCCTGCCGACAGGTAGGCCTTCCACCGCAGGCGGTCGACGTCGGTGGTGCGTCGCAGGCCTTCGAGGAAGTCGTCGGCGATGCGCGCGGGGCCCTGCGTCTCGCGGTTGATGTTGATCCAGAACGCCTCGGACTCGAAAAGGCCGCCCTTGCGGCCATCGATGCGGACTCGCATATCGCACCAGCGGTTCGACGTGCCCGAGCACCAGCGGCGCAGCCGCAGCATGTCCTGGAACTCGATGGGCCGGATCATGTCGATCATCGTGCGGCGCACGATCCACAGCGGATGGGTCTCCTGGAAGCCCATCTCGCGGAGTTGGTCGGAGCCGATGTCCTGAATGTGCCGTGTCGCGGCGTCGAACTTGAGCCTGCCCTCCCGGTCGACGTCGGCGACCCGCAGCGGCCACTCGATATCGAACACGTCGGGGTGCGGGTCCGGGACCGGCATCATGGTCTTCGCGAGACCGGCTCCTGCAGCGCCCTTGGTGTTCACGGATGCCGATCCTGCCACACGTCGCGACCCTGCCAACAATGCAAACGGCCTGTTAACAACGTTGCTAGGCTGGCTGACGTGGCGAAAACGTTCGTCGGTTCCCGAGTGCGGCAACTGCGCGGCGAACGCGGCTTCAGCCAGGCCGCGCTGGCACAAATGCTGGAGATCTCACCGAGCTACCTCAACCAGATCGAGCACGACGTCCGGCCGCTCACCGTTGCGGTGCTGTTGCGGATCTCCGAGGTGTTCGGCGTCGACGCTACGTTCTTCTCGTCCCAGGACGACACCCGCCTGGTCGCCGAGCTGCGCGAAGTCACCCTCGACCGCGACCTCGACATCGACGTCGACCCCGCCGAGATCGCCGACCTGGTCGCCGCGCATCCCGCACTCGCGCGTGCCATGGTCAACCTGCACCGCCGCTACCAGCTGGCCAACACCCGGCTCGCCGCGGCGACCGAGGACCGTTTCTCCGTCGGTAGCGGCAGCGGTAGTGGCTCCATCACCATGCCGCACGAGGAAGTGCGCGACTACTTCTACCAGCGGCAGAACTATCTGCACGAACTCGACACCGCTGCAGAGGAGCTCACCATCCGGACCCGGATGCACCGCGCCGAGCTGGCCCGCGAGCTCTCCGACCGGCTGACGATGGTGCACGGCGTGCGCGTCGTCCGCCGCACCGATCTCGGCGATGTGGTGCTGCACCGCTACGAGACGGCGACCAGGACGCTGGAGATCAGCAATCACCTGTCGTCGGGGCAGACGGTGTTCAAGATGGCCGCTGAGTTGGCCTATCTCGAGTTCGGTGACTTGATCGACAAGCTCGTCGCGGACGGCAAGTTCACCAGCGAGGAGTCGACGAAGCTGGCGCGGTTGGGTTTGGCCAACTACTTTGCGGCCGCGATGGTGTTGCCGTACAAGCAGTTTCATGAAGTCGCCGAGAATTTCCGCTACGACGTCGAGCGGTTGTCGGCGTTCTACTCGGTCAGCTACGAAACCGTCGCCCACCGGCTGTCCACCCTGCAGCGGCCGTCCATGCGCGGCGTGCCGCTGTCCTTCGTGCGGGTGGACCGTGCGGGCAACATGTCCAAACGCCAGTCGGCGACCGGGTTCCACTTTTCGTCCAGCGGCGGCACCTGTCCGCTGTGGAACGTCTACGAGACCTTCGCCAACCCCGGCAAGATCCTGGTGCAAGTCGCGCAGATGCCCGACGGACGCAACTACATGTGGGTCGCCCGCACCGTCGAGCGTCGCAGAGCGCGCTACGGACAACCCGGTAAGACGTTTGCGATCGGGCTCGGCTGCGAACTGCGCCACGCGCACCGGCTGGTGTACTCCGAGGGCCTCGACCTGTCGGGCGACGTGTCGACGCCGATCGGCGCCGGATGCCGCGTCTGCGAACGGGACAAGTGTCCGCAGCGCGCGTTTCCTGCGCTCGGTCGCGCCCTCGACATCGACGAGCACCGCAGCACGGTCTCGCCGTATCTGGTGAAACAGCCCTGATCGGTAGGCGGTCTATAGACTCGCTGTGGTGAGCGCAATCGAGTCGGCGCGCGTCGCGCCCGGTGGATTCAAGGAACTCGGCCCGGTCAACTGGGCCATCGCCAAACTCGGCGCGCGGGCCATCAGGGCCCCCCGGTTCAGCCTGTTCAACGTGCTCGGCCAGCACCGGCTGCTGTTCCTGGCCTGGCTGCCCTACAGCGGCATGCTCCTCGGGTTCGCCAGCAAGCTGCCGGTACAAGACGCCGAGACCGTCATCCTGCGTGTCGGTCATCTCCGCGACTGCGAGTACGAGCTGCAGCAGCACCGCAGGCTGGCGCGGACCCGCGGCATCGGTCCCGACATGCAGAAGAAGATTTTCGAGGGCCCCGACGCCCAGGGGCTGAGCGAGCGTCAGCGCGCGCTGATCACCGCCACCGACGAGTTCGTCGTCACCCGTGGCGTCTCACAACAGACTTGGACGCGGCTGGCCGGTCACCTGACCAAGCCGCAGCTGATCGAGTTCTGCATGCTGGCCGCACAGTACGACGGTCTGGCCGCCACCATCACGACGCTCAAGGTGCCGCTGGACTTTGCGGACTGAGGATCTGGAGACAGGTCTAGAGATAGGTGATGCCCAGCACGGCCAGCGACAGCAGCACCGGCGAGACCGGCAGGGCCCAGAGGAACGCCGTCCACACGTCGGTCTTGCGCTTGTAGGACCGCCACCCCAGCCAACCGGCCAGCCCGCCCACCACGAACGACACCGCCGCGACCACGAGGACCCACGTGTTGACCCGCGCGCTCGCGGTGGCCAGCGAGATGCCGGCCAGCCACAGGATGTGGCCGACCACCAGCCCGCCGATCCCGGCGACCCAGATCGCTCTGGTCAAAAGTTGATCATGTGGCCGACCAGACCGTGGAAGCACTCCTGCAGCGCCTCCGACAGCGTCGGGTGGGTGTGCACGTTGCGCGCCAGCTCGGTGGCGGTGAGGTCCCACTTCTGCGCCAGTGTCAGCTCCGGCAGCAGTTCGGAGACGTCGTGGCCGATCAGGTGCCCGCCGAGCAACTCGCCGTACTTCGCATCGGCGACAAGCTTGACGAATCCCGCGGGTGCGCCCATGCCGTGCGCTTTGCCGTTCGCCGTGAACGGGAACTTCGCGACCTTGACGTCGTAGCCCTCTTCCCGCGCCTGCTCCTCGGTGAGCCCGAAGCTGGCGACCTGGGGTTGGCAGAACGTAGCGCGCGGCATCATCCGGTAGTCACCGAACGGCAGGGTCTCCGCACCGGCGATGGTCTCGGCGGCCACCACACCCATCGCCTCGGCGACGTGGGCGAGTTGCAGCTTGCCGGTGACGTCACCGATCGCATAGATGTGCGGCACGTTGGTGCGCATGTAGTCGTCGATGCCGATGGCCTTGCGTTCGGTCAGCTCCACACCGGCCTTGTCGAGGTCGTAGCCCTCCACGTTGGGCGCGAATCCGATTGCCTGCAATACGGTCTCGGGATTGAGGTCTTCGCTCTTGCCGTCCTTGCTGACGGTCACGGTGACCTTGTCGCCGTCGTCGACGATGGACTCCACCTTGGTGCCGGTGAGGATTTTCACGCCCAGCTTCTTGAACTGCTTCTCGATCTCCTTGGATACCTCGGCGTCCTCGTTGGGCAGCGCGCGGGGCAGGAATTCGACGATGGTCACGTCCACGCCGTAGTTCTTCATCACGTAGCCGAACTCCATGCCGATCGCGCCCGCGCCGGCGATGAGGACCGACTCGGGCAGTTCACGCCGCATGATGAGCTCTTCGTAGGTGACCACGTTTTCCGACAGCGACGTGTTGGGCACCAACTTGGTGCTGGCGCCGGTGGCGATGATCGCACTGTCGAAGGTGACGCTTTCGGTGTCGCCTTCGTTGAGATCGACCTCGATGGTGTGGTCGTCCTTGAACTTGCCGTAGCCGTGGATCTCGGTGATCTTGTTCTTCTTCATCAGGAAGTGCACACCGGCGACGCGCCCGTCGGCGACCTTGCGGCTGCGGTCGAAGGCGACGCCGTAGTCCATCGACACGTCGCCGTTGATGCCGAACGTCTTGGCTTCCTTGGTGAGGATCTGCGCCAGTTCGGCGTTGCGCAGCAGGGCCTTTGACGGGATGCACCCGACGTTGAGGCACACGCCGCCCCAGTACTTGGGTTCGACGATGGCGGTGTTCAGTCCGAGCTGGGCGGCGCGGATGGCCGCGACGTACCCGCCGGGGCCTGCGCCGAGGACGACGACGTCATAGTGGGTCACGCCCCCACACTAGTAAGGGATGACGCCCGCGAAACAGCGGCTGGCCCATTCGCAGAAGTAAATCCCGTGCAACACCGCCGCGCCCGCGACCATCCCGAGCGGTGCCGACGTGACCGCGATGCCCAGCGCCGAGAGCAGCGGCCGGTTCGGCGACATGCTGACGAGCAACCCGATCACGGTCGTCGTGACGACGAACACCAGGACGACGAAGACGGGCGCCGTCTTGTCCAGCGAGTGGAACCACCAGTGATAGAGGCCCCCACCCGCCGCGGCCGCCAGCATCCACACGCCGGACACGACGAGCGCGAACATCCACCGTTTGAGATAGACGAAGTTGCCCGGCACGACGATCGGAGGTGCCGGTATCGGCAACGGCTCCGACGGCACGTCCAGGGCCACCGACGCCGGCGCCGCGAATTCCCCCGTGTCGAACGTCGGCGTGTACGGCTGCGTCGGATAGGTGTCGGTATCAGGCACCGTGCACCGCCTGGGTCGCGACCAGCACACCGAACCAGCCGGGCGCGATCGCCAGCAGGAAAGCACCGACGGTCGTCACCCATCGACGTCCGGACAGCAGGATCGTGAGGATGCCCAGCGCTCCGGGCACCCAGACGACCAGCGCGACCACCACGTCGGGGCGGACCGCCGCATCGATGACCAGCGTGGCGGCGACCCCAATGATGAGCCCAACGGCCGTGCCGACGAGCATTGCGCTCGTCAGCAACCACGCCCGAGGCAGCGGGATCACGGACACGAGGCTACGCGGCCGGCGGCGCCCTACCCGTTAGCCGCTCGGCGCGTCAGGTATCGGACATGCATCGATTGCATCACCGACGATGTGGGTGTCCGCCGCCGCAGGCCGTGCACCTTGTGCGAAGGCCGCACCGGTGACCGGCGGGTGATCGGCCAGCAACCGGTTCTCGGCGTCGGTGAACGCCCGCCCACGCGACAGGAACCGCACCCCCTCCGGCGCTTCGACGCTGAACCCGCCGCCGCGTCCGGGCACCACGTCGATCACCAGCTGGGTGTGCTTCCACGCCTCGAACTGCGGGCCGGAGATCCACACCGGCACCCCCGCCCCGACGTCGAGCACCGCCAGCAGCACGTCGCGGTCCCCGACAACGAACTCGCCGTCGGGGTAGCACATCGGCGACGAGCCGTCGCAGCATCCGCCGGACTGGTGGAACATGAGCGCGCCGTGGCGAGCCTGCAACGTCAAGAGCAGGTCCGCGGCGGCCCGCGTGATCAGCGCGCGCGGCGGCGCCCGAGTGCCATCGCGCGTGACCGTGGCATCACGCTCGGCGTCGGGCGCGACGGTGGCGTCACGTTCGCGGGGGCTGAACACCTCAGGTTCGTCGCTTCCTCGCCGTCAGATTCCTTGTTTCCTCGCGCAAGCGCTCGTCAGAAAAAGCCCTGGGCCTTGTTGCTGTAGCTCACCAGCAGGTTCTTCGTCTGCTGGTAGTGGTCGAGCATCATCTTGTGGTTCTCGCGGCCGATGCCGGACTGCTTGTAGCCGCCGAAAGCCGCGTGCGCCGGATAGGCGTGGTAGCAATTGGTCCACACCCGGCCGGCCTTGATGTCGCGGCCGGCGCGGTAGGCGACGTTGCCGTCACGGGACCACACGCCGGCGCCCAGCCCGTAGAGCGTGTCGTTGGCGAGGCTGATCGCGTCCTCGTAGTCCTTGAACGACGTGACCGCGACAACCGGACCGAAGATCTCCTCCTGGAAGATCCGCATCTTGTTGTGGCCCTCGAAGATCGTGGGCTGCACGTAGTAGCCACCGTTGAGGTCACCACCGAGTTCAGCGCGCTCGCCGCCGGTGACGACGCGCGCACCTTCGTCTTTGCCGACCTCGATGTAGGACAACACCTTCTCCAGCTGGTCGTTGGACGCCTGCGATCCGATCATGGTCTCGGTGTCCAGCGGATCGCCCTGGCGGACGGCCTTGGTGCGGATGGCGGCCAGTTCGAGGAACTCGTCGTAGATGTCGGCCTGAATGAGGCTGCGCGACGGGCAAGTGCACACCTCGCCCTGGTTGAGGGCGAACATCGTGAAGCCCTCGAGCGCCTTGTCCTGGTAGTCGTCGGCGGCGGCCATCACGTCGGAGAAGAAGATGTTCGGGCTCTTGCCGCCGAGTTCCAGCGTCACCGGGATGAGGTTCTGCGACGCGTACTGCATGATCAGCCGTCCGGTGGTGGTCTCCCCGGTGAAGGCGATCTTGGCGATCCGGTTGCTCGACGCCAGCGGCTTGCCCGCCTCGAACCCGAAGCCGTTGACCACGTTGACCACCCCGGCGGGCAACAGGTCGCCGATCAACGACATCAGGTAGAGGATCGACGCAGGCGTCTGCTCGGCCGGCTTGAGGACGACGGCGTTGCCCGCGGCCAGCGCAGGCGCCAACTTCCACGTGGCCATCAGGATCGGGAAGTTCCACGGGATGATCTGGCCGACTACGCCGAGCGGTTCATGGAAGTGATAGGCGACGGTGTCGTCGTCGATCTGGCTCAACGAGCCTTCCTGCGCGCGGATGGCGCCTGCGAAGTAGCGGAAGTGGTCGACGGCCAGCGGCAGGTCGGCGTTGAGGGTCTCGCGGATCGGCTTGCCGTTGTCCCACGCCTCGGCCAGCGCCAGCGACTCGATGTTCTCCTCGATGCGGTCGGCGATCTTGTTGAGGATGTTCGCGCGCTCACCGGCGGCGGTCTTGCCCCAGGCCGGAGCAGCACCGTGCGCGGCGTCGAGCGCCTTGTCGATGTCGGCCTCGTTCGATCGCGGCACCTCGCAGAACGCCTGGCCGGTCACCGGGGTCGGATCCTCGAAGTACTCGCCCGACGCCGGCGGCACCCATTCACCGCCGATGAAATTGCCGTAGCGCGACTCGAAGGACATCAGGGCGTCGGCGGAACCAGGGCGGGCGTAAACGGTCATCGGTGACTCCCTTCGAGTGTGAACGAGCTCACACTACGCCGCACCGCCACAATGGTTGTCGTGGATACCGATGAGCGCTCGCGCGAAGAGCAGACTGACCCCGACCCGTACTTGTGGCTCGAGGACATCGGCTCCGACGACGCGCTGGACTGGGTGCGCGAACACAACGAACCCACCATCGCGCGGTTCGGCGGCGACCAGTTCGAGCAGATGCGCGCGGAGGCACTCGAGGTGCTCGATACCGATGCCCGCATTCCCTACGTCCGTCGGCGCGGCGAGTTCCTGTACAACTTCTGGCGCGACGCCGACAACCCGCGCGGCCTGTGGCGGCGCACCACGCTGGAGAGCTACCGCACCGAGCAGCCCGACTGGGACGTCGTAATCGACGTCGATGAGCTGGCGCGCGTGGACGATCAGAACTGGGTGTGGGCGGGCGCCGAGGTGATCGAGCCCGACTACTCGCTGGCCCTGGTGGAGCTGTCCCGCGGCGGAGCCGACGCCACCGTCGTACGCGAATTCGACATGCAGACACGGAAGTTCGTCACTGAGGGATTCACGCTGCCGGAGGCCAAGTCGAGCGTTGTCTGGCAGGACCACGACACCGTGCTGGTGGGCACGGATTTCGGCGACGGGTCGCTCACGGACTCCGGTTACCCGCGAATCGTCAAGCGGTGGAAACGGGGACAACCACTCGAGGAGGCGCAGACGCTGTTCGAGGGCGAGACCGCCGACGTCAGCGTGAGCGGCGGATACGATCCGACCCCGGGTTATGAACGCCTGCTGATCACGCGTTCGGTCGACTTCTTCAACCGGTACCGCTACGAGTTGCGCGGTGATGACCTGATCCAAATCGACGTTCCCACCGACGCCGGGATCTCGGTGCACCGCGACTGGTTGCTGATCCGCCCGCGGACCGACTGGACCGTGGGGGCGACGACGTATCCGGCCGGATCGCTGCTGGCCGCCGACTACGAGCAGTACCTTTCGGGCACAGTGCAATTCAGCGTGGTGTTCGAGCCCGACGCACACTCCAGCCTCGAGAACTACGCGTGGACCCGCGATCACCTTGTGCTGATCACCCTCGTGGATGTGGTCAGCCGCGTCGAGTTGGTGACACCCGGATCATGGGAGCGCGCGCCGATCGACGGGGTGCCGCCGAACACCAACACGGTGCTCGTCGACGCCGACGAATACGGTCACGAGATCTTCCTCGACGCCAGCGGATTCGACACGCCGTCCCGACTGCTGTGGGGCCACGCCGGCGGCGTGGTGAGCGAGATCAAGCGGGCCCCGTCCTTCTTCGACGCCGCCGACCTCGAGGTCAGCCAGCACTTCGTCGCGTCGGCCGACGGTACCCAGATACCGTATTTCGTTGTCGGGCATCGGCACCAGCAGGCACCCGGTCCGACGCTGCTCAACGGATACGGCGGCTTCGAGGTCGCCAACACGCCGGGGTATCTCGGGGTGCTCGGCCGGTTGTGGCTGTCGCGGGGTGGCACGTTCGTGTTGGCGAACATTCGCGGCGGCGGCGAGTACGGCCCGACCTGGCACACCCAGGCGATGCGGGAGAACCGGCACCTGGTGTACGAGGACTTCGCCGCGGTGGCAACCGATCTCGTGGAACGCGGCATCACATCCGTCGAGCAGCTCGGGGCACAGGGCGGCAGCAACGGTGGGCTGCTCATGGGGGTCATGCTCACGCGGTACCCCGAGCTGTTCGGCGCACTCGTGTGCAGCGTCCCGCTGCTCGACATGCGTCGCTATCATCTGCTGCTGGCCGGGGCGTCGTGGATGGCCGAATACGGCGACCCCGATGATCCCGACGACTGGGCATTCATCTCGAAATACTCGCCTTATCAGAACATCTCGTCCGACCGTCGCTACCCGCCCGTTCTCATCACCACGTCGACCCGCGACGACCGCGTGCACCCGGGCCATGCGCGCAAGATGACCGCGGCGCTCGAGGACGCCGGCCAGCCGGTGCACTACTACGAGAACATCGAAGGCGGGCACGGCGGTGCGGCCGACAACGCGCAGTCGGCGTTCCGGGCGGCGCTGATTTACCAGTACCTGTGGTCGGTGCTCAGCTGAACAGCCGGTCGCCCAGGAAGCGGTCCGGTCCGGTCACGCCGGGCAGGGCGAAGAAGAAACCGCCGCCGACCGGCAGGGTGTACTCCTCGAGCGGTTCACCGTTCAGCCGGTTCTGCACCGCCAGGAAGCCCTTCTCCAGGCTGCGCTGATAGGAGATGAAGGCCAGCCCCTGGTCGAGTCGCCCCGCGCCGTCGAAGCCGCGCGAGTAGTTGAACCCCCTGCGCAGGATGAGGTTTTCGTCGGTCGCCGGTGTGCGGGGGTTGGCGAGTCGGATGTGGGCGTTGAGCGGTATTCGCTTGCCGTGGGGGTCCTCCGGGTAGTTCGGGTCGGTGAACTCGCCGGACAGACCCAGCGGTGCGCCGCTGACCTTGTCGCGCCCGATCAGCGCCTCCTGCTCGACGAGTTGGGTGCGGTCCCAGAACTCCACGAACATCCGGATGATGCGGATCGCCTGGTATGACCCGCCCACGGCCCAGTCCGGTTCGCCGTCGTCGCGCCCGACCCACACGTGACGGTCCATCAGCGCGTCGTCGTCGACGTCGAGATTGGCCGTCCCGTCCTTGAAGCCGAGGAGGTTGCGGGGGGTGGCCTCGTCGGACACCCGGCCGGCGCCGATGCCCCTGGCGTAACCGTCGATCATCCACCGCAGCACGAGATCGCTGCGGGTCCGCCGCATGAGCTGACGCAGCGCGAAGATCACGCTGTCGTTGTGGCCGGCTTCGATCACTATCGAGAGGTCGCCGTGGGACAGGTTCGCATCGAGGCGATCGTTGGCCAGGAACGGCATGGTGACCAGTTCCCTGGGCTTGCGGTCGGCCAGTCCGAACCGGTCGTCGAACAGCGAGGCGCCGACGCCGACGATGATCGACAGGTTGTCCGCAGGCGGCTTCTCGCCGAGGATGCCGGAGTCGACCGGCGGAAACTGCGGATCGCGCACCTCGGGTGGCTGACCGGCCATCAGCGCGCGGATCTCGTCGGTGAGTTCCTGCAGCGCGGTCTTCAGTCTGGCGCGGTTCCTCGACAGCACGTTGAATGACGCCACCAGTCCCTGCTCGGGAATCGGCAGCGCGGTGATGCCGGTCTGATACGCACCCTCGAAGGGCACGAAGGCAGGCGACGGCGCGGCGGCCGGGCCGGCCGGGGTACACGCGGACAGCGCGGCACCCGCGCCGACGGCGACACCGGTGCCCAGCGCGCCGGTCACGAATCCGCGGCGGGTGATGCCCGGGTGCCGCTCGGTCACTGCAGTTTCAGCACTCCCGACACCTGCGCCAGGTTCTCCGACAGTCCGGCCAATTGGGCCTTCAGTTGGTCGATGACGTCGGGCGTCACCGTGACCTCGGGGCAGCGCGACGACGGGTAGGGGTCGTTCTGGGTGCAGTACAGCACCCAGCCGTCACCGCGCCGAAGCGGCCGCATGGTGTCGAACACCTGCGTGATCCCGGCGTCGATCTTGCCCAGCAGGGCCGGATCGGCTTGCTCGAGAGCGGGGCTGAGCTTGTCGACGGCGACCTGCGCGCCCTGCATGTTGGCGTCGAAGTCCCAGAGGTCGGTCTTGGCGTACCGGTTCTCCTCACCGGTGATCTTGCCCTCGGAAACCTCTTCGACCAGTTCGGCCGCCCCGGTCGAGACGTCGACCGGCTTGACCCGAACGCTGGGGAACTGCTCCTTGAGTGCTGCGACATCCCGATCGAGCTGGTCGGCGAACGGCGCGCCGCCCTCGGTGGTGTTCTTCTCGAACAGCAGGTACTCGAGGCGGTGCCAGCCGGTGAAGGCCGGATCGTCGACACCGGCGAAGTCGTCGACACGCGCGTCGATCTTGCCGTCGATCTCCTCCACCAGACCGGCCAGCGGCTCGATGCGCTCCCACGGCTGGCGCGACGGCGCATAGGCCTCCTGCGCGGCCTGCAGATTGTTGGCGCGAACGGCGTCGGTGAAGGTCTTGACGACGCCGACGAGTTCGTCGATCTGTGCCGTCGCGTAACCCTTGTACTCGGCAGCCGCCTTGTCCAGGACCGCCGGGGCGACCGCTGCGGAGGCGCTGGTTGTGGCGGCGTCGGCCGACGTCGTCTCACCGGAGGAGGAGTTGTCGCTGGAGCATCCGGAGAGCAGCATGCCGGCCACGGCAACCGGAGCCGTCCAGGCGAGAACGCGGTTCATATGCACCTCTGAGTTAGGGAAGCCAAAACATAGCATCTGGTGATCATGGCGAGGGTAGCCACACCTAATCGCGTGCGACGTCGGACTTCAGTGGTGGAGGGCAGGCGTGACGATCCTCAGGCCCGCGCCCTTATCGCTGACTGAACCGTCGGGTGCCAGACTTCAGCCATGTCGACAGCACCGCGGTTCGAGACACTGCTCTACGCCGCTGAACCGCCGATCGCCACCGTCACGCTGAACCGTCCGCAGCACCTCAACACCATCGTCCCGCCGATGCCCGACGAGATCGAGAGGGCCATCGGTCTGGCCGAACGCGATCCCGCTGTCAAGGTGATAGTGCTGCGCGGCGCCGGGCGCTCGTTTTCGGGCGGATACGACTTCGGCGGCGGCTTCACCCAGTGGGGCGATGCGATGAACACCGAGGGACGCTGGGACCCGGGCAAGGACTTCGCGATGGTCAGCGCCCGCGAGACGGGCCCGACGCAGAAGTTCATGGCGATCTGGCGGGCGTCCAAGCCAGTCATCGCCCAGGTGCATGGCTGGTGTGTCGGCGGCGCCAGCGATTACGCCCTGTGCGCCGATATCGTGATCGCCAGCGACGACGCCGTCATCGGCACACCGTATGCCCGGATGTGGGGCGCCTACCTGACCGGGATGTGGCTGTACCGGCTGAGCCTGGCGAAGGTCAAGTGGCACTCGCTGACCGGGGAGCCGCTGACCGGAAAGGAAGCCGCCGCCGTCGAACTCATCAACGAGTCCGTTCCGTTCGAGCGGCTCGAAGCCCGCGTCCGCGAGGTCGCCGAGAAGCTCGCGCAGATTCCGCTGTCGCAGTTGCAGGCGCAGAAGCTGATCGTCAACCAGGCGTACGAGAACATGGGACTGGCTTCAACGCAGACGCTGGGCGGCATTCTCGACGGCCTGATGCGCAACACTCCGGAGGCGCTCGAGTTCATCGAAACCGCTCAGCAGCAAGGGGTTCGGCGCGCGGTGGAGAGACGCGACGGTCCGTGGGGCGACTACAGCCAGGCGCCACCGGAGAAGCGGCCCGACCCGTCACACGTCATCGAGCCCTGACAGCAGCGCCTCGAGGTCACCGATTGCGCGCAGGGTGTCGTTGAGGTGGGTGCACGTGCTGGTCCCGACGAACTCGCCGCGCACCCGGTCGCGGATCTCGGCGACGGTCATCCCGCGCACCCGGTGTGCACTGGTGATGGCACCGGGGCACTCCTGCCAGGGCAGCACGTGGTAGTCCGCCGAGATGGCGGTGACGGTTCGCGTCGCGATATCGACCGTGCCTGCGACGGTGTATTCGTGCACGACCGTCTCCACGCCGTCGCCGTCGACGTGCGAGTCGCGGAAGTGGGCGTCGAAGTCGGCCGCCCCGTCGCGGGCCTGCCGCAGATCCAGCCGCCGCAGCCGCCGCATCCCGTGCGCGCGAAGCGGTTCGACGGCGTGCAGACCGCCGTGGTGCAGCGGTGGCGCCACCGGTCCGTGCACCGAGGGGATGGTGCCGGCGCGCCGCGCGAAGTCGACGAGCGCGGCGTCAGGCGCGAAGCCTGCGCAGATACCCGCCATCCGGTCGGCCGTGCCGGGCGGCAACGGCTCCTCGACGCCCGCGGTGATGGCCCTGTGCTGCAGGGCGTATCCGGAGACCAGCGCCGCTCCGACCCAGTCGTCGAGCAGCAGGTGAAGCAGGCTGTCCGGTCTCTCCTCGGGCAGCAGCTTCGCGATCGTCGACCGGAAACCGGGCCCGACCCGACTGCCGATCAACCGGTTCAGGCGGGCGTCGTGTGGGTTGATGCCGTCGATGACACGCTCGGCGAGGTGTGCGCGCACCCGGACCTCGCCACGGATGTCCACGGCGTCCGGCGCGCAGACCGCGATGTCGCGGGCCCGCAGGTCGACGTCGGAACCGGCGGCGCCGACCGGGTGGGTGTCGATGGTGCTGGTGCGGCGCAATGTGCCGGCGACCAGGGGCGGCCACGTCGCGACGGGCCGTTGCGGTCCCACGATGTCCGAGACGAACGGCATGAACCGACGTTAGCGGGCTATACCTCGCGCCGCCGCAGTCCGCCCAGCATGGACACCAACACGCCGAACACCACCAGCACTCCCCCGGTGGCCAGGGTGAGGTTCAACCAGTGGTGCAGGCTGTCTTCGGCGTGGTTGACCATCACGTCGGCCACCTGACGGATGTCACCGGACATTCTGTTCAGCGAGTCGTTGACGTGGCGGCGCACGACCTCCACGCCGGCCCAGCCGGCGGCGCCCACCAGCAGTGCCGAGATACCGAGTGCTGCAAGAGTTTTGCCTTTCGATCGCGCGGCGGCCAGCGTCAGCAACGCGAACACGCCGGTCAGGATCGCCGATCCGACGCTGATCCACGGACCCCACGTCGCGATCGGCTTGAGCTGACCGGGCCGCAGGTTCTCCGAGACCTCCAACGGGACCGGCACGGTGGCAGGGGTCTCGACGTTGAAGGTGGCCAACGTCTTGCGGAACGATTCGTCGGCCAGCATCGGGCTCAGGTCGACCACCCACTCATCTGTTCCGTCGACCTGCTGCGCCGAGTCGGTGAACATCCAGCGGTGGCCGACGGCGTTGGCCAATGCGAACTGCCCGGGGAACGACGGGCTGGTGGTGTAGGCCGATGCCACCCCGCTGATCAGTTCGTCGTTGCTGACCTGGCCGTACTCCGAGAGCAACCCGGTGACCTCGGTCGCGAGCACGCCGGCCATCGCCTGCTGCAGTTGCGGGTCCTCGGCCGCGGACGCGGCGAACGCCGCAAACCCATTGGCGTCGACCACATTGCGCTCGGCCCACATCGTCGGCACCGCCACGGCGAGCAGGACAGTGGTGACGAGCCACGACAGCACGGTCGCCACCAACCGCACGCGCGTCCTCCTAGTCCGGATGGTCCTCGTTGTCCTCGTGGGCGTTGATGCCGTAGTCGAACTTACTCAGCACGTGGAACGTGGCGGCGCCCGCGGTCGCCGAGATGACGCGAAGCTGAATGCTGAAGTGCCCTACTTGGCCGTCCGCTTCGGCGTGACGAGCGCCAGCTTGGTCATCAACGAGTTCATCCGCTTGAGCGCCTTGAGCGAATTGTTGTAGTAGTTGCCACCCGCCCCGACGGCGGTGCGCGGCGCGACCACGGCCTCCTGGCGGCAGAATTTTCGCAGCCCCTCGGCGCCACCGAAGCGCGCCCCCATCCCCGAGGTCTTCCAGCCGCCCATCGGCGCGGTGGTGCACATCAGGTTCGAGATCACGTCGTTGATGTTGACCGCGCCGCAATCCAGCTGCACGGCGACGTCCTTGGCGCGGTCGACGTCTTTGGAGAACACCGCGGCCGACAGACCGTAGGGACTGTCGTTGGACAGCCGGACCGCCTCGCGGGCGTCGGCGACCTTCATGATCGGCAGCGTCGGCCCGAACGTCTCCTCGGTCATGCACATCATCGTGTGGTCGACGTCCACCATCACCGTCGGCGGGTAGAAGTTGCCCGTGCCGTCGGAACGCTTGCCGCCGGTCAGCGCGCGGGCGCCCTTGGCGAGTGCGTCGTCGACATGGCGGGCGGTGACGTCCACCTGGCTCTCGTCGATGAGCGATCCGAAGTCGTGGCCGTCGCCTGCGCCCATCTTGAGCTTCTCGACATCACGCACCACCGCGTCGACGAACTGGTCGTACACCGACTCGACGACGTAGACCCGCTCCACCGACACGCACGTCTGGCCCGCGTTGAAGAAGGCGCCCCACACCGCGGCGTGCGCGGCAAGCTCGACGTCGGCGTCCTCGAGGACGATCATCGGATCCTTGCCGCCCAGCTCTAGGCTGACCGGGGTGAGCCGGCGGGCGGCCCGTTCCATCACCTTGGCGCCCGTCGCACTGGATCCGGTGAACTGGATGTAGTCGGAGTTGTCGATGACCGCCTCGGACACCTCCCGAGCGCCCTGCGCGAGCGCCAGCACCTCGGGGGCACCGGAGTCCAGCCAGCCGCGCAGCAGCAACTCGGCCGTCAGCGGCGTCCGTTCCGACGGCTTGAGCAGCACGGCGCAGCCCGCGGCCAACGCACCGATGGCGTCCATCAACGCGTTGGCGACCGGATAGTTCCACGGCGCGATGATGCCGACGACGGCCCGCGGCCGGTAGTGCACCTCGATCTTCTTGATCGCCAGGAACGGCAGCGCGGCAGGCCGGGTCTCCGGGGCCAGCGCCTTCTCCATCGTCTTGATGTAGTACGACGCGATCATGATGAGCAGCGGCACCTCTTGGGCGGCGTCGACGGCCGACTTGCCGGTCTCCTTGATCAACAATTCCTCGATCTCGTCGCGGTGCTCGCCCAGCCAGACGGCGTAGCGGGCCAGCACCTTCGCGCGGCCCTTCGCGCCGCGGGCTTCCCACTGCCGTTGCGCCTCGCGTAGCCCGGCGGCGATGCGAGGCACGTCGGCGGGGTCGGTCCAGCGCACGGTGCCGGCGACGGCGCCGGTGGCGGGATTGCGGATGGTGCTGGTGTCGGGCAGCTCAACGTCGGACGTCGCGGTCATGACCTCATGTTAACCGCGGCGTGTGACGTAGATCGCACGGGGGTTGACACGTGTCAAGTCCCGTCGGGCGATGACCGCCGCCGCGCAGACCAGCGCCGACCCGAGGAGCAGTCCGCCGACGACGTCGGTGAAGTAGTGATACGTCGTCCCGACCCCGAGCATCGCGAGTGCGACCGCGCCGACGGCGATCGCCACCGCCCACCACGCGGCGCCGGCCACCATGATGACCAGCCCCATCACGATCGTGGTCGTGGTGATGTGGCCACTCGGATAGGCCAGCCCGCCGTCCCCCTTCTGCCGGTAGAAGATCTGCTTCAGGACACGCACGAACACCAGCCCCACCGCCGGGGCCACCACCACCATGGCCGCCAACCGCCAGCGCCGCTGCCACAGCGCGACGACGGCCACCGCGACCAGCGTCCCGACCAGCAGGCGCGGGTCGGCGAAGACGGCGAGCCAGCGCAGCGGGCTGGTGTTGAACTGTTGGAACCACTTGTCGACGGGCGTCGACGAATCCCCGACCGCCCAGCCCAGCAGCAGCATCGCCGCGAGGCCGATCGACGGCCACCACCGGATCACGTGATACCGCTGATGTAGGCCGCCTGGCCGAGGTGTTGCGCGCTGTCGTCGACGATGCTGATCAGGCGCACCCCGACGGTCACCGGTGGATCCCAGTTGTCGTCGACGACACGGCTCAGCTCGTCGGCTGTCACGGAGGCGATGTACTCGAGCGTCACCTTGTGCACTGCGTGCGCGTAGCCGGCGAGCACGTCCGCCGATGCGCGCACCCGGCCGACCTCGTCGGGGCTGTGGCCGTAGCCCATGCTGTCCCGCGGCAGGTCGAGGCCGAACCGGTCGACCCAGCCGTCGCGCAGCCAGACCTGTTCGGTGCCCGCGATGTCGGCGAGTTGGACGTCGTGTTGGCGCGCGCTGTGCCAGACCAGCCACGAGATGCTGTTGGCGGTCGGCGTCGGGCGGTAGAACGCCACCTCGTCGGTCAACCCGTCGGTGAGTTCCTCGACGTGCTCGATCTGCCGGGTGAACGCGTCGCGCAGCAGGTCGCGCACCGCTGCGAGGTCTGAGTCAGCCATGCCTTGACGGTACGACGTCAGCCGGGTGGTTGGGCACCGTGGAACACGGCTTCGACGTTATTGCCGTCGGGATCGCGGACGAAAGCGCCGTAGTAGCCGGGGTGGTATTCCGGCCACAGCCGCGGTGCGTGCAGCGACTCGGCGCCCGTCTCCAGGGCGGCGTCGTAGAAGGCCCGGACGGCGTCGGCGTCGGCGGCCCGGAAGGCGAAGTGGGTCTCCCGGTTGGGGCCCGCCGCGTCGCCGGTGTTCATGTCGGCGATCCAGAAGTCCGGATGACCGTCCTTGCCGTATCCGATGGCCACGTGATAGTCCATCTGCCTGCTGTAGCCCAGCACGCCGAGCACCTTGTCGTAGAACGCCTTCGACTTCTCCCAGTCGGCGCAGTTGATTCCGAAGTGATCGATCACGCGATCATCGTAGATTCGACGTATGACCTTCGAACTCGTCATCCGTAACGGCACCATCGTCGACGGGCTCGGCGGTGAGCCCTACGTCGGCGAAGTCGCGGTCTCCGACGGGGTGATAGCGGCCGTCGGCTCCGTTCCTGTCGGCACGGGCGCGCGGGAGATCGACGCGACAGGCCTGCTGGTCACTCCCGGATTCGTCGACCTGCACACGCACTACGACGGGCAGGCGATCTGGTCGGATCGCATGACACCGTCGTCGGCGCACGGTGTGACGACGGCGGTGATGGGCAACTGCGGGGTCGGCTTCGCACCGTGCCGCGCCGAGGACCACGAGGTGTTGGTCGACGTGATGGCGGGCGTCGAGGACATCCCCGGCGTGGTGATGGTCGACGGCCTGCCGTGGGACTGGGAGACGTTCCCGCAGTATCTCGACGCGCTCGACGCGCGGCATCGCGACATCGACGTGGCCGCGTACCTTCCGCACTCCCCGCTGCGGGTGTACGTGATGGGCCGGCGCGGTGCGGACCGTGAGCCCGCGACGCCTGAGGACCTCGCGCGGATGCGGGCGCTCGCCAAGGAGGCGGTCGAGGTCGGCGCCCTCGGATTCGCCTCCTCGCGGTTCGTCCTGCACAAGACCGAGAGCGGCGCGCAGATCCCGACGTATGAGGCTGCACAGGAGGAGATCGCGGCGATCGCCAACGGCATCGCCGACGGCGGCGGGGGGCTGATCCAGTTCGTGCCCGACATCGCCGCGGGCGGATATGAGGGCGTGCTGCGCCAGGTGTTCGAGGTGGGCCAGGACGTGGGGCTACCCGTGACCTTCTCGCTGTTGACGGATAACTCCGGCGAGCCGATCTGGCCGGAGGCCATGACGCTGGTGGAGAAGTTCAACGCAGCAGGCGCGAACATCAGCACCCAGGTCTTCCCGCGGCCGATCGGCATGGTGATCGGCCTCGAGCTGTCCGGGCATCCGTTCGTGCTCTATCCCAGCTACCGGCAGATCGCGCACCTGCCGCTGGCCGAGCGCGTCGCGGAGATGCGCAAACCGGAGGTACGACAACGGATTCTGGCCGACAACCCGACCGCCGAAGGACATCCGCTGATGTTCATGGCGCAGGCGTGGCGGTGGATCTTCCCGCTCGACGACGAGCCGAACTACGAACCGGACGCGTCGACGTCGATCGCGGCTCGGGCGGCCGCGCGCGGCGTCTCGCCCGCCGAGGAGGCCTACGACCGCCTGCTCGACGACGACGGCCACGCGATGATGCTGATCGCGATGGGCAACTACGAGAACAACTCGCTGGACACCGTCGGTGAGCTGATGCGCCGCGACGACGTCGTGCTCGGCTTGGGCGATGGCGGGGCCCACTACGGAATGATCTGCGACGCAAGCTTTCCCACCTTCCTGCTGGCGCACTGGACCCGCGACCGGCCGACCGGACGGCTCACCGTCGCCGAAGCGGTGCGCGAGCTGACCTCCGTGCCGGCACGGGTAGCCGGGCTGGCCGACCGCGGTCGAATCGCCGTGGGTCACAAGGCCGATCTGAACGTCATCGACCACGCCGCGCTGACGCTGCACAAGCCCGTCATCACCCACGACCTGCCTGCCGGAGGCCGACGGCTCGACCAGACCGCCGACGGCTACGTCGCGACGATCGTCTCCGGCGAGATCATCGCCGAGAACGGGTTCCCCACGGCGGCGCGGCCCGGCAGGTTGATCCGCGGCCGGCGACCCGCGCCTGTGGCTTGACGCGCGTCGCACCCGGCCAGCCTCAGCTGCGCACCCGATCGCGGCGCAGCGCCGGATGCTGACCGGCCAGCACTCTGAGCAGGATGCGGCGTGGCAGTAGTTGCAGCAGGCGGGTGCTGACCTGGCTCGGCAAGCCCGCGATCACGGTGCCCTTGTCGGTTTCGAGCGCCTCGACGCCGACACGGGCGACGTCGCGCGACGGCATCCACATGAACTTCGGGAACGCCTGAGCGAAGGTCCGCTCGTCCATGCCCGCCGACTGCAGGAACTCGGTGCGCACCGGGCCGGGTGCGAGCATCGCGACGGTGACGCCGGTGCCGGTGAGTTCGGCGCGCACACCTTCGGTGTAGGCCTTCACGAACGCCTTCGTCCCCGCATAGCCGGACTGGCCGGGGAACGGGTGGAAGCCGGCGGTCGACCCGACGTTGAGGATCGCGCCACGACCGCGCGGCACCATCTGGCGCACCGCCCGAGTGGTCAGGTCGATGACCGCCTCGACGTTGACGCGCACCTGAGCGATCTCGTCGGCGACGTCGGCCTTGGCGATCCAGCCCAGGGTGCCGATACCCGCGTTGTTGACCAGGATGTCGACGGTCAGCCCGCGGGACTCGATCTCCTCGAAGAGGCCGGCACGCGCATCAGGGTCGGCCACGTCGCAGGCGACGACCTCGACGCGCACGCTCGTGCCGAGGTCGGCGGCCAGCTCGCGCAGCTTGTCCTCGCGGCGGGCCACGAGCGTGACACCGTGGCCGCGGGCCGCGAGTTCGCGGGCGATGTCGGCGCCGATGCCCGAGGAGGCGCCGGTGACGACGGCGGTGGTGGTCGACGAGGGCGGGGGCAATGGCATGACCAAAGCTAACGTCCGGCGGTGGCGCACTATTCTCGAAGGATGAGCGTCAAGGTGGATCTCGACCAACTGGCCGACAAGCTCGCCGACTTCACCTTCGCGTACCTGATCTCGGTGGGCGACGACTTCCGGGCGCATACGGTCTTCGTCGAGCCGGTGTTCCGCGACGGCTGTCTGGATGTCGGTGCGGTCGGGCGGCACACCCGCGACAACACCACTGGGCACGCCGACGTGACGCTCGTCTGGCCGCCGCGCGATCCGGGCGGCTACTCGCTGATCGTCGACGGCCGCGCGCACTCGTCGCAGGAGTCGCTGACCATCGAACCGACCCGCGCGGTGCTGCATCGCAAGGCGACCGCCGACTCGCCCACCACCGACCCCGCCGGGCTGCACGACTGCGTGCCGCTCAAGAAGTGAAGCCCGGCTCGAATCAGATGCCGGTCGCACCGTCGATGCGTTCGCGGATCAGGTCGGCCTGGCCGCAGTGGCGGGCGTACTCGGCGATCATGTGCAGATAGATCCACCGCAGGCTGACCTCGCCGCCCATGAACGGGCTGGTGTCGTCGAGCCCGCGGGTCGCACAGTTCGCGCGGCCGCGCTTGATTTCGTCGCGCCAGATTCGTTGAGCGTCAACCAGTGTCGAGTGTTCGGACACGTCGAAGCCGCCGTCGTGTCCCGCGGGATCAGCGGTCGGATCGTAGATCGGCGGGGCGGATTCGCCGGCCAACACCCGGCGGAACCAGTTGCGCTCCACTTCCGCCATGTGCTGCACCAGGCCCAGCAGCGTCAAGTTTGACGGCGGTACCGACGCGGTGCGCACGTCGGCGTCGGACAACCCGTCGCACTTGAACGCCAGCGTCGCGCGGTAGAAGTCCAGCCACGCACTCAGCGTCGTTCCTTCGTCGGCGTTCAGCGGCGGCGTCGCGCGGTCCATCACGACGCCGATACTGCCAGCAAGTTATCCACAGGTTGGCGACGGATAACTTTCGGCTGGCCGAGGTGGTGGGCTGCGATGAAGCGGTGGAGATCGAGCGCATCCTTCAGGCGAACGGCGGCGTTGTGTCCACGGCACAATTGCGCACCGCAGGATGGTCGTACTCGCAGATCAAGACGCTCGCGCAGGGTTGGCGACCCCTTCGGCGGGGTTGGTACGCCAGTCCGTCCGCCCACCCTTATGTCGTCCGCGCCGTCGCCGCCGGGGGTGTACTGAGTTGCGTGTCGGCTTTGCGCCTGTGTCATGTCTGGGTTCCCGATTCCGAGTTGCACGTCCGGTATTCGGCACGAGCACGCCGGTCGCGTCCCGGAGTTCGCTCTTGCCATCCCCACCGTCTGGATCCGCCGACTCTCAATGCGATCGACCCCATTGAGATCGCGGCGGCGTCTGCGGCGAACTGTCTCGACAGGGAGGGGTTGATCATCGTGCTGGACTCGATGCTGAACAAGCGGATCCTCGACATGGCGGAAGCGAGATCGATTGTGGCAGCGTCGCGGTTTGCACGCCTTGACCTCGCCGAGTGGTGCGACCCCAGAAGCGAGTCGGGTACGGAGACGATGATCAGACTGCGACTGCGGGCCGCCGGAATCCGACTGAAGAGTCAAGTCAAGATTCCTGGTGTCGGGCGCGTCGACTTCCTCGTCGGCGATCGCCTCATCATCGAAGCCGATAGCCGTGAGCACCACCTGTCGAAGTACCAATCGGACCGTACCCGGGACAGAGTCGCGATCGGGTTGGGGTTTTTGGTGATTCGGCTGACCTATGAGGATGTTGTGCATCGCTGGGATGTGGTGTTCGCGGACATTCGGTCGGTCATCCGGAGAAGGGCGCATCGACGTCCGATCGCAACGTCACTCTGAGAGCGTCGCCGTGGACATATAGCCGCGGAGGCGCTCTCAGAGCGACATTGCGTGCGCCAACGAAAAAGCCCGGCCTGCCGAAGCAGACCGGGCCCTTCCGTGGGACTCAGAAGTCCATGCCGCCCATGCCACCGGTCGGGTCGGCCGCACCAGCGGCCGCCTTCTCCGGCTTGTCGGCGACGACGGCCTCGGTGGTCAGGAACAGCGCCGCGATGGACGCCGCGTTCTGCAGCGCCGAACGCGTCACCTTCACCGGGTCGGCCACGCCGGCCTTGAGCAGGTCCTCGTACTCGCCGGTGGCGGCGTTGAGGCCGGTGCCCGCAGGCGAGTTGGCGACCTTCTCGGCCACCACGCCCGGCTCGAGCCCACCGTTGAGGGCGATCTGCTTCAGCGGAGCCGACAGCGCTACCCGCACGATGTTCGCGCCGGTGGCCTCGTCACCGTCGAGCGTGAGCTCGTCGAGCGCCGGGGCGGCCTGCAGCAGGGCGACACCGCCACCGCTGACGATGCCCTCCTCGACGGCGGCCTTCGCGTTGCGAACGGCGTCCTCGATGCGGTGCTTGCGCTCCTTGAGCTCGACCTCGGTGGCAGCGCCGGCCTTGATCACCGCAACACCGCCGGCTAGCTTGGCCAGGCGCTCCTGCAGCTTCTCGCGGTCGTAGTCCGAATCGCTGTTCTCGATCTCGGCGCGGATCTGGGCCACGCGACCGGCGATGGCGTCGGAATCACCGGCACCCTCGACGATGGTGGTCTCGTCCTTGGTGACGACGACCTTGCGGGCCTTGCCCAGCAGCGCGACGTCGGCGGTCTCAAGAGACAGGCCGACCTCTTCGCTGATGACCTGACCACCGGTGAGGATGGCCATGTCCTGCAGCATCGCCTTGCGACGGTCACCGAAGCCCGGAGCCTTGACGGCGACGGACTTGAAGGTGCCGCGGATCTTGTTGACCACCAGGGTCGACAGGGCCTCGCCCTCGACGTCCTCGGCGATGATCAGCAGCGGCTTGCCGGACTGGATGACCTTCTCCAGCAGCGGCAGCAGATCCTTGACGGTCGACACCTTGGAGCTGACCAGCAGGATGTACGGATCCTCGAGGATCGCTTCCTGACGCTCGGCGTCGGTGACGAAGTAACCCGAGATGTAGCCCTTGTCGAAGCGCATGCCCTCGGTCAGCTCGAGCTGCAGCCCGAAGGTGTTGCTCTCCTCGACGGTGATGACACCCTCGTTGCCGACCTTGTCCATGGCCTCGGCGATGAGCTCACCGATCTGGGTGTCGGCGGCCGAGATGGCGGCGGTGGCAGCGATCTGCTCCTTGGTCTCGACCTCCTTGGCCGACTTCAGCAGCGTCTCGGTGATCTTCTCGACGGCCTTCTCGATGCCGCGCTTGAGCGCCATCGGGTTCGCGCCCGCAGCGACGTTGCGCAGACCCTCGCGCACCAGCGCCTGGGCGAGAACCGTCGCCGTCGTCGTTCCATCTCCAGCGACGTCGTCGGTCTTCTTGGCGACTTCCTTGACCAGCTCGGCGCCGATCTTCTCGTAGGGGTCCTCCAGCTCGATCTCCTTGGCGATGGACACGCCATCGTTGGTGATCGTGGGAGCGCCCCACTTCTTCTCGAGGACGACGTTGCGACCCTTGGGGCCCAACGTCACCTTTACCGCGTCGGCGAGGCTGTTCAAGCCCCGCTCGAGGCCGCGGCGGGCCTCTTCGTCATACGCAATTGTCTTGGCCATTGCGAAGTGTTCCTCCGGATTGGGGATGCACGTCTTGTCGGCCGGGTGCAGTGCCCGCGACGGACGGCTGGAGTTGTGCTCCCGCAGGTGCGGCTCCTGCCTCACCGTCCCGACCTAGCACTCGCCGGTCGCGAGTGCCAACAGCATTCTTAGCACTCGACCAGGGAGAGTGCAAGGTCGTCACGCCGGGCGGAGACCGTCGAGCACGCCAGTCCAAGCTCGCCAACTTGTCGTTCACCTACGAGTTGCAGCGTCGGCCGGCGTCTTCTCGCAGAGCCCGGCCAAGGGCGCCCTGCCCACCCTGCGCGCCGCCACCGATCCGGCGGTGCAGGATGGGCAGTACTACGGCCCGAACGGCATCGGCGAGACACGCGGTCATCCGAAACTGGTCGGCTCCAGCAAGCAGTCGCACAACACCGCGATCCCACGCCGGCTATGGGCGGTGTCCGAGGAGTTGACCGGAGTGGTCTTCCCGGGTCAGCCGACTGTGGCAGGCTGGCCGTGATGTCACTCATCGTGGATCCGCGGAATGTGCCGCCTTATCCGCCGCCCCGCTACCGCGATGACGAGCCGGAAACCAGCGCCTGGCTGAAGCGCGGCGACGAGCCGCCGGACTACGAATCCTTCGGTCTGGTGAAGTATCACTACCTGGCGTCCCAACAGGCGACCGACGGTGACTACGGCCTGTACCGCGTGGAGATCGCGCCGAGGGGCGGAGGGCCGGGACCACACTTCCACCGTGCGATGAGTGAGGCCTTCTTCGTCCTCTCCGGAACCGTCCGGCTCTACGATGGCAGGGACTGGACCGACGGGCACCCGAACGATTTCCTGTATGTGCCGCCCGGCGGCATCCACGGCTTCCGCAACGAGGCCGACGAGCCGACGTCCCTGCTGATGTTGTTTGCTCCGGGGGCTCCGCGCGAGCATTACTTCGAGGGCATGGCCCAGCTCGGAGAGTTGACCGACGCCGAGCGTCGCGAGTGGTTCGTCAAGAACGACAATTACTTCGTCGAGTGACACGCCGCATGAAGATGCGGAGCCGTAATCCCTTGCGCTAGGCTCTTTTCGATCGCGTTCCGATCAGAAAAAGGAGTCTTTGGGTGCGGGCAGAGGCAGCGCCCGGCACCCAGGCTTTGCGGGGCTGGCAGCGTCGGGCATTGGTGCGGTATCTTGGCGCCAAACCACGCGATTTCTTGGCCGTGGCCACCCCGGGTGCGGGCAAGACGGCATTTGCCCTGCGCGTTGCCGGTGAGCTGCTGGCCGACGGTACGGTCGAGCGCCTCACCGTCGTCGTACCCACCGAGCACCTCAAGATCCAGTGGGCGCTGGCCGCCGCCCGCTTCGGCATCGCGCTCGACCCGAAGTTCTCCAACAGCGCGGCCCACACCTCCTCGGAGTACCACGGCGTCGTCGTCACCTACGCCCAGGTGGCCAGCCACCCGACCCGCCACCGGGTACGCACCGAGAACTACCGCACGCTGGTCGTCTTCGACGAGATCCATCACGGCGGCGACGCGAAGAGTTGGGGCGACTCGATGCGCGAGGCGTTCAGCGACGCCACCCGCCGGCTGTCGTTGACCGGCACGCCGTTCCGCAGCGACGACAGCCCCATCCCTTTCGTCACCTACGAACCCGACGCGGACGGCCTGCAACGCTCGCGCGCCGACCACGTATACGGCTACGCCGACGCGCTGGCCGACGGGGTGGTGCGGCCGGTGGTGTTCATGGCTTATTCCGGGGAGGCCCGCTGGCGCACCAGCGCCGGGGAGGAGTACGCCGCGCGATTGGGCGAACCGCTCAACGCCGAGCAGACCGCGCGGGCGTGGCGCACCGTGTTGAACCCCGAGGGCGAGTGGATCCCGGCCGTGCTGCAGGCCGCCGACACCCGCCTCACCCAGTTGCGCAACGGCGGCATGCCCGACGCCGGCGCGATGGTGATCGCCTCGGATCAGAAGGCGGCGCGCGCCTACGCGACGGCGCTCGCCGCGCTGACCGATGAGGAACCGACGGTTGTGCTCTCCGACGACCCGGGGTCCTCGGAACGCATCGCCGACTACGCCGCGGGCACCGGCCGCTGGCTGGTCGCGGTGCGCATGGTGTCCGAGGGCGTCGACGTGCCTCGGCTCGCGGTCGGCGTGTACGCGACCAGCGCATCGACCCCGCTGTTCTTCGCCCAGGCGATCGGCCGGTACGTCCGGTCGCGTCGGCCCGGCGAGACCGCGAGCATCTTCCTGCCCTCGGTGCCCTCGTTGCTCGACCTCGCCAGCGAGATGGAGTCCCAACGCGACCACGTGCTGGGCAAGCCGCACCGTGAGTCGCCGGGTGAATGGGACGACGACCTCCTCGCCGAGGCCAACAAGGAGAACAACGAGGGCGACGCCCTCGACAAGGGCTTCGAGATGCTGGGCGCCGACGCCGAGCTCGACCAGGTGATCTTCGACGGCTCCTCGTTCGGCACCGCCGCCGCGGTGGGCAGCGAGGACGAAGCCGACTACCTCGGCATTCCCGGTCTCCTGGACGCCGCACAGATGCGGGATCTGTTGCGGCGCAGGCAGGAAGAACAACTGACCCGGCGCACCGCGTCCGGCGAGGTGCCGCGGGTGTCGACACACGGCCAGCTGCGCGAGCTGCGGCGTGAGCTCAACACGCTGGTGTCCATCGCCCATCACCGCACGGGCAAGCCGCACGGCTGGATTCACAACGAACTGCGCCGGATCTGCGGCGGCCCACCGGTCGCCGCGGCCACCACCGATCAGCTACGGGAACGCATCGAGGCGGTCCGCACCCTGCAGGCCTAGCCGCCGCGCTGCGCCAGTTCGGCCAGGTGCTGCAGCGAGTTCTCCAGGTGCGACATCGCAAACGGCGGGAACTCGATGTGCTGACGCTGCGACGACGGCACCCGCGACCAGTCGTAGGTCAGCGTGACTTTCGTCTGTCCGGGTCCGCCGGGTTCGAGGTCGTAGCGCCAGATCCACCCGCCGAACTCCAGGTCAGCGTCGGGCATCAGGTTCCCGCGGTCGTCGGGGCCCTGCCCCGGTTGCCACGCGATCGCTCGCGGTCGGTCGAACACCTCGACGCGGTTGGACATGTCGTAGACCTTGTTCGGATGGTTGTCGTGATACATCTCGATGCGGAAGATCTGACCGACCTCGGTGAGAGGCATGCCGTCCAGCGACTCCCGCACCCACCCGGTGCCGTCGATTCCGGCGTGCTGGGTCGGGTCGGCGAGCACGTCGAACACGGTCTCCATGGCGGCGTTGACAGTGATGCTGGTCTGTACGGTCTCTGAGTTCATGTCACGGCAGACCCGGGCGATCGCCAAAAGTCATCGGAGCTCACCACTAGAACACGCCGCAGCCGGCCACCCCGCACAGCAGCGAGGTACCCAGCAGCACCGGCCACAGGGCCACCGTCAGGACCAGCGAGGCGATGTTGGCGAACACCGAGAACTCGTCGCTCAGCGCGTGTTCCAGCTGGACCATGAGCTCGATGTGCAGGCTCGCGTAACCCACGCCGACGATGGTGTAGAACAGCGCGAGCCACAGCACCAGCTCGAGCCAGGTGTTGATCCCCCGCCGCAGCAACATCTGCTGCACCCGCTGCCACATGGTCACCGCTACAGCCCGAGCAGCTCCGGCAGATCGGCCACCGACTCGATCACGTGATTGGGCTGCATCGCGAACTCGTCTGCGGCCCAACGGTCCAACGTGTCCTGCCGGAACTTGCCGGTCCGGACCAGCACGCCGGTCATGCCGACCACCTGGGCGGCCAACACGTCGTTGTTGAGATCGTCACCCACCATGTACATCTCGTCGGGCTCCACGCCGAGCCGGCCCGCCGCCGCGACGAACCCCTCGGGCGCGGGCTTGCCGACGGCCGTGGCCTTGCGCCCCGACGTCTCCTCCATGCCGATCAGGTACATGCCTGTGTCGATGCGCAACCCGTCGGTCGTCGTCCACGCGGTGCTGCGGTGCATCGCCACCACGGGCACACCCTGGGCCATCCAGTCGTACACCCAGGACAGGGTCAGGTGGCTGTACTCGCGGCCGGCGCCGCCCAGCAGCACCACGTCCGGGGTCTCGGGAGCCTGCGGCCCGGTGAACTCACTGGAGTACACGATGTCGATGCCGGGCATGTCCTCCGCGATCTGCCCGCTGTTGACCAGGAAACAGCGGGCGTCGGGATAGCGGTCGCGGACGTATTCGGCGGTCAGCACGGCCGCGGTGATGACTTCTTCGGGGTGCACCTGCATTCCGGCCCCGGTCAGCAGTTCGGAGATCTGCACCCGCGTGCGCGTCGTCGTGTTGGTGAGGTACGAGCACGCGATCTGGTTGTCGGCCAACGCCCGCACGGTGTCCGCGGCGCCCGCGATTGGCCGCCACGACGTCACCAGCACGCCATCGATGTCGAAGAGCACCCCGCCGACGGCCATGGCCTGACAGTAAACCGCAATCGGGTCAGCGCAAGTCGGACGCCCACCGGGTGTCGCCCACCCAGGGTGACGCGTCGGCCGCGATCGACCAGGCCAGCTCGGCCGGTACGTCGATCACCTGATAGCGCTTGACCCCTGCGGCCGTCGCCGCGATCAGCGTCGCGACCCCGGCCCGGCGCTGCATCAGCGTCTGGCGCACCGTCCATCCGATGATGCCGGTGCCCGCGATGCAGTCGCGCCTGCGCTGCAGGCTGCCGGTCCGGGTGACCAGCCACCCGTCCAGGACGCGGTGGCCGAGCGAGCGTGCGCGGTCGGCGGCCAGCAGCGCACAGCACAGCGTGACAACCACCCAGCCCGCCCACGCCCACGCCGGCACCGACCCGAGCGCCAACGGCACCACTGCGAGCACGGGAACGGCCAGCGCCCTGACCCAGCGTCGGCGGGTGGCGGCCGCGCCGTGCCCGCGCACCGGTCCGCTGACCGCGTCGGGCTGGTCGATGAGATCGCTCAGCACCGCCTCGGCCGTGGACTTGGGGCACGGCGGCAGCAACACCGAGGCCTCGCCCGCGCCTGCCACGCCGGTCATCACCGCATCCAGGCGGGCACCACCGAACAACCTAACCAGCAGCGGTTCTCGCAGCGTGCCGCCCCGCAACCGGCGCATGTCATAGGTGTGCTCGCGTACCCGGACCAGGCCGTGCCGCAGATGCAGTACGTCGAAATCGCGGCGCAGGTCCAAGTTCCCGTAGGTCAGCAGGGACTGCAGGACCGAAAGCAGCGCCGACGCCAGCACCAGCACGACAGCGGCCAGTGCCACGCTCGCGGCCACACCGATCCGCTCGACGGTATCCACACCGGACTCGGCCAGCGGCGAATCGCGCAGCGCCACACCGCCTCCCACCTGGTATAGCAGCCCGACCGCCGCGGCGATCATCGCCAGTCCGGTGAAGCTCAGCGCGCTGTAGCGCAGCCACGACGGCCGCCAGCGGGCCAGTACCCGGCCGGCGGTGGCAGGCTCGGTCTCGTCGACGGCCAGCGATCCGGCCAGCAGGACCGCCCGCAGATGCGGCACCTGATCGGCAGGCACGCCGTCGAGTGCGAACGCGGCATCGGCCCTGGCCTCCTGACCGGTGCTGACCCGCAGCACGGTCAGCCCGAGCAGCCGGTGCAGCAGCCGGGCATCGGTTGACACCGATCGAATCCTGTTGCGCGGCAGCGAGAGAACCTTGCGCTGCAACAACCCGGTGCGCATCTGGACGTCCGCAGGCCCGATCCGGTAACTGGTGGTGAACCAGCGTGCCAACCCGACCGCCACCGTCACCGCGAGCGCTGCCACCGCCACCAACGGGTTGCCGGTGGCCGCGCCCAGCACCAGCGTGCCGACGATGACCGGGATCTGCCGCAGCACCTCGTGCACCGGTTGCACCAGCAGCATCCGCGCGCTGAGCCGGCTCCAGCCGTCGGCTTGCGCCGGTGGTACCACGGCGGTCACGTCGCGTCCTCACCCCCGATGGCCGCGTTGTCGGTCAGGTGGGCGACGATCCGGTCGGCGACGTCGGCGTCGAGCGCCGAGATCCGCACCGCGCCCGCCGACGACGCCGTCGTCACGGTGACCGTGGCCAGCCCGAACAACCGATCCAGCGGTCCGCGTTCGGTGTCGACGGTCTGCACCCGCGAGATCGGCGCGATGCGGCGCTCCTGGGTCAACCAGCCCTCGCGGGTGTAGACGGCTTTCGGGTCGATGTCCCACCGGTGCACCCGGTAGCGCCACCAGGGCACCACGAAGACGAACAACGCGATGCCCAACACGGTGGCCAGCGCCGCCAGTCCGTTCACCCACGGCATCCGGCGGTCCACGACGAACCACACCAGTTGACCCACCGCCAGCGCCAACCATGGAATGGCCGCGCTGATCGCCCACACCAGCGGCGCTTTGCGGCTCGGACTGTTGGCGGGCTCCGCGAGTGTGGTCACCGCACTGGTCATCGAACCTCCCGATCGCCGTCCAGCGTAGGTAACCGCGGCGGCGTCGTCCGCTGAGTATGTTGATCAGCATGGGCAGCAAATGGACCGCGGCCGACATCCCGGACCAGTCCGGCCGGACCGCCATCGTCACCGGAGCGAACAGCGGCCTCGGCTACGACACCGCGGCCGCCCTTGCCGAGAAGGGCGCACACGTCGTGCTGGCGGTGCGCAACCCCGACAAGGGCGATGAAGCCGTCGACCGCATCAAGAAGACGACGCCGAACGCCGTCGTCACGCTGCAACGGCTGGACCTGTCGTCGCTGGCGAGCGTCCGGGCGGCCGCCGACGAGCTGCGGGCCGCGCACCCGCGCATCGACCTGCTGATCAACAACGCGGGCGTGATGTACGTGCCGAAGCGCGAGACCACCGCAGACGGCTTCGAGATGCAGTTCGGCACCAACCACCTCGGCCACTTCGCGCTGACCGGCCTGCTGCTCGACCACCTGCTGTCGATCGAGGGCTCGCGCATCGTCACCGTCAGCAGCGTCGGCCATCGCCTCCTCGCCCGCATCCGCTTCGAGGACCCGCACTTCGAGGACGGTTACCAGCGGGTGCGGGCCTACGGCCAGTCGAAGCTGGCCAACCTGCTGTTCACCTACGAACTGCAGCGGCGCCTCGAGCTCAAGGGCGCATCGACCGTCGCCCTCGCCGCGCACCCGGGCTTCTCCGACACCGAACTGATGCGGTACCTGCCGGGCTTCATCCCCGACATCGTCTGGAAGGTGGCCACCCAGCCCGCCTCGATGGGCGCGCTGCCGACGTTGCGTGCCGCCACCGATCCCGGTGCGCAGGGCGGCCAGTACTACGGACCCGACGGCCTCGGGGAGGTCAAGGGCCATCCGAAAGTCGTTGCCTCGAGCGCACAGTCGCGCGACGAGGACATCGCGCGTCGCCTGTGGACCATGTCCGAGGAGCTGACCGGCGTCACCTTCCCCGTCTGATGCGAACTGTCGAGGAGCACCAGCGGGTCGTCGCCGCGCTGCTGCACCGCCGGGCACCGGTCAGCGTGCCGATCGCCGACGCCCTGGGCCTCGTGTTGGCCGACGACGTCGTCGCACCGCTGTCGCTGCCGGGCTTCGACAACTCGGCCATGGACGGCTATGCCGTGCTCGCCGACGATGTCGAAGCCGCGACGCCCGAGCGCCCGGTGCTGCTGCCGGTCGCCGAGGACATCCCGGCGGGCCGCACCGATCTGCTGACCCTGGAACCCGGCACCGCGCACCGCATCATGACGGGCGCGATGCTGCCGTCGGGCGCGACGGCGGTGGTGCCGGTGGAGGCGACGAACGCGGCCACCGACACCGTCGAGATCCGCGCAGGCGCCAGGCCCGGTCAGCACATCCGCCGCGCCGGTGAAGACGTCGCGGCGGGTAACACGGTGCTTCGGGCGGGTCAGGTCCTCACCCCGGCGGCGCTGGGCCTGGCGGCCGCGCTGGGTCTGGGCGAACTGCCGGTGATCCCCCGCCAGCGGGTGCTTGTGATGTCCACCGGTACCGAACTCGTGGCGCCCGGCACGCCCCTGCAACCCGGACAGATCTACGAGTCCAACGCGGTCATGCTGGTGGCGGCGATGCGCGATGCCGGAGCCGACGTGATGACCTCGGTGATGACCGGCGATGACGTCGCCTCGTTCCGCGACGCGCTGGCCCGCCATGTCGGCTCGGACCAAGCCAGGGCGGACCTGATCGTGACGACGGGCGGCGTCAGCGCGGGCGCCTACGAGGTGGTCAAGGACGCCCTCGGAGCCGGGCCGTCGGCGACATCCGGCATCGGCGGGTCGGTGGACTTCGTCAAGGTGGCGATGCAACCGGGCATGCCGCAGGGAGCGGGAACCGTGGCCGGAGCGGGCGGGCCCGGGACATCGGGCAGAAGCACGCCGATCATCACGCTGCCCGGCAACCCGGTCAGCGCGCTGGTCTCGTTCGAGGTGTTCATCCGCGCTCCGCTGCGCGCCGCGATGGGCCTGCCGAACCCGGAGCGTCCCCGGCGCAGCGCGGTGCTCACCGAGGACCTCACCTCGCCGCGGGGCAAGCGGCAGTTCCGCCGCGGTGTGCTCGACGGCGACACCGTCACCAGCTACGGCCCGCCCGCCTCGCACCATCTGCGCTGGTTGGCATCGGCGAATTGTCTGTTGGAGATCGCCGAGGACGTCGACGCCCTGCCTGCCGGCTCGCGGGTCGACGTCTGGGACCTGACATAGCGGCCACCCCGGGTCCGTAGAATCGCCACACGATGGCCAGACGCCCCGACCTCAGATCCGGCCCCGCGCGGCTCGTGGCGCTGGCCCGGACCACCATCCCCCCGATGCACCCCGCCGGCCTGCCGTTCGTCGGCGCCAGCGTCGCCGTCGCGGCGCTGGGGTACAAGAGCAGCTGGTTGCGCCGCGCCGGCCTGACGTCGGCGGCCGTCAACGCGGCGTTCTTCCGGCATCCGCCCCGGGTGTCACCCACCCGGCCGGGCCTCGTCGTCGCCCCCGCCGACGGGTTGATCTGCCTCATCGAGGAGGTCGCGCCGCCTGCCGAACTCGGCCTCGGCGCCACCGCGCGCCCGCGCATCAGCATCTTCCTGTCGGTGTTCGACGCGCACGTGCAGCGCGCGCCGATCGGCGGCGAGGTGATCTCGGTCGTGCACCGGCCCGGAAAATTCGGTTCGGCCGAACTCGAAGCGGCCAGCGAGGACAACGAACGCAACAGCGTGCTGATCCGCTCCGGTGACGGTGTCGAGGTGATCGCCGTGCAGATCGCCGGCCTGGTCGCCCGCCGCATCGTGTGCGAGGCCCGGGTGGGCGACAAGCTGGAGATGGGGCAGACGTACGGCCTGATCCGGTACGGCTCGCGGCTTGACACATACCTGCCTGCGGGCTCGAACATCATGGTGAGCACGGGTCAGCGGGCGCTCGCGGGCGAGACGGTGTTGGCCGAGCTCGGGTCCGATGTCGCCGGCAGAGCGGCTCCGGCATGATCAAACCGCGCATCAAGAGTTCTGTCGTCAGCCTGAAGATCCTGCCCAGCGCGATGACGGTCGCGGCGATCTGTCTGGGGCTGTCGGCGGTGAAGATGGCGCTGGACAACCGGCCCACCGAGGCGATGGCGTTCCTGGCGATCGCCGCGATCCTCGACGCCCTCGACGGCCGCATCGCGCGCGTGCTGAACGCCACCTCACGGATGGGCGAGGAGATCGACTCGCTGGCCGACGCGGTGAACTTCGGCGTCGCACCGGCTTTCATCGTCTACGGCACCCTGCTGTCACAGTCGCGCGTGGGCTGGATCGTGGTGCTGTTGTACGCGGTGTGCATCGTGCTTCGCCTGGCCCGGTTCAACGCGATGCTCGACATGGACCGGCCCGCCTACGAGAAGGAGTACTTCGTCGGCATGCCCGCGCCCGCGGGCGCGATCGGCGCCATCGGACCGCTGGCGGCCAAGATGCAGTTCGGCGAGGGGTGGTGGACCTCGGAGATCGCCGTCGTCGTCTGGATGGTCGGCGTTTCGCTGCTGGTGGTCAGCACCATCCCGATGCGCAAGATCCACACCTTCTCGGTCTCGCAGAACATGGTGGCGCCGCTACTGGCATTACTGGCGATCGGCGTCGCCGCGGCGATCCTCTACGGCTATGTCGTGATCCTGCTCATCATTGCGGCCTACGTCATCCACATCCCGTTCGCGATCCGCACCCGCCGGTTCCTGGCAGCACATCCGGAGGTGTGGAACGACAAGCCACGCCAACAACGTGCGGTGCGGCGGGCGATCCGCCGGGCGCAACCGCACCGCCGCTCGATGGCTCGGCTCGGATTGCGCAGACCGGGATCGGATAGGTGACCGAACTGCAGGCCGACCGGCCGGCACCGCGCCCCCAGCTGACCCTGACCGCCCGTCTGAACACCTCCGCGCTGGACTCGCGCCGCGGCGTGGTCCGCCTGCATCCCGAAGCGATCGCCGCGCTCGGCATCCGGGAGTGGGATGCGGTGTCGTTGACGGGTTCACGCACCACCGCCGCGGTGGTCGGCCATGCGCCCGCGGGCACCCCTGCGGGAACGGCACTGCTCGACGACGTGACCCTGTCGAACGCAGGCCTGCGCGAAGACACCACCGTGCTCGTCGCACCCGTCACGGTGTACGGAGCACGATCGGTGAGCCTGTCGGGTTCCAAGCTGGCGACCCAGTCGATCTCGCCTGCGACGCTGCGCCAAGCGCTGCTGGGCAAGGTGATGACGGTGGGTGACACCGTGTCGCTGCTGCCCCGGGAGTTGGGGCCCGACATCCCGGCGTCGCGGGCCGCCGCGGCACTGGCCTCCTCGGTGGGCATCACGTGGACATCGGAGCTGCTGACCGTGACCGGCACCGATCCGACGGGACCGGTGAGCGTGCAACCCAATTCGTCTGTGTCATGGGGTAGCGGTGTCGCGGCGAGCCCGAGCACCGGGACGGGCCATGCCGTCGTCACCGCGCCGGACAAGCCGCGGGCGGCGGCACTCAGCGTCGACGACCTCAAGGGCGCCCAGGCCGAGGCGCAGCGGCTCGCCGAGTGGCTCAAGCTCGCGCTCGATCAGCCGGAGCTGCTCGAAACACTCGGTGCCACAGCCAATCTCGGCGTGCTGGTGTCCGGACCCCCCGGGGTGGGCAAGGCCGCGCTGGTGCGCGCGGTGTGCGCCGACCGGCGCCTGGTCGAGCTCGACGGTCCGGAGGTCGGCTCGCTGCGGGCCGAGGACCGGCTCGGCAGCGTGGCGTCGGCGGTGGCCACCGTCCGGGACGGCGGCGGGGTACTGCTGATCACCGACATCGACGCGCTCCTGCCGGGAGGCCAGGACAGGCCGCCGGAGCCGGTGGCCACACTCATCCTCACCGAACTGCGCAACGCCGTCACCACCGGTGGTGTCGCATTCGTCGCGACGTCGCAGCAGCCCGACAACGTCGACCCGCGACTGCGCGCCCCCGACCTGTGCGATCGCGAGCTCGGCCTGAGCCTGCCCGACGGCGCGATCCGCGAGCAGCTCTTGGAGGTGCTACTGCGCGAGGTTCCGGCCAAGGAACTCGACTTGGACGAGATCGCCCAGCGCACACCGGGATTCGTCGTCGCCGACCTGGCGGCCCTGGTGCGGGAGGCCGCGCTGCGGGCTGCTGCCCGGGCCAGCGCCGACGGTCAACCACCCGCGTTGACCCAGGAGGATCTGCTCGGGGCGACGACCGTCATCCGCCCGCTGTCGCGATCGGCCACCGAGGAGGTGTCGGTCGGCTCGGTCACCCTCGACGATGTCGGCGACATGGCGGCCACCAAGCAGGCGCTCACCGAGGCCGTGCTGTGGCCGCTGCAGCATCCGGACACCTTCGCCCGCCTCGGGGTGGCGCCGCCGCGCGGCGTGCTGCTGTTCGGGCCTCCCGGCTGCGGCAAGACGTTCGTGGTGCGGGCGCTGGCCAGCTCGGGCCGGTTGTCCGTGCACGCGGTCAAGGGCGCTGAGCTGCTGGACAAATGGGTCGGTTCGAGCGAGCGAGCGGTGCGGGAGTTGTTCAGACGGGCCCGCGACTCGGCGCCGTCGCTGGTGTTCCTCGACGAGATCGACGCGCTGGCGCCGCGGCGTGGTCAGAGCTTCGACTCGGGTGTCACCGATCGGGTCGTGGCGGCACTGCTGACCGAACTCGACGGCATCGACCCACTGCGCGATGTGGTGGTTCTCGGCGCGACGAACAGGCCCGACCTGATCGACCCCGCGCTGCTGCGACCCGGCCGGCTGGAGAAGCTGGTGTTCGTCGAACCGCCCGACGCGCAGGCCCGCCGCGACATCCTGCGCACCGCAGGCAAGTCGATCCCCCTCGCAGACGACGTGGACCTCGACGCGCTGGCCGGCGATCTCGAGGGCTACAGCGCCGCGGACTGCGTGGCGTTGCTGCGCGAGGCTGCGCTGACCGCGATGCGGCGCTCGATCGAGGCCGCCGACGTGACGGCGGCCGACCTCGCGACCGCGCGCGAGAACGTGCGGCCGTCGCTGGACCCGGTGCAGGTGGAGTCGCTGCGGAACTTCTCCGACGCACGCTGATCCATTAATCTTGACAGTGACTAGTTCGCGAGGCATAGTCGGCATCAGAACTTGTCACTGCCAAGATTCGGGAGGTTCCCATGCCCGCGACCACACCCGCCGTCCGCGCAGGCGATGCCGATCGGGAGGACACCGCCACGCTGCTGGGCCAAGCGCTCGCCGGGGGTTACCTCGGCATGGCCGACTACGAGACGCGGCTGCAGACCGCTTTCACCGCGCCGACCCGAGTCGACCTGGACGGCCTCACCGCCGACCTGCCCGTCGACCAGCTGCGGCGCACCGACCCGCGACGCCGCGAGGCCCGGGCACGCGCCGCCCGCCGCGGCGTGCAGGTCCACCTGGCCGCGTACCTGACGATGGTCGTCGTCGTGCTGACCGTCTGGTTGGCCGTCGGACTCACCGCCGGCGCGTGGTATTTCTGGCCGGTCTGGCCGATCCTCGGTGCAGGCATCGGCGTGCTCGCCCACGCGCTGCCGGTGCGCTACACGTCGCGACCGCTACCGCATCACTGCGGCGGCCGTCGTCAGATCGCAGCCATGGTGCAGAAAGCGGCGCTTCGGTAACGCGCCGCGATCAGGGCCGGGAGTCGATCACCGCCGCCTCAGTAGACTGGCCCCCACCCCGTCATCCCTAGGCTGACACCCACACATGCTCTTCGCCTGACGGCTCATCGCCGACCCGCTCGACGATCGGAGTGCCCTGCTCGCCATCCTGCTCGCGCACGCGGCGGCTGCCGCCTTGGCGCCACTGTTCGTTTACCGGTGGGGCCGAATGGCGTTCTACCCCTTGTCCTTGGTGCCGCTGGGCTCGCTCGTCTGGGTAGTGCTGAACTGGCCGAGCGCCGGCCGCTCGACCACGGCGAGCGTGCAGTGGGTGCCCGAGCTGTCGATGGACATCACGCTGCGCTTCGACACGCTCGCCGCGGTGATGAGCGTTCTGGTGCTCGGTATCGGCGCGCTCGTGCTGTTGTACTGCGCGGACTACTTCCACCACCATGACGGCCGCACAGAGAATCGGCTGCCCAGCTTCGCCGCCGAGCTCGTCGCGTTCTCCGGGGCGATGTTCGGGTTGGTCACCGCCGACAACATGCTGGTCCTCTACGTGTTCTGGGAAGTCACCACCGTCTTGTCGTTCCTGCTCGTCGGCCACTACGCCGAGCGTGTGACGAGTCGCCGGTCGGCCACCCAGGCACTGCTGGTGACGACGTTCGGCGGGCTGGCGATGCTGGTCGGCATCATCGTGCTGGCCAACGACGCAGGCACCTACCGGTTGTCCGAGCTCGTCGCGTCGCCGCCGACGGACATCGCCGCGTCGGTCGGCGTTGTCCTGGTTCTGGTGGGCGCGTTGTCGAAGTCGGCGATCGTGCCGATGCACTTCTGGCTGCCCGGCGCCATGGCCGCCCCCACCCCCGTCAGCGCCTATCTGCACGCAGCGGCGATGGTGAAAGCGGGCGTCTACCTGATCGCGCGCATGAGCCCCGGCTTCGCCGACGTCGCGCCGTGGCGCCCGACAGTCGTCGTCCTCGGGGTGCTGACCATGCTGCTCGCCGGCTGGCGCGCTGTCCGCGAGTACGACCTGAAGTTGATCCTGGCCTTCGGCACCGTCAGCTACCTCGGGCTGATCACGCTGATGGTCGGCACAGGTGGTCAGGACATGATGCTGGCGGGGCTGGCGATGCTGTGTGCGCACGCCATGTTCAAGGCGGCGCTGTTCATGGTGGTCGGGATCATCGACCACGTCACCGGCACGCGCGACATCCGGCGGCTGGCCTGGCTCGGCGACCGGGCGAAGCCGCTTCTGGTCATCGCGGTCGGTGCGACGGCCAGCATGGCGGCGCTGCCGCCGTTCCTCGGCTTCGTCGCCAAGGAGGCCGACTACGAGACAGTCCTGTACAGCCCGACATTGGGCGGCGCCGCACCGTACGTGCTCGCCGGAATCGCGATCGGGTCGGTCTTCACCACGATCTACAGCCTTCGCTTCCTGTTCGGCGCGTTCGGCCGCAAGGGTCGCGCAGAACCGAGCACCCGGGTAGCCGAGATGCATCGTCCGACAACAGCATTCCTCATTGCGCCGGCAATACTCTCCGCGTCGGGTTTGGTGTTCGGGCTGTGGCCCAAAGGTCTTGGCGACGTGCTCGAGCAGTACTCGGACACGGTGCGCGCCGGCGGGCAGGACTACCACCTCGCCTTGTGGCACGGGCTCGGGGTGCCGTTGCTGGTATCGGCTCTGGTGCTGGCCGCCGGTGTCGCCGCTTACGTCTACCGCCAACGGCTGCGCCGGATTCGCACCGTGCGCGAACCACTGGGCAACGCCGACCGGGTGTACGACGCCTTCCTGCGCCGGCTCGACCTGTGGTCGGTCGAGCTCACCGCGGTCACGCAGCGGGGTTCGATTCCGGCGACCCAGTCGGTGATCCTGGCGACGCTGGTGCTCGTGCCGGTCATCGTGCTCGCGCTTGGCGCACGCGACCGTCCGGATTTCGGGCTCTGGAGTTCACCACTGCAAGTCATCATCGGCGTCATCATCCTGGCTGCCGCGATCGGCGCGATGGTGATGCGCAACCGCTTGGCGGCCGTTCTGCTTGTCAGCGTGACGGGCTACGGCGTCGGCGCGATCTTCGCGCTGCACGGCGCGCCGGACCTCGCGCTCACCCAGTTCCTGGTCGAGACCCTGACCCTGGTCGTCTTCGTGCTGGTGCTACGCACGCTGCCCGCCGAAGCCGACCGCGCCCAGATCCGCCGCCACCGGTGGCCTAGGGCGGTTCTCGCGATCGCCGTCGGCGCGACCGTCACCACGCTGGCCGTCTACGCCGTTGCCGCGCGCACCGCAACACCGATCGCCGACCTGATCCCCAACGCCGCCTACTTCGGCGGCCACGGTGCCAACGCAGTCAACGTGCTACTGGTCGACATCCGCGCCTGGGACACGATGGGCGAGATCATGGTGCTGGTGGTCGCGGCCACCGGAGTGGCGTCAATGGTGTTCCGGCACCGGCGATTCGGCGCGGCACCGCGCATATCCGACGTCGGTCAGCCAGACATCGGGGTGCCCTCGAATCCGGCGGCCAGCGAGGTCACCTGGCTGCGCGGCAGCGGAATGCGTGACCCAAGGCACCGGTCGCTCCTTCTCGAGGTCGCCACGCGGATCATCTTTCCCCTCATCATGGTGCTGTCGGCCTACTTCTTCTTCGCCGGACACAACAATCCCGGCGGCGGTTTCGCCGGCGGGTTGACCGCAGGGCTGGCGCTGGTGCTGCGATACCTGGCCGGTGGGCGGTACGAGCTCGGCGAGACCCTGCCGCTGGACGCAGGCAAGATCCTGGGGGCTGGGCTGTGCCTGTCGGTGGGCACCGCGCTGGTCTCGTTGTTCTTCGGAGCGCCCGTGCTGTCGTCGGCACTGATCGAGTTCGACGTGCCCGTCCTCGGCACGGTCAAGTTCGTCACCTCGCTGATCTTCGACCTGGGTGTCTACCTCATCGTCGTAGGCCTCGTGCTCGACGTGCTGCGCAGTCTCGGCGCCCGCGTCGACGAGGAGATCGCCCAGTCGACCAAGCAGCAGGTGGACGCCGGATGACCACCAACATCGTTCCACTCGTCCTGATCGGGGGACTCATCAGCGCCGGGGTATACCTGCTGCTCGAGCGCACGCTGACCCGGATGCTGCTCGGTCTGCTCCTGATCAGCAACGCGGTGAACCTGCTGCTGCTCGTCGCCGGTGGCCCGTCAGGCAATCCGCCCATCATGGGCCGCGCCACCGAGGACCGGTCGTTCACGGCAGATCCGCTGGTTCAGGCGCTGATACTGACCGCGATCGTGATCACCATGGGAGTGGCGGCGTTCGTGCTCGCCTTGGCCTACCGGACGTACCGGTTGACCACCGAGGAGGAGGTGGGCGACGACCCGGAGGACGCCAAGGTCTCGGAGATGGCCGCCAAGGACATGTCGGCATACGAGGAGGAACAGCTGCGTCCGGACACCTCGCGCGACACCGAGCTGCCCGACGAGCTCGACGCGCTGCCCGGATACGAGGGGTCGAAGTGACGCTGGGCGCGGTGCTCACGCCGCTCCCCGTTCTGCTTCCCGCCCTCGGCGCGGCCGCGACGTTGATCGCCGGCCGGCGACCGCGGCTGCAACGCCTGATCGGGCTGGTGGTGCTGTTCACCGTCCTGGTGGTGTGCGGCGCGTTGGTCTACCTCGCCGACCGCGACGGCACGCTGGTCGTCTACGTCGGCGGATGGGGCCAGGCGGTGCCCGGCCTGGGGCCGCTCGGCATCACCCTGGTGGTGGATCGCCTGTCGGCGCTGATGCTGCTGGTGTCGTCGATCGTGCTGTTGGCGGTCGTGTTCTATGCGATCGGTCAGGGCATCAGGGACGGCGACGAGCGCCAACCCGTGTCGATCTTCATGCCCACCTACCTGGTGCTGTCTGCCGGCGTCTGCATGGCCTTTCTCGCCGGCGACCTGTTCAACCTCTTCGTCGGCTTCGAGGTCTTGTTGGCCGCGAGCTTCGTGCTGCTGACGATCGGGGCCAGCAGGGACCGGGTGCGGGCCGGCATCGCCTACGTCATGGTGTCGATGGTGTCGTCGCTGGTGTTCTTGTTGGGCATCGCTCTGGTCTACGCCGCCACCGGGACCCTGAACATGGCGGAGGTGGCGGTGCGCCTAGACGATGTGAGCGATGGCACCCGCACCGCGTTGTTCGCCGTGCTGCTGGTGGCGTTCGGCATCAAGGCGGCGGTGTTTCCCCTTTCGGCGTGGCTGCCCGACTCCTACCCGACCGCACCGGCGCCGGTGACCGCCGTGTTCGCCGGACTGCTCACCAAAGTCGGCGTCTACGCCATCATCCGCGCGCATGCCCTGCTGTTCCCCGGCGGCGGGCTGAACACGCTGCTGCTGGTCGCCGCGTTGCTGACCATGCTGGTCGGCATTCTCGGCGCGATCGCGCAGAGCGACATCAAGCGGTTGCTGTCGTTCACTCTGGTGAGCCACATCGGCTACATGGTCTTCGGCATCGCGTTGGCCAGCGAGCTCGGCATGTCCGGAGCGATCTTCTATGTGGTGCACCACATTCTGGTGCAGACGACGTTGTTCCTGGTGGTCGGCCTGATCGAGCGGCAGGCCGGCGCGTCGACGATGCAGCGGCTGGGCGGGCTGGCGGCGGCCAGTCCGTTGCTGGCCTTCGTCTGGGTGGTGCCTGCGCTCAATCTCGGTGGGATTCCGCCTTTCTCGGGGTTCATCGGCAAGGTCGCCCTGTTGGAGGCCGGCGCCCAGGACGGCTCGGCGCTGGCCTGGGTACTGGTCGGTGGTGCCGTGCTGACCAGCTTGTTGACGCTGTACGTGGTGGCCAGGGTGTGGACCCATGCGTTCTGGCGTCCGCGCGCGGACGCTCCCGAGGGCCACCTGTCGGCTGCGGTGCCTGCTTCTCTGATCGACGAACCACACGACATCAAGTTCGTCGACCGGGACCACGTCGGCCGGATGCCGATCGGAATGCTGGCTCCGACGGCGGCACTGGTCGCTGTGGCGTTCGCGCTGACCGTATTGGCCGGGCCGATCTTCTCGTACAGCGAGCGCGCGGCGGCTCAGGTGCTGGACCGGAGCCAGTACATCACCGCAGTGGTGGGAACGCGATGAGCGCTTGCGCGAAGAGCCGAGGGCCGCGATGAGCGCTTGCGCGAAGAGCCGAGGGCCGCGATGAGCGCTTGCGCGAAGAGCCGAGGGCCGCGATGAGCGCTTGCGCGAAGAGCCGAGGGCCGCGATGAGACGAATCGCGTTGCGGGTGTTTGTGATCAGCTGGCTGGTGATGGTGTGGATACTGCTGTGGGGCACCGTTTCGGCGGCGAACATCCTATCCGGCCTGGCGATCGCGGCGGTGATAACTCTGCTGCTGCCGTTGCCCGTCGTGCCGGTGGAGGGCAGGCTGCATCCTGTTTCGCTGCTTCGCCTGGTGCTCACCGTCGCCTCGTACCTGATCGTGTCGTCGGTTCAGGTCGCCGCCCTGGCGGTGAAACCGGGCCCGCCGCCGTTGTCGGCCGTTCTACGCGCACATCTGGCCGTCAAGTCGGACCTGGTGCTGGCGCTGGCGGCCAGCATCTTCAACCTCATTCCCGGCACCATCGTGCTGGAGATAGATCCAGTCCGCCGTACGCTGTACATGCACGTCCTCGACATCGCTTCCCAGCGGGCGGTGAACCGGTTCTACAGCCAGGTCGAAGAGATCGAGCGGTTGCTCGTCGCCACCTTCGAGCGCAACAGCGAGTGGCGGCCGGTGACCGAGGAGGCGAATCGCGCATGACAGTCGTGTGGGTGATCGCGGGGGTCATGCTCATCACCGCGTCGGTGTTGACGTTGTTCCGGTTGCTGGCCGGCCCGAGCACGCTGGACCGTCTGGTGGCCCTCGACGCCCTTGTGGCCGTGACGATGTGCGGGATCGGCGCATGGGCGGCATTCAGCCGCGACACGACGGTGACCTACGGCCTGGCCGCGCTGGCTCTGACCACGTTCCTCGGCTCGGTCAGCGTCGCGCGTTTCCGGGTGCCCGACGTCGACAAGCCGCGGGTGCACGGGGAGCATCGATGAACGCGCTCGACGTGGTGACGGCCGTACTGGTGCTCAGCGGTTCGGCTCTTGCGCTCACCGCCGCCGTCGGCGTGGTGCGTTTCCCCGACACGCTGTCGCGGATGCATGCGGCCTCCAAGCCGCAGGTGCTCGGCCTACTGCTGGTACTCGCGGGCGCCGCCGTAAGACTGCGCGGCCACATCGACGTCGGCATGCTGGTCCTCACCGGGATGTTCACCCTCATCACGGCGCCGGTGGTGGCCAACCGCGTCGGTCAGCTCGCCTACCGCGAGCACAACGTCCGCGACGAGTTGCTGACGGCCGACGAGATGGACCAGTATGCCGCAGAACCGGAAAGCGGTGGCGATGGCAAGGGCTGACGACGCCGGTCGCGACATCACCGAGGGCGACGGTGTGACGGCCCTTACCGTCGCGTGGTCGCGCGTTCAGGAGCAGGACAGCGACTGCCCGCTCTTCACCGACCCCTACGCGAAGCTGTTCGTCGACGCCGCCGCCGAGCGTGGCTGGCGGGTGCCAGTCGCTGAGACGGCGGCGCGGCTCAGAGCCGCCTGCGGGTACGCGGCGTCGCGCACCAAGTGGTTCGACGAGTTCTTCATCGCCGCCGGCGCCAACGGCATTGACCAGGCGGTGATCCTCGCGGCGGGGCTCGATGCGCGGGCATGGCGGCTGCCGTGGGTCGGTGGCAGCGCGGTGTACGAGATCGACCAGCCTACGGTCTTGGCGTTCAAGGCCGAGACACTGCGCCGGCACGCCGCGACGCCGGGTGCACACTACGTGGCGGTGCCGATCGCGCTGCACGACAACTGGCCGGAGGCTCTGCGACGCAGCGGTTTCGACCCCGACGAGCCGACCGCATGGGCCGCCGAGGACCTGCTGCCGACCCTGTCCGCGGAAGACCAGAGCGTGTTGTTCGAGCGGATCGGGGATCTCAGCGCGCCGGGAAGTCGCATCGCTGTGGAAGCCTCCGAGGTGACCGACTGGTTTCTGCGGCGCGGGTGGGAAGTCACCGCGATCGCGGCCGCTGACCTGATGGACCGCTACGGGCGTTGTGCGGCAGGCGAGGCCGACGACACCACGCCACGCACACTCTTCGCCGAGGGGCGGCTGCTGACCTAATCGCCCGAGGGCAGCTGGAACTCGACCATGGCGGTGACCGTTTCGACGGCGTCGCGCAGCGCCGCCAACCTCTCGGCCGGGGTCGGGGCCGCGAGCACCGCGTAGCGGTCCGCCTGGCCCATGGGCAAGCGGGATGTCAATGCGTACAGCCACATTCCGACATCACCTGACGCGTCGGCGCCGGCGACGATATCGCGGGCGTTCACCTCCGCGCCACGCGAAGCGGCGATCCGCTCGAACAGTGCGACCATCCGGTCCTCGACCTCGCGAATGGCGTCGATGTCGACCGACTCGCCGGGCTGATCCGGCCACGGCTCGATCGCGGCCCGTGGGTACGGGTTGTCGGGTTGCCACTCGAGCACCCGGATCCGCTCGCCCATCGTGCACCGTAGCCGGTAGCGCCCGTCGCCGAAGTCGGCGCACTCGGCGATGCGGGCCAGCGCACCGACGTCGCTGCGGGTGTCACCGCCGCCGACCTCGCGACCCGCGGCGATCAGCACGACGCCGAATGACGGGTCGTCCATCGCCAGACAGTCCGAAACCATGGCGCTGTAGCGCGGTTCGAAGATCCGCAGCGGCAGCTCCTCGCCGGGCAGCATCGCCACCTGCAGCGGGAACATCGGGATGGCGGCCACGGCTAGATTTCCAGTTCTGCGACCAGCGCGTCGACCACCGCACGCAGGTCGCCGTCGTGCTCCTCGGCGACGCGGCGCTGCCGCTGGTACGACGCGCCGGTGCGATAGATGTCGGCGACGCCGGCGAGTTCGTCGGCACAGTGCAGTGACCGCGCAACCGGTTCCAGGCGGTTCAACAGCTCGTCGAGGTCCTCGGTCACCAACCGCTCGTTGCTGTCGGCGTCGAGGATGATGACCGCGTCGAGGCCGTAACGCGCTGCGCGCCACTTGTTCTCCTGCACATGCCACGGCGGCATGGTCGGCAGCCGCTCACCGGCCTCGAGGCGGCGGTCGAGGTCGACGATCAGGCAGTGCGTGAGCGCGACGAGCGCGCTGAGCTCACGCAGGTTGGAGACGCCGTCGAAGATCCGCACCTCGACCGTGCCGATGTGCGGGGACGGCCGGATGTCCCACCGGATCTCGTTCATGTGGTCGATGATTCCGGTCTTCTTCTGATCGTGGACGAAGCGTTCCCACTCGGTCCACGTCTGGAAGTGGAACGGCAGCCCCGCCGTCGGCAACTGCTGGAACATCATCGCCCGGTTCGACGCGTAGCCGGTGTCCTCGCCGTCCCAGAACGGCGAGGACGCCGACAGCGCCAGCAGGTGCGGATAGTGGTTGAGCAGGGAGGTGTTGATAGCCATCACCTTGTGCGCCGAGGAGATTCCGACGTGTACGTGCACGCCCCAGATCAGCATCTGCCTGCCCCACCACTGGGTACGTTTGATCAGCTCGGCGTACCGGGGCGCATCGGTCAGGCTGCCGGGCGACCACTTCGCGAACGGGTGCGTGCCCGCACAGAACAACTCCATACCGCGACCGCGAACGATCTGACGCGCCGTGGCCAGCGTCGCACGCAGGTCGTCCATCGCCTCCGGGACGGAATCGCAGATGCCGGTGACGATCTCGACGGTGTTGCGCAGCAGTTCCTTGTGTACGTGCGGGTTGTTCTCGCCGAGCTCCTCGATGACGGCCGCGGCCTCGTTGCTCAGGCCGCGGGTCTGCGCGTCGACGAGGGCGAACTCCCATTCGACGCCGACCGTCGGTCGGGGCGAGCCGACGAAGTCGATGCGGCTGCTAGCCGGTACGGATAACACCGCATGCCACCCGAGCGCCGGCGTCGCCGGTCGCCAGAGTGGTCTGATCCGGCGGCGGATCGCCGTTGACCTGCTGGTAGCGATCCGGCGGGATGTTGGCGAAGTTGTCGGCCTTCTCGTGGATGATGATCGACGTGCCTTCGCCGCTGGTCAGTTCCTCGGCGGTGAACGCGCCGGTCGTGGTCACCAACATCGCCGAGCCGTCGTCGCGCACCTGCAAGGAGGTCAGGTCACCGCTGGCGGGGTGGCCGCTCTGGCCCGGCGCCTGAAAGTGACCACCGGCCGAGTTGAAATTCCCCGGCGCGCCCCCGGCTGGCGCGACGGAATTGGGCTCGCACTTACCGACCTGATGGATGTGCAGCCCATGGAAGCCAGGCGTGAGCTCACCCGGGGTTGTGGTTCGCACGGTGACCGTCGCGTAGTCACCGGTGAATTCGATGGTGGCGGTTGCGACCGGGGTGCCGTCGGCCATCCGCAGGTCGGCGCTCAGCGTCTCGCCGGTGGTTTGGTTCTGAGCCTGGCCCTCGGCCTCGGGCTCGCCGCCCTCACCGGGCGGGGCGGCCGGCGGCGGCGAACCGGTCCAGATCGCCGGCGTGGTACCGGGCGTGCTGCTGGGCGTCTCGGGTGCGTAGCAGGCGCTCAACGCGAGGGCGGGCAAGGCGAACACGGCACCGGAAGCGACGATCTTGCGCATGGAGCAGAGCCTAGCCGGTGACCACTACCACCACGCCTGGTGGCTGGTCGGCAAGTTCGGGCACCCGCGGTTCGACCGGAGCCGCCAACAGCCGGCCCACCTCCTCGGCGGCTTCGCGTTCGCCCGGGGCGTCGCTGAAGTAGACCGTGGTGGCCGTGACGTCGGGCAGTTCCAGGTTGGTGGTGTCGGTGACATTCCAATCCGCTTCACGCAACCGGTTCGCCACGTCCTCGGCAGCGCCCTGCACCGTCGAGATGTTGTAGACCCGCACCTCGGCCCGCGCCGGGCCGGGCGCCTCCGACGTCGTCGGGCTGGACGTCGTGGTGGTCGCGATCGGCGACGGGGCGTCCTCGTCGTCACCGGAGCCCATCGCCTGCAGGGCCACCAAGAGGAACACCACGCCCAGGAACAGCAACACCATGACCATGGCGCGCAGCGGCAGGCCGGACGAGTCTCGCTGGTTCATTGCGCCCACCTTATCGAGCGGCCCCGCCGGGCCGGGAAGGTCAGGTGACGTCGAAGCCGAGACGCCGGGCAGCTCGCGCCTTCTGCCTGCTCGCCCGCAGCCGACGTAACCGCTTGACCAGCATCGGGTCCGCCGCCAGCGCTTCGGGACGGTCGACAAGCGCGTTGAGCACCTGGTAGTAGCGGGTGGCCGACATCGAGAAGAGTTCCTTGATGGCGTCTTCCTTGGAGCCGGCGTACTTCCACCACTGTCGCTCGAACGACAGGATGTCGTGTTCGCGACGGGTCAGCCCGTCGCACAGATCGGAGTCGTTCCCGGATTGCTCAGTCCGCGCGATCGCGCCGTCCATCTCGATCCTGGACCCTTCCGACAAATGACATCCCTGTAGTTCGGCGCTCATTCAATCACGGGTTGGCACCGTGACGCGTCAGACATGCCCGCGAGTCTGTGGCCAATGCCTGCGCACTTAAGCTTGCCGAATGGCCGTCGTACCCATCCGCATCGTAGGAGATCCGGTCCTGCACACCGCGACCGAGCCCGTGTCCGTCGGCGACGACGGTTCGCTACCCGCCGAAATCGTAGATTTGATCAGCGATCTGTACGACACGATGGACGCCGCGAACGGGGTGGGACTGGCCGCCAACCAGATCGGAGTCGCCAAGCGGGTGTTCGTCTACGACTGCGCTGATGCGCGCGGACGCGCCACCCGTCGCCGCGGTGTGGTCGTCAACCCGGTGCTGGAGACCTCCGACGTGCCCGAGACGATGCCCGATCCCGACGACGATGACGAGGGTTGCCTGTCGGTGCCCGGCGAGTCCTTTCCGACCGGTCGGGCCGACTGGGCGCGGGTGACCGGACTGGACGGCGACGGCGCACCGATCACGGTGGAGGGCACGGGTCTCTTCGCGCGAATGCTGCAACACGAGACCGGCCACCTCGACGGCTTCCTGTATCTGGACCGGTTGTTGGGCAGACACGCCCGCAGCGCAAAGCGCGCGGTGAAATCGCACGGCTGGGGCGTGCCCGGGTTGACGTGGATGCCCGGCAAGGACCCCGACCCGTTCGGACATTGAAGCCGCTGACGCCGCCTCCGGCGGGGTCGCGGGTGATGATCCGCTACCGACTGCCCGCAGGTGCCGAGCCACCGCTGACCGACGTGGTCGGGTACGTGGTCGAGGTCGGCGCGACGCTTCGGATTCGCACCAAGCAGGGCGACCTCGTCGACGTCGACATGGACGATGTGGTGGTCCTCAAGGAACTGTCTGCGGTGCCGGTGCGCACCGCCGACATCCGCAATCTCGAGCATGCCGCCGCCCTCGGCTGGCCGGGACTGGAGCAACGGTGGCTCGGCGGCTGGCTGCTGCGGGCGGCAGCTGGACACACACACCGCGCGAATTCAGCTGTGCCGCTGGGGTTCGAGGCCGACGCATCGGCGCTGCCCGCCATCGTCGACTGGTATGCCGAGCGGGGGCTCACGCCGTGGTTGTCGCTGCCTGACCGGCTCTACCGGCTGGCCGATGGCGAGCCGCACCTCGAAACCCTCGTCATGGCACGAACTTCGGTCGTCACCGGCGAACGCGCCGCGGGCGTGCGGTTGACCGCCGTCCCGGACGACAGCTGGCTGGAGGTCTATAAACGCGACGTCCCGGTCGACGTGCTCACCGCGGTGGTCGACGGCAAGGTGGTGTTCGGGTCGATCGAGGATGCGGCAGTCGGACGCGCGGCGGTGACCACGGCGCCCGACGGCACCCGTTGGGTCGGGCTGTCTGCCATGCGGGTCGACGAGTCGCAGCGGCGGCGCGGCCATGCCCGCAGGCTGTGCGACACCCTGCTGGCGTGGGGCGCCGAACTCGGCGCGACAAGGGCCTATCTACAGGTGCTTACCGAGAACACAGCGGCGACAAGACTTTTCGAGTCGATGGGCTTTCACGTCCAACACCGATCCCGTTACCTCGCCGCGAAGGCGCCTCAGAAGGGTGGTGGCGGCGTTCGGCGGTGATGCACTCGCGGCAGTCAGACATGTCGGATGTCGAATGTATGTTCGAAGTATGTCCAGGGAAGCGCTTCGGGCCGCGGTCACCGCGGTCGCCGCTGCCGTTGAGGAGTTGGCTGCCTGTGATGTCGAGCTGCTGACCCGCTCGGAACTCGTCAGTGCCCTTGATGATTTGGAGACGGTGGGGTGCCGGCTCCCCTCGGTGAATCATCGGCTGCTGGCCCGTTTGCAGGCCGAGGCGACACCCCAAGAGATGGGTGCCAAGTCATGGAAAGAGGTGCTGGCGGTCCGCTGGCGGATCTCGACCAGCGAGGCCAACCGTCGGCTCACCGAAGCGGCGCTGCTGGCACCGCGGCGCGCGTTGACCGGACCATCACTGCCACCGATGTTGCCCGCAACCGCCCTCGCCCAAGCCCACGGGCTGATCACCGGTGAGCACGTCGAGGTCATCCGCAAGGCGATCGACCGCCTGCCGGGTTTCGCGGACGCGGCCACCCGTGAGCAGTTCGAGGTCGACCTGGTCCGGACCGCGGTCGGCGTCGGTCCCAAAGAGCTCAAAGACACAGCCGACTTGACGCTGTACCTGCTCGACCAGGACGGCCCCGAGCCCGACGACACCGAACGCGCCCGCAAGCGTGGAGTCTGGAAAGGCAAGCAGCGCCGTGATGCGATGACCAACGTCACCGCGGAGCTGACCCCCGAAGCATGGGTGACGTGGGAGGTGATCTTCGCCAAGTACGCCGCACCGGGAATGTGCAATCCCGACGATGCTGAACCCTGCACGTCGGGCACGCCGTCACAGGCTCAGATCGACAACGACCACCGCAGCCTCGCCCAGCGCCAGCACGACGCCCTGGTCGCTGTCGGGCGCATCGCGTTGATGAGCGGTGAACTCGGCGCGCTCAACGGATTGCCGGTCTCGATCATCATCCGCACCACGCTGCAGGACCTGCAGTCGCGAGCCGGGGTCGGTGTCACCGGCGGCGGCACCATCATGCCGATCGCCGACGTCATCCGGCTGGCCGCACACGCCAACCACTACCTGGCGGTGTTCGACGGCGCCACCGGCTCGGCCTTGGATCTGTTCCGCGCCAGACGAGTTGCTTCTGCGGCGCAACGAATCATGCTGATCGCCCGCGACGGCGGATGCACCAAACCCTGCTGCACCATCGGGGCCTACGGCTCCCAAGCACATCACGTCACCACCGACTGGGCCCACGGCGGCAACACCAACATCGACGAAATCGGCCTTGCCTGCGGGCCCGACAATCGCCTCGTCGGCCGAGACGGCGGCTGGACCACCCAGATGAACGAGCGCTGCGAGGTCGAATGGATCCCGCCGGCGCCACTGGACACCGGACAAGCCCGGCTCAACTACTACCACCGTCCCGAACGACTTCTCCGTCCACCCGACCAACCAGAACCCCTGAGCCGCACCAACACCACTGCCGCCCCCGGTGGGTCCGCCGACAGCGATCAGGACAGCGACGTCCAACCCGGCACCCCAGACCCGGTCGACTTCGATGAACCCGGAGGACCCGCACCACCCGGCAACCAGGCGGCCTGACGTCTGCGGCTCTCGATCACCACGTCGACCCCGCGCAATCTGTCACCCCACCGACACGACGTTCTGTCATCCCACCGACACGACGTCCGGATCAGGCGTGGGGGAGCCCGTCAGTAGTCTCGGTCGCGTGCGGATCGCCACCTGGAATGTGAACTCGATCCGGGCGCGGGTCGATCGCGTCGCTGACTGGTTGGAGCGCGCCGATGTCGACGTGCTCGCGATGCAGGAGACCAAGTGCTCTGACGAGCAGTTCCCGCACATGCCGTTCCTGGCGGCCGGCTACGAGGTGGCGCACTGCGGTTTCAACCAGTGGAACGGCGTGGCGATCGCCTCACGGGTCGGCATCGAGAACGTCGAGGTCGGCTTCGAGGGCCAACCGACCTGGAGTGACAAGCCGGAGATCGAGGCGGCCGCCGAGGCGCGGGCACTCGGTGCGACGTGCAACGGGGTGCGGGTTTGGAGCCTCTACGTGCCCAACGGCCGTTTCGTCGGCTCGCCGCATTACGAATACAAGCTCGACTGGCTGGCTGCGCTCCGGGACGCCGCCGCGAACTGGTTGTCGGACGACGCTTCGGCGCAGATCGCGATGGTCGGCGACTGGAACATCGCTCCCACCGACGAGGACGTGTGGAGCGTGGAGTTCTACCGGAACAGCACCCACGTCACCGCACCGGAGCGCGCGGCGTTCAACGCCTTCGTCGAGGCACAGTTCGCCGATGTGGTGCGACCGTTCACGCCAGGCCCGGCCGTCTACACGTACTGGGACTACACCCAACTGCGGTTCCCGAAGAACCGCGGTATGCGCATCGACTTCATCCTCGGCTCACCGGCGCTGGCGCAGCGCATCACCCATGCCGAGATCGTTCGTGAGGAGCGAAAAGGTAAGGGCGCCAGCGACCACGCGCCGGTGCTGGTCGATCTCGCCTAGCGTCAACCGAACAGTGGGAGCGCCCGCTTGCGGGCGAGTGCATCCATGCCGCGCTGGATGCTCTTCTCGACCTCACGGTATTTCTCTTCGACGTAGGCGTCGTCCTCCGCGCGGTCCGCATCGTCGTCCAGCCGGACCGCAGGCATGAGCCGGGTGCGGATCTTGGCCGGCAGCGGGAACTGCGGCAGCGCGGCGGGTGCGATCCCCCAGGGCAGCGAAAGCGCGATGGGAAATACCTTGAGCCGCAACAGTTTATCCAGCTTCAGTGCCCTGGACAGGCCGTCGCCGCGGATGAGAACCGGCATCGCGTCGGCGCCGCCCACCGTGGCGATCGGCACGATCGGCACACCGGCGCGGATCGCCATCTTCACGAATCCGGTTCTTCCGGCCAGGTTCGCGCGATCACGCTCACTCCATGGACGCAGCGAATCGACCTCGCCGCCGGGCCACACCGCGACGTCTCGGCCCTCGGCAAGGGCGGTCGCCATCGAGTCGGGAGCGGCCGGGAGCACTCCCATCGCCCGGAAGTAGCGGCCGATGAGCGGGATGGCCATCAGCGCGTCGTGCGCCGTGCCGTGCAGCGGACGGTCCTGGCCGAACCGCCGCCACCACTGCACTCCGACCGTCCACGCATCCCACACAAAGGGCGCCCCCGAGTGGATGCCGACCAGCAGCACCGGTGGGTCCGGCAAGTTCTCCCAGCCGTCGAACTCCATCCGGAACCAGTGGTCGACAAGGGTGTTCCAGAAGAATTTCTGCCGCTGCATCGTCGGCTCGTCCGGCGGGTTCAAGTCCCAGTCCCCTGCTCGCCGGTTCAGCCAGCCGCTGACGCCGGCGTCGTTTTTCCGACGTTTCGCGTCCATCGCTTCCCGGGCGTCTGCGGCCTGCTCGCGGGCCTGCTTGCGGATGTCGCCCGGTCTGTGGTCAGTCGTCGATGACATGCCCAGCGGATACCCGGCCGGCAGGCAAACAACTCCGAAAGGTTTGGGCGAACACCGGCGGATTGGTCGGCAGCTCGCTATTCCCCGACGCGGGGCGCTGCGCTAGCGTGGCCAGTGTCCACACGGGAGCGCAACCAAAGCGCTGAGAGGACGGGTGTGCCCGTCGACCGTACGAACCTGACCGGGTAATGCCGGCGTAGGGAGATGAAGGAATGACCCCAGTCGTGACCAGTGAAGTCGATCCGTCCGTGACCACCGGGCCCATCGCGGGCAGCGCCAAGGTCTACCGGGAGCTCCCTGGGATCCCGGGAGCGAAGGTGCCGTTTCGCCGCGTGCACATGACCAACGGTGAACACCTCGACCTGTACGACACCTCCGGGCCGTATACCGATCCGAGCGCCGCACTCGACCTCAACGCCGGACTACCGCCGCGCCCCGGAGTGATTCGCGACCGCGGCACGCAACTGCAGCGCGCCCGCAACGGCGAGGTCACCGCCGAGATGGCGTTCATCGCCGAACGCGAAGGCATGCCTGCCCAGCTCGTGCGCGACGAGGTGGCGGCCGGCCGCGCGGTGATCCCCGCCAACCACAACCACCCCGAGACCGAGCCGATGATCATCGGCAAGGCCTTCGCGGTGAAAGTCAATGCCAACATCGGCAATTCGGCTGTCACCAGCTCGATCGCCGAAGAGGTCGACAAGATGGTGTGGGCCACGCGGTGGGGTGCCGACACGATCATGGACCTCTCCACGGGCGAGGACATCCACCTGACCCGCGAGTGGCTCCTGCGCAACTCGCCGGTGCCGGTCGGTACCGTGCCGATCTATCAGGCGCTCGAGAAGGTCAAGGGTGACCCGGCGGAGCTGACGTGGGACATCTACCGCGACACCGTGATCGAGCAGTGCGAGCAGGGTGTCGACTACATGACGGTGCATGCCGGTGTCCTGCTGCGCTACGTGCCGCTGACCGCCAAGCGTGTCACCGGGATCGTGAGCCGCGGCGGTTCCATCATGGCCGCATGGTGTCTGGCCCACCACCGCGAGTCGTTCCTCTACACCCACTTCGAGGAACTCTGCGAGATCCTGCAGCGCTATGACGTGACGTTCTCACTCGGCGACGGGCTGCGGCCCGGATCGATCGCCGACGCCAACGACGCCGCCCAGTTCGCCGAACTGCGAACTCTGGGCGAGCTGACGAAGGTTGCCAAATCGCATGGCGTGCAGGTCATGATCGAAGGACCCGGCCACGTGCCGATGCACAAGATCGTCGAGAACGTGCGGCTCGAGGAGGAGCTGTGCGAGGAAGCGCCGTTCTATACGCTGGGCCCGCTGACCACCGACATCGCGCCCGCCTACGACCACATCACCAGCGCCATCGGTGCGGCGATCATCGCCCAGGCCGGTACCGCGATGCTGTGCTACGTCACGCCCAAGGAACACCTCGGCCTGCCCGATCGTAAGGACGTCAAGGACGGGGTAATCGCCTACAAGATCGCCGCGCACGCAGGCGATCTCGCCAAAGGCCATCCGCACGCACAGCAGCGCGACGATGCCCTGTCGCGCGCCCGCTTCGAGTTCCGGTGGCACGACCAGTTCGCGCTGTCGCTCGACCCTGACACCGCACGCGAATTCCACGACGAGACGCTTCCGGCGGAACCGGCAAAGACCGCGCACTTCTGCTCGATGTGCGGTCCGAAGTTCTGTTCGATGCGTATCACCCAGGATGTCCGCGACTACGCCGCCGAACACGGGCTGGAGACTGAAGAGGACATCGAGGCCGCGCTGGTCAAGGGGATGGCCGAGAAATCCCAGGAGTTCGCCGACCACGGCAATCGCGTGTACCTGCCGCTGGCATGAACTATCTGCCGCTGCCCGAGCCGCAGACCACGCCGGTTCGGGTGATGACGATCGCCGGGTCCGACTCCGGCGGCGGCGCAGGCATCCAGGCCGACCTGCGCACCTTCGCGCTGCTGGGCGTGCACGGCCTCGTGGCGGTCACTGCGGTCACAGTGCAGAACTCGTTGGGCGTCAAGGGCTTTCACGAGATTCCGCTCGACGTCATCGGCGGCCAGATCGAGGCGGTGGCCTCCGACATCGGTGTGCAGGCGGCCAAGACGGGCATGCTTGCGTCCTCCGAGATCATCGACACGGTGGCCGGCGCCTGGCGCGGCCAGGGTCTTGCCGGCGCGGTCCCGTTGGTGGTGGACCCGGTGTGCGCCTCGATGCACGGCGATCCGCTGCTGCACCCCAGCGCACTCGACGCCATGAAGGAACGGCTGTTTCCGCTTGCGACGCTGGTGACGCCGAATCTCGACGAGGTCCGCCTGCTCGTCGGCATCGAGGTCGTCGACGATGACACCCAGCGCGACGCTGCTCGTGCCCTGCATGCGTTGGGCCCGCCTTGGGTGCTGGTGAAGGGTGGCCACCTTCGTTCGTCGGCTCAAAGCCCCGACCTTCTCTTCGACGGCACGGAATTTCACGAGTTCGACGCCACCCGCATCGACACCGGCCACGACCACGGCGCGGGAGACACCCTGGCAGCCGCGGTGGCCAGCGCGCTGGCACATGGTTACACCGTTCCCGACGCGGTCGCGTTCGGAAAGCGTTGGGTGACCGAATGTCTGCGTGCCGCATACCCGTTGGGGCAGGGTCACGGCCCCGTCTCGGCGCTGTTCAGGCTGACCGAGTGACGCTCGAGGACATCGCCGGAGTCGCCCATGAACCCGACGGCACTCCGGCGGGCGTCGTCGTCCTCACCCACGGCGCGGGCGGCAGCCGGGAAGCCCCCTTGCTCAAGAGGATCTGCGACGAGTGGGCTCGGCGCGGCTGGTTGGCGGTGCGCTACAACCTGCCCTATCGAAGGCGCCGCCCCAAGGGGCCGCCGTCCGGTTCGGCGAAGGCCGATCAGGCGGGGGTGGCCGAGGCCGTTGCGGTCGCGCGGACGCTGGCCGGCGGCCCCGTCATCGCAGGCGGGCATTCCTACGGCGGCCGGATGACCTCGATGGCGGTTGCCGACAGGGCAACCGAGGTCGACGTGTTGACGCTGTTCTCCTATCCCCTGCACCCGCCGGGCAAGCCGGAGCGGGCACGCACCGATCACCTGCCCCTCATCACCGTGCCGACGGTGTTCACCCACGGCTCGGCGGATCCGTTCGGCTCCATCGACGAACTTCGCCCGGCCGCCGACCTCATCGGTGCGCGCACGACCATCGTCGAAATCGCCGGAGCGCGCCACGATCTGGGCTCCAAGACATTCGATGTGCCCGCACTCGCAGTCGACGCGGCAGTCCGCTTGCTCGGTGCGCCCTAGGATCGTGTCGTCGTCGGCGGCAGTCGATATGCAGCCAACGGGCGGCCGACGGGTTACGGTTCTCGCGTGACCACGCCGCCCGGTCCCCCTCCGCCACCGTACGGCGAGCAGCCCTCGTATGGCGAGCAGCCCTCGTACGGCTACCCGCCCCCGCCGGGGTTATCCGCCGCCACCTCCGCCGCCGTACTCGCAGGGCGGCCCCGGCTACTACGGCCAGCCGCCCGCGCAGAACAAGACGAACTGGTGGGCCATCGTCTCGCTGATCTTCGGGCTGATCGGCGGCGTGCTCATCAGCGTCGTCTGCGGCATCGTGGGACTCAAGAAGGCCAAGGACGGCCAGGGCGGACGCGGGCTGGCCATCGCCGGCCTGGTGCTGTCCGCGCTGTGGACGTTGGCCATCATCGCCATCCTCGCCTTCGTCGTGCTCGACGCGGGGACCGTCACCGCGACCGACGTTCAGGAGGGCGACTGCTTGTCGGAGATCCCGGGCGACACCCGGGTGCGGACCGTCAAGACCGTCGACTGCGCCGAACCACATGCCGGGGAGGTGTTCGCCGTACTGCAGATGCCCGACGGCGACTTCCCCGGTCAGGCCGTGATCGACAGCTACACCGAGAGGTGCAGCCCTGAACTGGCGCGCTACTCGCCTGCGGCGATGGAGGACGACGCCGTGCAGTTGTACGTGCTGTACCCGACGGCCGAGACGTGGGCGGAGGGGGACCGCGCTGTCACCTGTATCGCGACGCTGAATCCGCCAAGGGCCGGTTCCCTCAAGGGCTGAATCCGGTACCTGAGGTACCGTGCGGGCATGACTTCGGAACAGTTCGACGCCGTCATCGTGGGCGCCGGGTTCGGGGGCATCGGCGCGGCCATCCAGCTCAAGCGGATGGGCTACGAGAACTTCGTCATCCTCGACCGAGAGGACGACCTGGGCGGAACGTGGCACGTCAACCACTACCCGGGCCTGGCCGTCGACGTCCCGACGACCACCTACTCCTACTTCTTCGAGCCGAACCCGAACTGGTCGCGCTTGTTCTCCACCGGCGGCGAGATCAAGCAGTATGCCGATGATGTCGCAGACAAGTACGACGTGCGCAAGCACATGCGGTTCAACACCACGGTCGAGGGCGCCCGCTGGGACGAGGACGCCAAGGTCTGGCGGATCGCGCTGGGCGGTGGCGACACGCTGAGCGCGCGCTACCTCATCACGGCCACCGGTTTCCTGTCACAGCCGCACACCCCTGACATTCCGGGCATCACGAGCTTCGACGGCAAGGTCATCCACACCACCGCCTGGGACGACGGCTACGAGCCGGAGGGACGCCGCATCGCGATCATCGGCACCGGCGCAACGGCGGTACAGCTCATTCCGGAACTCGCCAAGAAAGCCGCCGAGCTGACCGTCTATCAACGGACCCCGATCTGGGTCGTGCCGAAACTCGACTTCCCCATCTCCGAGCGCGCCAAGCGGTTGTTCGCCCGTGTGCCGCTTACCCAGCGCGCGGTCCGGATGGTCACCGACGCGCTGTATGAGTTCTTCATCTTCGTCGGACTTCATCACCGCCAGACGCTGTTTCGACGGCTCAACATCGCCGCCTCCGACCTGGCCAAGATGCACCGGTTCTTCTCGATCCGGGACCCCGAGTTGCGTGAGCAACTGACACCGGACTACGACTTCGGCTGCAAGCGGCCCACGTTCTCCAACAGCTACTACCGGGTCTTCACCAAACCCCATGTGCACCTTCAGAGTTCGGGTATCGAGCGGATCGAATCCGACGGCATCGTGGCCAATGACGGAACGAAGACGGTGATCGACACGTTGGTGCTGGCCACCGGCTTCGACCTGTGGGAGGCGAACTTCCCGGCCATCGAGATCGTCGGCCGCCAGGGACGCAACCTCGGCAAGTGGTGGCGCGAGAACCGGTTCCAGGCTTACCAGGGCGTCTCGATGCCCTACTTCCCCAACCTGCTCAGCCTGGCCAGCCCGTATGCCTTCCTCGGCCTGAACTTCTTCAACACCATGGAATACCAGATGCGCCACATGGACAGGCTGTTCGGCGAGGTGAAGCGCCGGGGGGCGACCACGTTCGAGGTGACCGAGGAAGCCAACACCCGCTACCTGGACCGGATGACGGAGTTGATCGCGGATTCGGTGTTCACGGTGGGCAACTGCGCCTCGTCGCGGTCCTATTACTTCAACCCCAGCGGCGAGGCCACGCTCCTGCGGCCGATGCCCACGCGACGGGCCATCAAGGAAGCGTCGCAGTATCCGTTGAGCGACTACCAGATCGCGTGACAGGAAGGGAACGACAGACGTGACAGAGGATCCGGGCACCGGTTCGCGGGCGGCCACCCTGGCAGGCTTGGGTGTCGCCGCCGTCGGGGTCTCGCACTTCGTCAAGCCGCAACTGTTCGAGTCGGCCACGGTGCAGGCGTTTCCGCGAAACACCCGCCAGTTCATCTACCTCAACGGTGGCATCGAGACCGCGATCGGACTGGGGCTGGCGTCGCGCAGGACACGCAAGCTCGCCGCCCTCGCGACTGTCGGCTATCTCGCCTACCTCGCAGGCAACATGGCACGCAACCGGTAGTCGACTCGCCTGGCGAACTCCGTGCCCGGACCCTGTCCACATAACCGGTGACTTGCCTTGGCAATCGCCGAGAATCGTTTCCTCATTCGCAGAATCGCCATTAACATAGTGGGGTGTTCGGCGCGCTGCGCAGGCTGCTTGGACAGGAACGGGGAAACCATGCAGGACCGACATCATCGACTCGCGTACACCGGCATCGTGGCTGGAGCCGTGTTGGCCGCCGGTCTGCTGGCGATGAATTTCCCGGTCTTCCTCGACGCCTTCGACCAGTACGGCTGGCAGATCAAGTGCGGAACCGGCTACCTCACCGACCTGACGCAGGCGGCGGCGACCGTCGGCGAGTCGAGCTATGTCGAGCAGTGCCAGAGCGCTCTGCTGGTGCGGCGGCTGTGGACCATGCCGCTGACAGTGCTCGCCGGGATGGTGCTGCTGGCCGTGCTCGTCGCCTCGGCCGCCACCTCGGCCAGCGAGTCTTTGGAGCCGCAGGACAACGACGGCTGATCTAACATTCTCGCCGTGAGCACGCCGCCGCACGGCCCTGCCCTGCAGCGGCGACTCGGCACCACCGACGCGGTGCTCATCGGGATGGGCTCGATGATCGGTGCGGGCATCTTCGTCGCGCTGGCCCCGGCCGCGGCCGCGGCGGGTTCGGGGTTGTTGATCGGCCTGGCCGTCGCGGCCGTCGTCGCCTACTGTAACGCCACGTCCTCGGCACGCCTTGCCGCCCTTTACCCGCAGTCCGGTGGGACCTACGTCTACGGCCGGGAATGTCTCGGCCCGTTCTGGGGATACACGGCGGGGTGGAGTTTCGTCGTCGGCAAGACGGCTTCGTGTGCGGCGATGGCGCTGACCGTCGGTTACTACGTCTGGCCCGAGTGGGCGCACGCGGTGGCAGTGGCGGCCGTCGTCGCGCTGACCGCCCTGAACTACGCGGGTATCAGGAAGTCGGCGTTGCTGACCCGGCTCATCGTCGCCGTCGTGCTCGCGGTGCTGGCCGCGGTGGTCGTCGTCATCGCCGGGTTCGGTGCGCCCGACGGCGCGCGGCTCGCCCTGGGCTCCGATGTCACGGTGGTCGGTGTGCTGCAGGCCGCAGGGTTGCTGTTCTTCGCCTTCGCGGGCTATGCGCGCATCGCCACCCTCGGTGAGGAGGTCCGCGACCCGGCCCGGACGATCCCCCGCGCGATCCCGATCGCGCTGGGCATCACGCTCGTCGTCTACGCCGTCGTCGCGGTCGCCGTCATCGCCGCGCTGGGCAGCGAAGCGCTGGCGTCGGCGACGGCGCCGCTGGCCGACGCCGTGGCCGCTGCGGGATACCCAGGATTCGAGCCCGTGGTCCGGACGGGCGCCGCGGTCGCCGCGCTGGGCTCGCTGCTGGCGTTGATCCTGGGGGTGTCGCGCACGACGCTGGCGATGGCCCGCGACCGCCACCTGCCGCAGGCGCTGGCGGCCGTGCACCACCGGTTCGACAGCCCGCACCGCGCGGAGCTCGCGGTGGGTGTGGTGGTGGCGACGCTCGCCGCGCTGGTCGACGTGCGAACCGCGATCGGCTTCTCGTCGTTCGCGGTGCTGCTCTACTACGCCATCGCCAACACCGCCGCATTCACGTTGCCGCGCAAGGCCATACCGCTGGTCGGTGTGGCAGGGTGTCTGCTTCTGGCGATGTTGCTGCCGGTGTCGTCGGTGCTGGCAGGCGCGGGTGTCGTATTGATCGGCGCGGCGGTCTACGCCGGACGCCGCGTTCACGCCGCAAGGTATGCCCCGTGATTCCAGTGACATGGTCGCGGGTCGACGCACGAGCAGGCGAGGACTTCGTCGTCGCGCCCGGCGAACGGCTCAGGTGGGGCCGGATGATCGGCCTGGGTGCGCAGCACGTCGTCGCGATGTTCGGCGCAACCTTCCTGGTGCCGGTCCTCACCGGTTTCCCACCCGCAACGACGCTGCTGTTCTCGGGCGTCGGCACGGTGCTGTTCCTGCTGATCACGGGCAACCGGCTGCCGAGCTATCTGGGCTCCAGTTTCTCGGTGATCGCGCCGGTCACCGCGGCGGTGGCCACGTACGGGACCGGCAGCGCGCTGGGCGGACTGGTTGCAGTCGGCCTGGCACTGGTCGCGATCGGAGCGGTCGTGCACCTGGTGGGTACGCACTGGATCGACGTGACGTTGCCGCCGGTGGTCACCGGCGCGATCGTCGCGCTGATCGGCTTCAACCTCGCTCCGGCCGCCAAGGCGAATTTCGAGGAGGGGCCGCTGGTCGGACTCGTCACCTTGGTGTTGCTGGTGGCCATCCTGGCCTTCTTCCGCGGGATGATCGGTCGGCTCGCCATTTTCCTGGCGGTGTTGGTCGGGTATCTGTTGGCGCTGGCGATGGGAGAGGTCGACACGTCGGCGATCGCGGCCGCACCGTGGCTGGGCCTGCCCGAGTTCCAGACGCCCACGTTCACCCTGGCGGTGCTGCCGATGTTCCTGCCTGCGGTGATCGCACTTGTCGCCGAGAACATCGGGCACGTGAAGTCTGTCGGGCAGATGACCGGCACCGACGTCGACCCGCTGATCGGGCGAGCACTGGCGGCCGACGGTGTGGCGACCACCCTGGCGGGCATCGGCGGGGGTTCGGCGACGACGACGTACGCCGAGAACATCGGCGTGATGGCGGCGACGCGGGTGTACTCGACCGCCGCGTACTGGGTGGCGGCGGCGGTGGCGATCATGCTCTCGCTCTGCCCGAAGGTGGGCGCGGTGATCTCGGCCATTCCAGCCGGCGTACTCGGCGGGGCCACCGTGGTGCTCTACGGGCTCGTCGGGGTGCTCGGAATCCGGATCTGGCTGACCAACCGGGTCGACTTCACGAAGCCGGTGAACCAGATGACAGCCGCGATTCCGCTGATCATCGGTATCGCCGACTTCACATGGCAGGGCGGGGGTTTGACGTTCACCGGCATTGCGCTGGGATCCATCGCCGCGCTGGCGGTGTATCACGGCATGCGACTGCTGGGCTACCGGAAGGCTACCGAGAGATCCGTTGCCGTTGATCCCGAGGCGGAACTCCGTTGACGCCGTCGACGGCCTGCGCATAGGTTCCGACGGCGAACGCGGCGGCCGGCCCCAGGACCGAAAGCGCGTCGCGGTTCACGGCGTCGATCCGGTCGCGTGGCGTGCGGTAGTTCGGATCGAACGGCACACCGGCCTTGCCGCCCCAAAGGCGCTCCTGCACCTCGGTTTTCCGCTGCGAAGCGCCGGCCGTCAGGCCGCCTACCGGAATTCCCGCGGTCAGAAACGGGTAGTAGTCGGTGGCTTTGGCCAGCGGCATGTCGGCGGGCCGCACACCGGCCGAGTTGAGATAGCCGGCCAGGGTGCGCTCGAGGCCCGCGGAGCCTTGCGGCACCGATCGCAGCGGGATCTCCGGGTTGGGCTGCGCGGTCTGGTCACCGTCGTAGGTGAAGTAGCCTGCGTTCGGCGAGCCGAGCATGTCGAAGTTGAGGTAGAGCGCGATGTCGGCCAGGTCTTCGAGCGACAGGCTGTGCACATATCGGCTCGGCCCGGCATGCCCGTTCTCCTCCGACGCCCAGAAGGCGAACCGCACGGCATTGGTGATCTGCGGTTCCGAACCCAGCGCCGCCGCCGTCTCCAAAAGCGCGGCCACACCGGTGCCGTCGTCGTTGATCCCGGGACTTCGGGTCACGCTGTCGAGATGCGCACCCGCCACGACGAGATTCGCGGTGTCGCCGGTCTGCGTCTGCGCGATCACGTTGCGCGCCTTGGTCATGACCGGCTTGCTGTCCAGTACGAGTTGCACCGGTGCGCTGGTGCGGCGCAGGGCGGCGTCAGCATCGGGGTTGATCACTCCGACGGGCACGGTCAGCTCCCGGTAGTAGCCGGGCGTGAACAGTCCGGCCGGGCTGCCGCTGGTTCCGCGGGTGTTGACGACGAGCACGCCGACCGCTCCTTCGGACACTGCCGCGTTCTGTTTGTCGACGACCGAGCAACCGGTGTCGTCGACGACGGCAATGGCGCCCTTCACCGAACGGCCGTCGTAGTCGGCGGTGCGACACCCTGGTGACTTTCCGGGCCTCAGGGTCGGGGCGGCGAGCCCGCCGGGCGGTGTGGTGATCAGCAGCGAGGCCTGCTCGGCGGGGAAGCTTCGCCCGCCCACCCGCAGGGCGGGGTTGCCGCCCTCGCTGCGATCGAGGACTTCGAACTCCGGCGTCTGGACATCGAAGCCGCTGTCGCGCAGCAACTCTGCGACGTAGTCGACGCTGGCGTCGTAGCCGGGGGTGCCCTCTGCCCGGCTGCCGTCGTTGGCGTCGGCGATCTCCTGGAGTCGGCGCAGGTGCGGATACATTCCGTCGGCGGTGACTTTGGCGGCCAGTTCTCGGCCCAGGTCGTCAGGTGCCGGGTTGGAGTCCGTCGACGAGCAGGCCGTCAGGATCGCGGCAAGCCCGACGGCAGCCCAGCGTTTCATGACGCGAGCGGGTGGCGCGTACGGTCTTCCCGGATCGGCACACCGTTGCGGCCACCCTGGTCTTGGGCGTAGACGCCGACGGCGTACGCCACGGCGGCACCGTTGATGGCCAGCGCCGTGCGGTCGATGTTCGCCAAGACGTCCGACTCTTTGTGGTAGTTGGGGTCGAAGGGCTCTCCGGCCTCACCTCCCCACCGCTCGGCTTGCTCGGGCGTCTTCTCGGCCTCCGCGCCGGAGAACACCCCGCCGATCGCGATGCCGGCGAGGGCGAAGCCGTCGTAGTCGGAGCGCCCGTCGAAGTTGATGTCCTCGGCCGGTTTGCCTGCGGCGTCCAGATAGGCGACGAGCGTTCTTTCGATGCCCGCCGACCCTTCCGGAATGCGGCCGACCGGCGGGCCGTCGGGATCCGGTGGCAGCGAGAGGTCGCTGTCATAGGTGAAGTAACCGGGGTTCGGCGACCCGATCATGTCGAAGTTCAGGTACAGCGAGATGTTCCTGAGCTCCTCGACGCTGAGCGACTGCACATAGTCATTCGACCCCATCAGGCCCACTTCTTCGGCGCCCCAGAAGCCGAAGCGCACAGCGTAGTTGACGTCAGGAGCGCTGCCGAGCTGCAGCGCGGTCTCCAGGACGGCGGCCACTCCGGAACCGTTGTCGTTGATGCCGGGGCCTTCCGGGACGCTGTCCAGGTGGGCACCGACCATGACGACGTTGTCGGTGCCGCCGGTCTTGGTCTGTGCGATGACGTTGCGCGACTGCTCGACGCGGACGCCCGCGTTGAGTTTGATGGTCGTCCGGCCGGGGTCGGCCCGCAGTCGGGCGCCGGCATCCTTGGTGACGCTGATGACGGGGATGTCGACGCCGGTCTGCTCTCCGAGCGTGCCGCCCATCTCGTCGCCTTCCTCGTTGTTGGCGACGATCAGGGCGAGGGCACCGCGTTCGGCGGCCGCGCTCTCCTTGTCGGCGAACGGACAGGTGCCGCGGTCGACCAAGACGACGGACCCGCGCACGGTCAGTCCGTCGTAATCGGCGGGTGTGCATCCCGGTGAATCCTCGACGCGGGCAGCCACCAGCGGCCCCGAGACACCGTCGGGCGGGGTGCCGATGGTGAAGTTCAACGGCCTCGCGGCGATCTTCTCGCCGCCGACGGTCAGTGCGGGTTCGTCGGCGAAGGGTAGCCGCACCTCGAACTCAGGGGTCTGCACGTCGAAGCCCTTGTCACGCAGCGTGTTAGCGACGTAGTCCACGCTGGCGTCATAACCGGGGGTGCCGAGGGCCCGGTTGCCGTCGTTGTTGTCGGCGATCTCCTGCAGCCGGGCCAGGTGGGCATACATCTCGCCACCGGTGACTCGCCGCGAGAGCGACGCGGCGAACTGTGCTGCCGCGGGAGAGACGCCGACTGGCGCGGTCGGCGGTTGCCGCGTGGGTTCGCTCGGGTCGTCACGACCGCAACCGGCCAGCACGACGGCGACTGACAGCAGCGCGACGGTTCCCGACCACCATTTGTGCCTCATCGCCCACCACGTTAGCGCCGAAACAGCACGAGTCAGGCATCCCTGGCATTGACCACGGCGATCGCCGCGATCAACACCGCCACCACCCAGGCAGCGAAATACACCAGCGACCCGAGCGGCCCCCACGGCATCGCGTAAACCGGATACAGCCACTGCACGTCGATGAAGAGGAAGACGTTGGCGAACGGCAGGTACGGCCCCACCTGCGCACCGACATCGGGCAGGTTACCGAGCATGGGTTCGACCAGCAGTGGCCACAGCAGCAGCACCGCCACCGCCCCAGGGCCCGCCCGCACCAGCGCTCCGATGCCGACACCGAGGGCCGATGCCAGCGCCGCGTAGAGCGCTGTGGCCGCACTCAGGCGCCACACTTCCGGCGAGGCCGGCGACAGCTCAACCGCGCTGCCGGTCGCCGCGACAATCCTGGCCAACGCGATCGCCATCACCACCAGCGCGGCGGCGAACAACGCCGAGAAGATCGCCGTCACAACCACTTTGGCGAGGATAACGAGCGTACGTTTCGGCTCCGCGATGAACGTGGTGCCGACCATCCCGGTTCGATACTCGGCCGTCACGGTCATAGACGCCATCACCATCAGCACCGGCACGCCGAAGACGGCGACGCCGAGGGCGGCCCGTTGCGGGTCCAACGGCGCCGAGGCGTGTGACAGCGCACCCTGCAGGCCGGCCAGCGCGAGGGCGAGCAGCGCAACGACCACGGCGGTCGACGAAGCCGAGTGCGTGGTGCCCAGCTTGATCCGCTCGGCGTTGACCACTGCCAGCGCGCTCACGACCCCGCCGCCCGATACTCGACGGCCTGGTCGGTCAGGCTCATGTAGGCCTCTTCCAGGGAGACCTCCTGCACGCTCAGTTCATGCAACGTGATCCCGTGACGCGCAGCAAGATCGCCGACCACCTCGATCGCCGCGCCATGCACCACCAACGCGGAGTCGCCCGGCACCGACTGCACCGTCAGGCCGGCGGTCTCGGCCGTGCTCCGCAGCGCGTCGAGGTGGGGGCTTCGCACGCGCACGCTCTGGACGCCCGAGCGGCTGACGAACTCGCCGACCGACGTCGCCGTGATCAGTCGGCCCCGCCCGATGACCACAAGCCGGTCGGCGGTATTGGCCATCTCCGCAAGCAGGTGGCTGGAGACGAGAACCGTGCGTCCCTCAGCGGCCAGCGACCGCATCAGCGTGCGTACCCACCGAATGCCCTCCGGATCAAGGCCGTTGACCGGTTCGTCGAACAGCAACACCGGCGGGTCACCCAGTAGCGCGCCTGCGATGCCCAACCGTTGACTCATGCCCAGCGACAGTGCTCCTGCCCTCTTGCCCGCCACCGAGGCGAGCCCGACCATCTCGAGGACCTCGTCGACCCGCTTGGCCGGGATCCGGTTGCTGGCGGCCATCCACCGCAGATGGTTGCGCGCCGAGCGGTTCGGGTGCGCCTGCCGCGCGTCCAGCAACGCTCCCACTTTGCGCAGCGGATCGACCAGCCGCGGGTAGGGAACGCCATGGACCGTGGCGGTGCCCGAGGTGGGGTGATCGAGCCCGAGGATGAGCCGCATGGTGGTGGTCTTGCCCGCGCCGTTGGGCCCGAGGAACCCGGTCACGAAGCCCGGTTCGATGGAGCACGTCAGGTCGTCGACGGCACGGGTCCGTCCGAAGGTCTTCGACAGCCCGACCAGCTCGATCATCGGTTCGTCTGCGCGACCACGAGATCGGCCACGGCCCGCATCCCTGCTGCGTTCGGGTGCAACGGCGCCGGGCGCCCCGGCAGCGGCAGGCCGAATCCTGTGGTCCACGGTTCGGCGGACCACGCATGATGCGGGCGGCTGGGCTCGGCGACGCACACCAGCCCGCAGCCCGTCGCGGCCGCCGCCTCGGCCGTCAGCCGTTGCAGGGTGTCGGCGATGTGGCGGCCCGTCGCGACGTCGGCATCGCTGAGCGGAGGGGCCGGCGTCCCGGCCGGAGGCAGCAAGGTCAAGTAGTCCACGAACAGCACCTTCGCATGCGGCGAGCGCCCGCGGATAGCACGACCGACGTCTCTCAACGACTCCGCCAGTTGGGCCAGAGCCGCGTCCCGTTCAGCCCGGTCCACATGCGCGCGCACGACCCCGCCAAGCCACGGCACCGCTCGCGCCCACCGGGGCAGTCCGGCCGCGAACAGCATCGGCACATAGCCGACGTCGTTGCCGCCGATCGTCACCGTCACCAGGTCCTCGGTTCCGTCGAGCGCGGAAATCTGTGGCGGCGCATTTCGCTGCGCGTCGGTGAGCACGTTCGCCGTGGTCGCCCCCGAGTAGGTCACGTCAACGAGATCGAATCCCAGCCCCTGGGCGACGAGATGCGGATAGTTGCGTGCGGATCGGCCCGCCGCCAGCGGCGCCCCGGCCGCACGGGGGCGGATGCCCGGACCCGCCGCCATCGAACTGCCCAGCGCAACATACCGACTCATAAGGCCGGACTGGAAGCGTGCGCCCAGAACCGCTTGGGTATCCGGCCCGCCTGCCGCGCCAGATGACCGGCCGTGACCGCGGCCGCCATGGCCGCCGCCATCGTCGGCGGGTCCGCGGATCGGGTGACCGCGGTGGCCAACAGGACGGCGTCGCAACCCAATTCCATCGCCATCGCGGCATCGCTGGCGGTGCCGATCCCGGCGTCGAGCACCACCGGCACAGACGCGCCGTCGACGATCATCTCGATGTTGTGCGGATTCGCGATGCCCAGGCCGGTTCCGATCGGGGAGCCCAGCGGCATCACCGCCGCACAACCGACGTCTTCCAGTCGACGCGCCAACACCGGGTCGTCGTTGGTGTAGGGCAGCACGATGAAACCGTCATCGACCAATTGCTCTGCGGCGCGGACGAGTTCGATCGCATCGGGCAACAGCGTGCGTTCGTCGGCGATCACTTCCAGTTTCACCCAGTCCGTGTGTAAGGCCTCCCGGGCCAGTTGCGCGGTCAACACCGCCTCGGCCGCACCACGGCACCCGGCGGTGTTCGGCAGCGGGGTGATGCCCAACCGGTTCAGCAGGTCCAGCACACCGGTGCCGCCGTCGGCGTCGACCCGTCGCATCGCGACCGTGGTCAACTCCGTGCCAGACGCCACCAGCGCCTGTTCCAGCACCGCGAGATTCGCCGCGCCGCCGGTGCCCAGGATCAGTCGCGACCCGAACTCCCGGCCCGCGATGGTCAGCTTCGAGTCACCCACCCTGCACCGCCGTCAACACCTCGACGCGGGCACCCTCGGCCAGCCGGGTGTGCCAATCGGACTTGGGCAGCACCGACCAGTCCACCGATACGGCGATGCCCTTCTCCGGATAGCCGAGACGGTCCAGCAGTGCGGCGATCGTCGTCTGCGGGTCCACCTCCACCGATTCGTCGTTGACCGTCACCCTCATTGTTTTGCTCCTCGCGTGCGCGTCATAGCCCAGCTCCCACCGTCACATCGAGTTCGGCCGCGATCCGCGCAGCGGTCCACGGCGCGAGTAGGAATCCGTTGCGGCCGTGGCCGGCGGCCACCAGCGTTCGCTCGTCGAGGCGCTCGACGATCGGCAATCCGTCCGGCGTCATCGGCCGCAGGCCCGCCGCGCACTCGGCCAGTTCGTATTCGCCCAGCGCCGGCATCACCGCGCACGCATCGTCGAGCAGTTCCCGGACACCGCTCACCGCGGGCGCCGTGTCGCGCCCGTGCTCGTACTGCGTCGCGCCGACCACCACCCCGTCGCCGCGCGGCACCAGATACACCTGCCTGCCGTGCGCGCGCGCTCGAATGACCCGCTGCGGCACCGGCATACACCCGCGGCGCCATCGTAGGCGCAACACCTCCCCCTTCACCGGCCGGATCGGCAGGCCCGGCCACAGCTTCGGTGCGTCGATGCCGTTCGCGATCACCACGGCATCGGCGTGCACCGATGCCAGGTCGTCGACTCGTTGCGCCCACTGCACCCCGAGCCGCTCGCAGTGCTCAGCCAATGCCCGCACCACCGCGCGGTTGTCCACCGCCAGTTCGGTTTCCGCGACGAACCCGTGCCGGATTCCCTGCGCCAGCAGCGGTTCGAGGTCGCGCGCGGCTGTGGTCATGGTCACCGGGTGCCCCTGCGCGGCCAGCCATTCGCCGACGGTCTTCAGGTCCGCCGCGTCGGCGCGGTCGACGGCGACCACGAGCGACTCCCGGGCGGTGACCACCTCGCCGGGCAACCCCTCGAGGAAATCGTCGTGCCACATCTGCAACGATGCCAGGCCGATGCGCAGCAGTTCGTCCTCGCCGGGCCAGCCCTCGCTGTGCGGCGCCAGCATGCCGCCGGCTACCCACGACGCGCCCCCGTCGTCGCTGCGGTGCACCCACACGGTCCAGCCGTCGAGCGCGGCTCGACGCGCGACGGCCAAGCCGATGACGCCGCCACCGATGACGGCCAACGAACCGGCGGACGATCCTCGAGACATTTCCCTCCCTTCGCCGGCATGACCCGGATCAGGTGCGACGGTAAGGGTGGCGTGCCCACTCTCAGACCCCGGTCCCGGGACTCCCGTGTGCGGATTCCAGCGTACTCAAGCCAAGGCGCTACCGTTCGCGGTGTGCAGCAAGCCCTGGACCGCTTGGCGACGGCGTCGCTGTACCTGTGCACCGACGCCCGCCGAGAGCGCGGCGACCTGGCCGAGTTCGCCGATGCGGCGTTGGCCGGCGGCGTGGACCTCATCCAGTTGCGCGACAAGAACTCGCCGGGCGAGCAGAAGTTCGGGCCGCTGGAAGCCCGTCAGGAACTCGACGCGCTCGAGCTGCTCGCCGATGCCGCGCGCCGACACGGCGCCCTGCTGGCGGTCAACGACCGCGCCGACATCGCGCTGGCGGCGGGCGCCGATGTACTGCACCTCGGTCAGGACGACCTGCCGCTCACGGTGGCCCGCCGCATCGTCGGGCCCGAACCGGTGATCGGCCGCTCCACCCACGATGCGGCCCAGGTGGCCGCTGCGATCGCCGAACCCGTCGACTACTTCTGCGTCGGGCCGTGCTGGCCCACCCCCACCAAGCCGGGCCGCCCTGCTCCCGGGCTGGACCTGGTCCGCCACACCGCCGCCACGGACACGGACAAGCCGTGGTTCGCGATCGGCGGAATCGACCACGAGCGGCTTTTCGAGGTGCTCGCCGCGGGCGCCCGCCGGATCGTGGTGGTGCGGGCGATCACCGGCGCCGACGACCCGACCTCGGCGGCGCGCAGCCTCAAAGAGGCCGTCGCGGCTGCTCGTTGACCAACAGCGGGATCGCCGCGATCTCCGCGCGCAGCCGCTCCCAGCTGGCCGCGAAGCCGGGATGCAGCGGCAGGTCGGTCACCTCCTCGACGTGCACCCACCGCAACTCGGCGCTTTCCCGGTTCGGCGTCGTCGCCAGCCGTTCGGGTGCGTCGGCGATGACCGTGGTGTAGCTCCAGACGCCGGTGATCTCCAGTGTCACGACGGCGGTCCGCACGGTCAGGCGATGGGCAGGCAGCCCCGCTTCCTCGTGGGCCTCCCGCACCGCGGCCTGTTCCGGGGTCTCGTGGCTGTCTCGCGCGCCGCCCGGAAGGCCCCAGGTTCCGCCCTGATGGCTCCACGGCGCCCGGTGCTGCAACAGCACCGCGGCCGCGCCGTCCAGACCCGGCGCACGCAGCAGCAGCCCCGCCGCGCCGTAGCGGCCCCAGAAGGCCGCACCGGTGTCGGCCACCACCCACCCGTCACCGTCGCCGCGCACACGCCCAAGAATAGGTAACGCGCAGCTGCGGGAAACTCTCAGAGTTCTTTTATACAGTTGAGTGCAGCCGGAATGACGAGTCGGAAAGCGAAGCAAATGAGGTCCGCGCGCACGTGACTGTGGAGTTGGCGCATCCGTCGACGGAGCCGCTCGCCTCGCGGTCGCCGACGACACCGACGCACCCACGGTGGTGGTTCCTGTGGACCACCCCGGGCCGGATCCTCACCATCGGCGTGGTGCTCGCCGCGTTGGTCGTCGCCAGCGCCTTCGCCACGTCCACGACGATCAACGACCGCCAGCGGGCGCTGACCACCGTCCTGAACCACACCGAGCCGTTGGCGTTCGCGGCGGGCCAGCTGTACACGACGCTTTCGGTCGCCGACGCCGCCGCGGCGACCGCATTCATCGCAGGCGCCGAACCGCGCAACGTCCGGCAACGCTACGAGCAGGCGATCACCGACGCATCGGTCGCCGTGACCAAGGCGTCGAGTGGGCTCACGGATGAAGAGATGGTGCAGCTGCTCGGCCGACTCAACGCACAGTTGTCGGTTTACACGGGACTGGTCGAAACCGCGCGCACCAACAACCGGGCCGGTAACCCGGTCGGCTCCTCGTATCTGTCGGAGGCGTCGGCGTTGATGCAGACGCAGATCCTGCCGCAGGCGCAACGGCTGTACGAGGAGACCTCCGAGCGGGTGGACGCCGAGACCACGGCGTCGACGCGGATCCCGGGCCCCGTCATCCTGGTGGTCCTCGCGACGCTGTTGTTCGGGGTGTTCGCCAACCGCTGGCTGGCCCGGCGGACCCGCAGGCGGATCAACATCGGCTTCGTGGCGGGCGGGCTGGCCGTGCTGATCATGTTGATGTGGGTCGGAACGGCGCTGATCATCTCCACCGCCGACAGCCGCAGCGCCAAGGACACCGCCGCGGAGTCGCTGAAGACCGTCACTAATCTCGCGATCACAGCGCAGCAGGCGCGCGCCGACGAAACCCTGGCGCTGATCCGGCGCGGGGACGAGACCGTGCGCAAGCAGTCCTACTACAACCGGATCGAGTTGATGCAGCAGCAGCTGTCGGAGTACCTGGCCCGCGACGACGCGATCGACAAAACCGATCTGTCCGGCGCCGTGAAACTCCTCGAGCGCTGGCGCGCGGCCGACGACCGGATCAACGCCTACATCAGTGTCGGGAACTACCAGGCCGCCACGCAGGTGGCGCTCGGCACCGGCGACGACGACTCGACACCCGCGTTCAACAAGCTCGACGAGGCCCTGAGCAGCGGCATCGAAGAGAGCCGCAGCCAACTGCGCGACGACATCATCAACGCCTACCGGGTGCTGTCCGGGGCGACCGTGGGCGCCGCCGTGCTCAGCGTGGCGGCGGCCATCGCCGTGGCGCTGGGGTTGTGGCCGAGATTGAGTGAGTACCGGTAATGAACAAGCAGCTCCTTCGAGTTTTTCTCGTCTTGCTCGCCGCGGCAGTGGCGCTCACCGGCTGCGCGCAGGCGGCGTCGGTGCCCACGCCTTCTGCGATCACCCTGACCCCACCGACGCCTGCGGGCATGGAAGAGCTGCCGCCGGAGCCGGTACGCGCGCCCGTTGACGACGAACAGGACTGCGACCGCATGGCCAGCCTGCGGCCGTTCCCCTCCAAGGCCGAGGCCGACGAGGCGGTGCGCAACATCCGGGCCCGCGGCCGGCTGATCGTCGGCCTGGACATCGGCAGCAACCTGTTCTCCTTCCGCGACCCCATCACCGGCAACGTCAGCGGATTCGACGTCGACATCGCCGGTGAGATCGCGCGCGACATCTTCGGCACCCCGGCCCAGGTGGAGTACCGGATACTGTCCTCGGCCGACCGGATCACCGCGCTGCAGAACAACCAGGTCGACGTGGTGGTCAAGACGATGACGATCACCTGCGAGCGCAAGGAGGTGGTGAACTTCTCGACCGCCTACTTCAACGCCAACCAGCGCATCCTGGTCCCGCGCGACTCGACGATCCGGCAGCCGTCGGACCTGTCGGGCCGCCGGGTGTGCGTCGCCAAGGGCACCACGTCGCTCGAGCGCATCCGGGAGATCACGCCGCCGCCGATCATCGTCGGGGTGGTGACGTGGGCCGATTGTCTGGTCGCGCTGCAGCAGCGGCAGGTGGATGCGGTGAGCACCGACGACTCGATCCTCGCCGGACTCGTGGCGCAGGACCCGTACCTGCGCATCGTCGGGCCCAGCCTCAGCCAGGAGCCCTACGGCATCGGCATCGGCCTGCAGAACACCGACCTGGTGCGGTTCGTCAACGGAACGCTCGAGCGGATCCGCCGCGACGGCACGTGGAGCACGCTGTACCGCAAATGGCTGACGGTGCTCGGCCCCGCACCCGCACCCCCGGTCGCGAGGTACGTCGACTGATGGCCGATCCCCCGCACGAGGACTTCGACGACGCCGGCCCGGGGACCCAACCGGCCAGCTTCGACGACATGGGGATGGACTCGGTGTCGACGATGCGCCCGATGTCCACGCAGGCGGTGTTCCGCCCTCAGTTCGACGACGACTCCGACGCCGTCTCGGTCATCACGGGCGACACCGAACCGCAGGACCACACCACCGCGACCAGGGCGCTCTCTCCGACGCGTCGCCTCGGTGGTGGCCTCGTCGAGATCCCCCGGGTGCCCGCGAAGGATCCGCTCGAGGCGCTGATGACCAATCCGGTGGTCGCCGAGTCGAAACGGTTCTGCTGGAACTGCGGTCGGCCCGTCGGCCGGTCCTCGGGTGAGGAAGCCGGACAGTCCGAAGGTTGGTGCCCGAACTGCGGCAGCTCTTATTCCTTTCTGCCGCAGCTCAATCCGGGCGACATGGTGGCCGACCAGTACGAGATCAAGGGCTGCATCGCACACGGCGGCCTCGGCTGGGTCTATCTGGCCTTCGACCACAACGTCAACGAACGGCCGGTCGTCCTCAAGGGTCTGGTGCACTCCGGCGACGCCGAGGCGCAGAAGATCGCGATGGCCGAGCGGCAGTTCCTCGCCGAGGTGACCCATCCCGGCATCGTGAAGATCTACAACTTCGTCGAGCACGGCGACAAGCACGGCAACCCGGTCGGTTACATCGTGATGGAGTACGTCGGCGGGACGTCGCTCAGGCCGGCCAGGGGTGAGAAGCTGCCCGTCGCCCAGGCCATCGGTTACATGCTCGAGATCCTGCCTGCGTTGGGCTACCTGCACTCGATCGGGTTGACCTACAACGACCTCAAGCCCGAGAACATCATGATCACCGAGGAGCAGCTCAAGCTGATCGACCTCGGCGCGGTATCGACGATCAACTCGTTCGGCTACCTCTACGGCACCCCGGGCTATCAGGCGCCGGAGATCGTGCGTACAGGCCCGACGGTGGCCACCGACATCTACACCGTCGGCCGCACGCTGGCCGCGCTGACGCTGAACCTGCGTACCCGCAAGGGCCGCTACGTCGACGGCCTGCCCGAAGACGACCCGGTGCTGAGCATCTACGACTCGTTCGGACGGGCCCTGCGCCGCGCCATCGACCCCGACCCGCGCAGGCGGTTCGGCAGTTCCGAGGAGATGTCGGGCCAGCTGCTTGGCGTGCTGCGTGAGGTCGTCGCCCAGGACACCGGCTCGCCCAAACCCGGTCTGTCGACGGTGTTCTCCCCGTCGCGGTCCACGTTCGGCGTCGATCTGCTCGTCGCACACACCGACGTGTATCTCGACGGGCAGGTGCATTCGGAGCGGCTGACCGCGCAGGAGATCGTCAAGGTGCTGCCGGTGCCGCTGGTCGATCCGGCCGACATCGGTGCCGCGGTGCTGTCGGCGGCGGTGCTGTCCGAGCCGGTGCAGACGCTCGATTCGCTGCGTGCGGCGCGGCACGGCACGCTGGAGGCCGAGGGCATCGACCTGTCGGACTCGGTGGAGCTGCCGTTGATGGAGGTCCGCGCCCTGCTGGACCTCGGCGACGTCGCCAAGGCCAACCGCAAGCTCGACGAGCTGGCCGACCGCGCCGGCTGGCGCTGGCGACTGGTGTGGTTCAAGGCGGTCGCCGAGATGCTATCGGCCGACTACGACTCGGCGACCAAGCACTTCACCGAGGTGCTGGACACGCTGCCGGGTGAGTTGGCGCCCAAGCTCGCGCTGGCCGCCACCGCGGAACTGGCAGGCACCGCCGACGAACGCAAGTTCTACAACACCGTGTGGTCCACGGACAACGGCGTGATCTCTGCGGGGTTCGGGCTGGCGCGGGCACAGTCGGCGGAAGGGGACCGGGAGGCGGCGGTACGCACCCTCGACAAGGTTCCGGTGATGTCACGCCACTTCACCACCGCCCGCCTCACGAGTGCGGTGACGCTGCTGTCGGGTCGCTCGACGAACGAGATCACCGAGCAGCACATCCGCGACGCCGCCCGGCGGGTGGAGGCGCTGCCCGACACCGAGCCACGCGTGCTGCAGATCCGCGCACTGGTGCTCGGCACGGCCATGGACTGGCTGGCCGACCACACCGCCAGCACCAACCACATCCTCGGGTTCCCGTTCACCGAGCACGGGCTGCAATTGGGCGTCGAGTCGTCGCTGCGCGCCCTGGCGCGGGTGGCCCCGACCCAGGCGCACCGCTATGCGTTGGTGGATCTGGCTAACAGCGTGCGGCCGACGAGTACCTTCTAGCGGCACCTAAGAAATCCGCGCGCAGTCACAGCAACGTTCGGCCGGTCAACACGCTGGTCAGAGCGTCGTCGGTGCTCAGAAACCCATGGTCAAGGTGCGCGATCCGTAGTAATCTGCGTCACAGGTTGAGTTCACAGCCACCAGGTGACGTCATCGGCGTCGGGGTGAACTCCCGGCGTGCGGCTTTTACCAACGAGGGTCCCCCCTGGCGCCATCCGCGTACTAATCCTCGACTGATGGAGTGCACGGTGTCTGCTATCGGAACCTGCCGCGTGTTCCGCCCCGACCCCCGGTCGTTCGATCGTTGCGAACGACACCACAGGGGCAATTTCTCCGCATCGCACCTTCACGGCTCGACGGTCGTCGTCTCCGTCGAGGGCGAGATCGACGCCACCAACAACCGGGCGCTCGCCAACTACGTCGAAGGCCGGGTCGCCGGCGCCAAGCGCCTGCTGCTCGATCTGCGGCTCGTCGACTTCTTCGGCACGGCCGGGTTCGCGGCCCTGCACAACGTCAACGTCGTCTGCTCCCGCCTCGGGGTGAGCTGGCAGCTGCGGTGCGGCAGGCAGGTCCGCAGGCTGCTGGCGATCTGCGACCCGGACGGCACGCTGCCGCTCGAAGAAGCGCAGTCAGTCCTCGACGAGCTGGGCGCAGGCCCGGGCGATCGCCAACTCCTCATCGGTGGGAATCACTAGCACCGTCGTCGGGGAGTTCTCCGCAGAGATCCGCCGGGCCGTCTTGGCCGGGCTGGCGTTGAGATGTTCGTCGAGTTCGATACCCAGCGGCGCCATGCCGCTCAGCGCGTCACGGCGCGCTGCGGCGTCGTTCTCCCCGACCCCGGCGGTGAACGTGATGACGTCGGCCGAGCCCAGCAGCGCCAGATAGGCGCCGATGTACTTGCGCAGGCGGTGGATGTAGACGTCGTAGGCCAGTTGCGCCGCGGGGTCGCCGGCGTCGATGCGCTGGTGCAGCACCCGGAAGTCGGTCTCGCCGCTGAGCCCGCGGACGCCGGAACTGCGGTTGAGCATCTCCTCGATGTCCTCGATGCTCATGCCCGCGGTGCGCCACAGATACATCAGCAACCCGGGGTCGACATCACCCGAGCGGGTGCCCATCACCAGGCCCTCCATCGGGGTCAACCCCATCGACGTGTCCACGGGCCTGCCGCCGACGATGGCCGAGGCCGACGCCCCGTTACCCAGGTGCAGCACGATCTGGCGCAGCGACTCCAGCGGCACCCCGAGGTAGGCGGCGGCCTGTTCACTGACGTACTGGTGCGACGTGCCGTGAAACCCGTAGCGGCGGACATGCCACCGCTCGGCCACGTCGCGGTCGATCGCATACGTCGCCGCGGCAGGCGGCAGGCGGTGGAAGAACGCGGTGTCGAACACGGCGACGTGAGGAAGATCGGGCAGGGCTCGGCGAGCCTCCTCGATGCCCAGCAGTGCAGGCGGATTGTGCAGCGGGGCGAGCGAGGACAACTCGTCGATCTTGGCGACCAGCGCGTCGTCGACCAGTGTCGGGCGGTAGATGTCCGGGCCGCCGTGCACCACGCGATGGCCGACCGCGACGACTCCCGCCATGTCGTCGGCGAGCTCGTCGAACACCACCCGCAGCGCGGCGCCGTGATCGGGGACGTCGCCGTCACCGATCCGCTCCACGATGCCATCGGCGACCATGGTGGCCGTGTCCGGTTCGATCACTGCGTATTTGAGCGACGATGAACCCGAGTTGAGGACAAGGACGCGGTGGCCCGTCAATTCTCCGTGCTCCCCGCGTCCGCGGGCTTCTGCGCCTGGATCGCGGTGATCGCCACGGTGTTGACGATGTCGGCGACCAGTGCGCCTCGCGACAGGTCGTTGACCGGCTTCTTCAGCCCCTGCAGCACCGGGCCGATCGCGATCGCACCTGCGCTGCGCTGAACCGCCTTGTACGTGTTGTTGCCGGTGTTGAGGTCGGGGAAGATCAGCACGGTCGCGCGGCCCGCCACCTCCGAGTCGGGCATCTTGGTCCTGGCCACCGACGGCTCCACCGCGGCGTCGTACTGGATCGGCCCGTCGACGAGTAGATCCGGTTCCCGCTGTCGCACCAATTCCGTTGCGGCTCTTACCTTGTCGACGTCCGCACCGGTGCCGCTGCTGCCGGTCGAGTAGGACAGCATCGCGACGAGCGGTTCGATGCCGAAGCGGTCCGCGGTTCGCGCCGAGGAGATCGCGATGTCGGCCAGTTGCTCGGCGGTCGGATCCGGCACGATCGCACAGTCGCCGTAGGCCAGTACCCGGTCGGCCAGACACATCAGGAAGATGCTGGACACGGTCTCGACGTCGGGCAGGGTCTTGATGATCTCGAACGACGGCCGCACCGTGTGCGCCGTGGTGTGCCGCGCGCCGGACACCATGCCGTCGACCATGTCGTTGTGCACCAGCATGGTGCCGAAGTAGGACACGTCGTGGATGATCTCCCGGGCCTGCTCGACGGTGACGCCCTTTTGCTTGCGCAGTTCGGCGTACTGTTCGGCGAACTTGTCGCACAGGTCGCTGGTCTGCGGGTCGAGCACCGCGGCGGCCGAGATGTCCACTCCGAGTTCGGCTGCGCGGGAACGCACCTGGGACTCCTCACCGAGAATGGTGAGGTCGGCCACCTCCCGGTCCAACAGCCGCCCCGCGGCGGTGAGGATGCGGTCGTCGTCGCCCTCGGGCAGCACGATGTGTCTACGGTCCCTGCGCGCCCATTCCAGCAACTGGTAGGTGAACATCTGCGGCGTGACCACGTTGGGGATCGGAATCGTCAACTGCGTCAACAGATCCGCCGTGTCGACATGCCTCTCCATCAGCGAGAGCGCGGTGTCGATCTTACGCAGCGACTTCGAGGTGACCCGGCCGCGCGCCGACGCCACCTTGCCCGCGGCCTCGAACGTGCCGAAGCGGGTGGTGACGATCGGCAGTCGCAGGCCCAGCCCTGACACCAGCGAGGCGATCGACGGGTGCAACTCCAGCCCACCGTTGAGGATCAGCGCCGACAGGGTAGGGAAGCCCTCGGCCACGTGGGCGCTGACGACGGCGAGCACCACGTCGGAGCGATCGCCGGGGGTGATGACGGCGACCCCCTCGGTCAGCCGCTCCAGGACGTGTTCGGCGGTCATGCCTGCCACCAGTACGTCCATCGCCTCTCGCGACAACAGCGCCGGATCGCCGCAGATGACGGTGCCTTCGACCGCCTCCTGCAACTCGGCGACCGACGCGGCGACCAGCAGCGGATCCTCGGGCAGCACATAGCTCTTGGGCTCGAACGGCTCGAGCGCATCGGCGACCGCGGCCAACTCGTCCGGGGCGCAGCGGTTCGCGACCACCGCGGCGGTGTGGGCGTGCTGGGCGGCGATCTCGACCAGGCACACGTCGACGAGGTGGGCCACCTGTTCGGGGCTGCGGCCCTTGGCCTTCACGGCCAGCACGATGGAGGCGCCCAGGTTGGCGGCGATGCGCGCGTTGGTCGACAGCTCACTGGGCGCGGCCACGTCGGTGTAGTCGCTGCCGACGATCAGCACCGCGTCGCACTGGTCGGCGACGTGGTGGTAGCGGTCGACGATCTCGGCGAGCGCGGCATCGGGGTCGTCGTGCAGCTGCTGGTAGCCGACGCCGACGCACTCGTCGTAGCCAAGCCCGGCGGTGCTCTGCTCGAGCAGCAGTTCGAGGATGTAGTCCCGTTCCTCGCCGACGCGGGTGATCGGCCGGAACACACCGACTTTGGCGGCAGTGGCCGTCAGCCGGTGCAGGATGCCCAGCGCGATCGTCGACTTGCCGGTGTCGCCTTCGGGTGACGCCACGTAGACGGCGGATGAGCGCTCGCGCGAAGACAATGAGTCAGATGAGCGCTCGCGCGAAGACAATGAGTCAGATGAGCGCTCGCGCGAAGGCAATGAGTCAGCCGGCACCCGACCAGCCTAGGGCACCTCAGCCGGTGGTCGGGTCCACGGGGATGTCGACGACTGCGAACAGGCCGCGGTGGTCGGAGCCCGAGACGGCGACGGTCTGGGCCGACGTCGCGACGGCGTTGCGCACCAACACGTGGTCGATCCCCACGACCGGTGGTCGCCACGGCCGGCTGGGATAGCTTCTCGTGAGTCCCGCGCCGGCTTGTTCGGCCGCATCGCGGTAGCCCTCGTCGAGCAGCGCCCGAAACGGCCGCATGTCATAGGTGGCGTTGAGATCGCCGGCGACGATCACCGCACCCGGCCCCGCATCGCGGGCGAGCGCGCGCAACGTCGACGGCAACCGCTCGATGTCGCCGCGGAACCAACGCAGCGGCTGCACCCACGGTGCGGCCAGGTGCACGGCGAGCACCGTCGTGTCGAACCGCACGCCGGGCACCGTGATGCGGGCGCGCAGCATCGGCATCTGGTAACCGCCGATCGGCGCCGAGGCCACGATCGGATGCCGACTCCATACCCCGATCCCGGCCGCCATCGGTTGTGGGTCGAGGACGCGGTGCGGAAATCCGGCGTCCAGTCCGGCAGCCGACATCGCGGCCGCCACCTGTGGCGTCATCTCCTCGACCACCAGCACATCGGCCGCCACGTCGGCCAGCGCGACGACGGCGCGCGGATCAGCCTGTCCGAGTCCGAGATTCGCGGTGACGACACGCAGCGCCACCGACGGCGCACCGACCTCGTCGGGCCCGATGTACCGGGGCGCAAGCACCGCCAGCATGACCATCGCCAGGCAGGCGGCCACGATGGTGAGGACCCAGCGACGCGCCACGGCGAACAACACCATCGCCACGACGGCCAGGGGCGTCAGGTAGGGCGAGGCCGCGGCCAGCACCAGCACCACCTCATGAGTGATCGGCAGGTAGCGCGCCAGCAGCGCCGCCGCGGCGATGCCGAAGGCCAGAGCGCCGAGACCCACCGCGAACGCACCGAGGATCGTCGCCAACACTCGGAACACGGTGTGTTGGTCCGGTCTTCGGCCGCTCAGCCCAGCCGGCGCAGGCGCGGCTCGAGATCCTTGCCGAACAGCTCGAGGAAGCGGCGCTGATCGTGGCCTGGGGCGTGGAACACCAGGTGGTTCAGTCCCCAGTCAACGTAGTCCTTGACCTTCTCGACGGCTTCGTCGGGATCGGACGCGACGATCCAGCGCTTGGCGACCTGCTCGATGGGCAGTTCGTCGGCGGCCTTCTCCATCTCCATGGGGTCGTCGATGGAGTGCTTCTGTTCGGCGGTCAGCGACAGCGGTGCCCAGAACCGGGTGTTCTCCAGCGCCAGTTCCGGATCGGTGTCGTAGGAGATCTTGATCTCGATCATCCGGTCGATGTCGTCGGGATTGCGGTCGGCGGCCGCGGCGCCCTCCTTGACGGCCGGGATGAGCTTGTCCTTGTACAGTTCCTCGCCCTTGCCCGAGGTGCAGATGAACCCGTCGCCCGCGCGGCCGGCGTACTTGGCGACCACCGGGCCGCCCGCCGCGATGTAGACCGGGACACCGCCCTCGGGCACGTCGTAGATCGAGGCGCCCTTGGTGTGGTAATACTCGCCGTCGAAGTCGACCCGGTCGCCGAGCCACAGTTCGCGCATCAGCCTGACCGACTCGCGCAGCCGGGCGAAGCGCTCCTTGAACTCGGGCCAGTCCCCTTCGTAGCCCGTGGCGATCTCGTTGAGCGCCTCACCGGTTCCCACGCCGAGCATGACCCGCCCCGGGTACAGACACCCCATCGTCGCGAACGCCTGGGCGATCACGGCGGGGTTGTAGCGGAACGTCGGCGTCATCACCGACGTGCCGAGCATGATGCGCTCGGTGCGCTCGCCGACCGCGGTCATCCACGCCAGCGAGAACGGCGCGTGTCCACCTTCGTGGCGCCACGGCTGGAAGTGATCGCTGACGACGGCGCTGTCCATGCCGTGCTCTTCGGCGGCGACGCCGAGTTCGACGAGTTCCCGCGGCGCGAACTGCTCCGCCGACGCCTTGTATCCGAGCTTGAGCTCACCCATTGATTTCCGCTCCTCGCGTGCGCACGGTTTCTTTTCTACTCCCCTGCCTACACTCGCGGCATGCCAGCAGCCTTGACGGCGGTGACCGACAGTGTGCACTTCGCCTACACCGACCTCGTCAACTGGACGTTGGTCACCGACGGTGAGGGTGTGGTGCTGATCGACGCAGGCTTTCCCGGCAGCCGGGACGACGTGCTGGCCTCGCTGCGTCGACTGGGCTTCGGCGTCGACGACCTACGCGCGATCCTGTTGACCCACGCGCACGTCGACCACTTCGGATCGGCCATCTGGTTCGCCCGCACCCATGGCACACCGGTGTTCTGCCACGCCGCGGAGGTCGGTCACGCCAAGCGGGAGTACCTGGAGCAGGCGTCGCCGGTCGACATCGCCAAGCACGCCTGGCGTCCGCGCTACCTCACCTGGTCGCTGGCGATCACCCGCAAGGGCGCCATGGTGCGCGACGGCATCCCGACCGCTTCGGCACTGACCGAGGACATCGCAACCGGCCTGCCCGGTGCGCCGAAGGCGATCCCGACCCCGGGGCACACCGGCGGACACTGCTCGTTCCTCGTCGACGGCGTGGTGGTGACCGGGGACGCGTTGGTCACCGGGCATCCGCTGCTGACGCGCGGGGGGCCCCAGTTGCTTCCCGGACTGTTCAACCACGACGAGGAGGGCTGCGTGCGCAGCCTGTCCGTCCTGGCCCTGCTCGACGCCGACGTGCTGCTACCGGGCCACGGGCCGATGTGGCGCGGGTCGATCCGCGAGGCAGCCGAGACCGCCGCGCGCCGCTAGACGAGCTTCTGGTAGCCGAGGAGGAAGACCGCCGTCAGGCACAGGCCGCAGGCCACGACGATCGTCGGCATCAGGATCATGGCGTCGAGTTCGTCGTCATTGAGAACATCGTCGTCGAACCGGCCGAACAGCACCCGGGCCACCCCGGTCCTGCGGAACGTGTGCACCATCAGCCGCACGGGCTTGGTCTCCCGGTTGCGGCCGATCAGCGCGCGCGAGCCCATTCCGACGATGAAGACCAGCACGGCGGCGGCCACCAACAGCCAGCCGACCGTCGTCTGCGTAAAAGCCACATCCACCACCCCGGCGTCGCTGTGCTGGTTGTGCTCCTCGCGTGTGCGACACCACCCGCCAGCCTATAGACACTTCAGGAATGCGATCGGATACACCTCGCGGTCGGCCTTCAGCGGTTCGGCCAGCCGGGTGTAACCGGTCGAGGAGTACAGCGCCTCGGCCTCTGGCTGGCGATCGCCCGTCGTCAGGTAGACCCGGCGGTAGCCCCGCGTGGCGATCTCGGCCTCCAGTTCGGCCAGCAGCGCCTTGGCGTACCCGCGCTGCCGGTGGCCGCTGTCGGTCCAGATGCGTTTGAGCTCGGCGGTTTCGGCGTCGAAGCGCTGGAACGCCCCACCGGTGACCGGCTGGTCGCCGACCAGACCGATCAGCAGCCCGCCGTCCGGCGCGGCGAAGTCCTCGGCGGGATGGCTGCGCAGCCAGGCCATCACCCGCTCTCGGGTGCCGCCGTACCGGTGGGCGTACTCGACCGCCAGTTCCGCGAGCAGGGGTGCGGCCAGCGGGTCGTCCTGGCCGACGGCCACGAAGCGCAACGCGGTCACGCTGACGAAGATAGCCGCACTTCCAGCCGAAACTTGACACGTGTAAAGTTTGGCCGCATGGACAACATCAGGGGCAAGACGATTGCGATCACCGGCGCCGCCCGCGGCATCGGCTACGCGACCGCCAAGGCGCTGCTGGCGCGCGGCGCCCGCGTGGTGATCGGCGATCGCGACGTGGCGCTGCAGGAGTCGGCCGTCGCGCAGCTGACCAAACTGGGCCCGGTGTCGGGCTACCCGCTCGACGTCACCGACCGCGAGTCGTTCGCGACCTTCCTGGACAAGGCCCGCGTGGACGGTGGCGGTCGCATCGACGTTCTGATCAACAACGCCGGTGTGATGCCCATCGGCCCGTTCGTCGAAGAGTCCGAACAGGCGATCCGGTCCTCGCTCGAGGTCAACCTCTACGGCGTCATCACAGGTTGCCAGTTGGTGCTGCCCGACATGATCGCCCGGCGCAGCGGGCACATCATCAACATCGCCTCGCTGTCGGGTCTCATCCCGGTGCCGGGTCAGGTCGTCTACGTTGGCGCGAAGTTCGGTGTCGTCGGCCTGACCGCCGCGCTGGCCGACGAGGTCGCACGCCACAACGTGGACGTCTCGGTGGTCATGCCGCCGTTCACCCGAACGGAACTGATCTCCGGCACCAAGGAGACGGTCGGCACCAAGCCGGTCGAGCCAGAGGAGATCGCCGCCGCGATCGTCAAGACCCTCGACAAGCCGAAGACGCATGTGGCGGTGCCGCCCTTCCTGCGCTTCACCGCGCAGGCGGCCCAGATGCTCGGGCCGAGGGGCCGGCGGTGGATGAACCGCAAACTGGGCCTCGACCACGTGTTCCTGGAATTCGACACCAGCGCGCGCAAGGGCTACGAGGACCGGGCACGCACCGCGCAGGGCGTCGTAGAGGGTTAGCACAGTTAGCAACGCCGACTGTGGGGGCTATCGATGAGATGCGGTCCCGTCACCACCACAAAGCGCCACAGTCGCCGCGGTCAGTCGAAGCTGGGCGCCGGATCGCCCAGACGATAGGCCTCGACCACCTCGACGGCTTCGAAGAGTTCGTCGAAATCGAACTGATAGTCGTCGGCCGTCCCGACGAACACCACATGCGCGACGTCGTGACCGTCGTCGGCGGTCACCACGATCGTCGTCACCGACACCACCTCGTCGGGATCGGCGGCGTCGGCATGCGACGGCGGGTAGAACCACAGCGCCGACTCGTCGTCGGACAACTCGTCGTCGAACACCCAGCCGCGCTCGGTGAGTCGTTGGTCGAAGGTCTCCAGTATCGCGGCGAGTTCGATGTCCTCTGACAGCGAGTCCATCACCGTGTCCGGCAACCACCGGTCGTCGCGCGCGGCCTGGCGCTTGCGCCGACGCGCCTTCTTGGCTTGCGCTTTTTTGCTCCTCGCGTGCGCGTCCGACCTGCGCGACACCTAGCTCAGCGCCCGGTCGAGATCGTCCAGCAGATCCTCGGTTCCCTCCAGACCCACCGACACCCGCACCACGCCGTCACCGAGTCCGATCGCGGCACGGCCCTCGGGTCCCATCGCGCGGTGCGTGGTGGTGGCCGGGTGGGTGATCAGCGACTTGGCGTCACCGAGGTTGTTCGAGATGTCGATGATGCGCAGCTTGTCGAGCACCTCGAACGCCCGGTCCTTCGTCGCGGCTGCATTGCCGGCTCCGCCGGCGCTCGCCAGCTCGAACGTGACAACCGTTCCGCCGCCGCTCATCTGGCGCTTCGCCAGATCGTATTGCGGGTGTGACTCCAGGAACGGGTAACGCACCCAGCTCACCGCCGGGTGGTTCTGCAGGAACTCGGCCACCCGCTGCGCCGAGTTGTTCTGGTAGTCGACCCGGACCGCCAGCGTCTCCAGACCCTTGAGCAGCGTCCACGCGTTGAAGGGGCTCAACGCCGGGCCGGTGTGGCGCATCAATTTCTGCACCGATTCGTCGATGTAGGCCTTGTCGCCCAGGATCGCCCCACCCAGCACGCGGCCCTGGCCGTCGATGTGCTTGGTGCCCGAGTACACGACGACGTCGGCGCCAAGCGGCATGCCCTGCTGCAGGACCGGAGTGGCGAACACATTGTCCAGCACCACTTTCGCGCCAGCGGCATGGGCGAGGTCGCAGACCGCCGCGATGTCGACCAGCTGCTGCATCGGGTTGGACGGCGTTTCGAAGAACACGGCCCGGGTGGGCTTGGAAGTATCGGCCAGGGCTTGCTCCCACTGGGAGAGGTCGTCGCCGTCGACGAACACCGTCTCCACACCCCAGCGCGGCAGGATCTCGTTGCAGACCACGAAGCAGGACCCGAACAGCGACCGCGCCGCGACCAGCCGGTCGCCCGCGGCCAGCAGCGCTCCGAGCGAGGTGAAGACCGCCGCCATCCCGGTCGCCGTCGCGAAACATGCAGGCGCACCCTCCATCAGGCGCAGCCGCTCTTCGAACATCGAAATGGTCGGATTGCCGTAGCGGGAGTACACGTAGCGGTCGATGTCGCCGGTGAACGCCTTCTCCGCCTCTGATGCGGACGCGTACACGTAACCCGAGGTGAGGTACATCGCCTCGGCGGTCTCCTCGAAACCCGAGCGCAACAGCCCGCCGCGCACCCCGATGGTCGCCTGGCTGACACCCTCGGGCAGTTCGGCGGGGATCCGAACGGACGGAACCTCGGCACTCATGACTGTTTCCACGGTAGGCCGACGGCCTTCCAGCCGGTGCCGCCGCGGTGGCGATCCTCGTCCAGGTTGCCCTCGAAACCGTCGAGGATGTTGTACGACGGCGCGATACCGGCCGCGGTGGCGGCCTCGGCGGCGCCGATCGAGCGATTGCCGGAGCGGCACAAGAACACCACCGGCCGGGTCCCCGGTGCGATTCCCGCCGACCGGAGGTCGTCGACGAACGACTCGTTGCGCGTTCCGTCGGTGCGATTCCACTCGATGAAGACCGCATCGCGTTGCAGCGAAGACAGATCCGGCACCCCTACGAAACGCCACTCGGCGTCGGTGCGGACGTCCACCAGCACGGCGTCCGGGGTGTCGGCCAGCAGCTTCCAGGCCTCCTCGGGCGTGATGTCTCCCGCATAACTCACGGACGTGAGTGTCCCACAGCTACCTGGGCACCGGTGAACAGACCTTCCAGGCCCCGCCCTCGCGAACGAAGGCGACTTCGGCCTCTTTCTTGGTGTCGGGCGCGTTGTCGAAGTGATAGGTCACCGTGGCCGTGGCGCGGTCGCCGTCGATCTCGACCTCGGTGACGTCGTCGATGGTCCGCTCACCGTTTCTCTCGACCGAATCACGTTGCGCCCCAAGCACTTCGGCCTCACTGCCGTGCTGTGTGGCACAGGTGTAGGTGAGGAAGTCACCGTAGTCCTGCCGCTGCAGCGCGTCGTTCTGGCCGACGGCGGCGGTGGCGACCTGCTGATCCGGTGGCCGCTCCGAGTCACCGCCGAAGAGGTTGAGTAGACCGATCGCGACCACCACCAGGACGATGATCACCAGCGCGGCCAGGAACGGCGTCGCGGTGGGCCGGTCAGCAGGCGCCCCGGCATCCGGGTCGGTCACCGCGACCACAGCCTGCGCAGCGTCGCGGTCACCCGCCGGGCGCGGTCGCGGGCGACGATCGGGTCGGGGGCGGTGGCCAGTGCCAGCGCCAGGCGCCGCCGGTCGTCGGACTCGTCCGGACGGCCGAACAGTCGCACGTCGCTCTCGGCCACTGCGAGCGCATCGGCAAGCACCGCCTGCGGATCGGTGCCCTCCGCCGGCCTCGCATCCGCTCCGGCATAGGTGATCTCGGCAGCGGCCGGCGAGATCATGATGGTGTCGACCGGAAGCCCGAGGATCGCCCGGGCGTGCAACTCGAACTCCGATAGCCGCTGGGAGCGCAGGGTGACAAGGCCCGAGTCGTGGAGCCGTGGGCGCACGTTGTCGAAGTACACCTCGTCGCCCTTGACCAGCAGTTCGACGCCGAACACTCCGCGCCCGCCGAGCGAATTGACGATGCGCGCGCCGATCGACTTGGCCGCGTCCAGGGCCGCCGGGGAGATCCGCTGCGGTTGCCAGGACTCCAGCACGTCGGCGCCCGGCCGGTGGTGGCCGATCGGCTCGCAGAAGTGCACCGCCGGCCCCGTCGGGCCGATGGTCCGAATGGTGAGCAGCGTGATCTCGAAGTCGACCTCGACCACCGACTCGGCCATCACCCGGTTGTGCGAGATGTGGCCGGCCGCGACGGCACGGTGCCACGCGGGCTCGACGTCGGCGGGGCGCACCAGCACCGACTCCCCGTCTCCTGGCGCCGCTGCGATCGGCTTGACCACCAGCGGCAAGCCGGCATGCTGGGCCACCGAGGTCAACTCCTCGACCGAACCGGCGAACCAGAACGGAGCCGTTGGCAGCCCCAACTCGTCGGAGGCCAGCTTGCGCAGGCCCTCGCGGTCCAGCGACAGGCGGGTGCTCCGCGGCGTCGGGAACACCTCGACGGCGCCGCGCTCGGCGACGGCGATCAGCGCGTCGGCCGCGATCAACCCGGCCTCGGCCACCACGTAGCGCGGGTTCTCCCGCTCGATCAGCGCCGTCAGCGCCTCGGCGTCGTTCATGTGCACGACGACCGCGCGGTCTGCGACACCGTGCGCCGGGGCGTCGGCGTAGCGGTCGACGGCGACCACCTCGGCACCCAGCCGCTGGAAGGCCAGCGCCAGCTCGCGGCTCAGCTCGCCCGAGCCGAGCAGCATCACCGCGCGGGCGGCCGGTGACGCGGTGGGTTCAGGGGCTGTCGTCGGCTCGTCAGCGCCGGGTTGTGGTTCGTTGGCGGGGGAATCACTCATCGCGGGGTCCAGCCTGCCAGACGGCGGCCCGACCGGGCACCGGCGACGTCAATCGGCGGCAGGGCTGTCCTGCAGCCGGCTGCGGAAGCCGCGCATGGCCTCGATGAGCGCGCCGAACGCGCGGTGTGCGGCGACGAGGTCGGAGTCGGACAGCGGGGCCAGCGCGGCGCTGGTCTGCTCGCCCAGCGGCGTGAAGAACCCCCGTGCGACGGAGACTCCGTGCTCGGCCACCCGCAGGATCACCTTGCGCCGGTCCTTCGGATCGGACTCGCGCAGGAAGTGGCCGGACACGATCATCCGCTCGACGAGGTAGGTGATCGCCGCACCGGACATCCCCATCCGCTTGCGTAACTCCCCGGCGGTCAGCGGGCGACCTTCGGTCTCGGCGACCATGACGTAGAGCAGCGCGCGGAAATCGTTGGCCGCGACGTCGTGCCGGCTCGCGAACAAGCGGCCGATCTGGTCGGACTCGGCGTTCATCGCGCGCACGTCGGCGGCGATCTCGGCCTCCAACATCTCGCGGTCGGCAGGCATTCGACCAAGCATAGGACCTCCGGCGACTTGCTTAATTGTTAAGTATCTGAAATATTCGGGTCCATGTCTAGGCGGTTCTCCTGGATCCTCGCCCTGCTCATCGTCATCGCATCCGGCGCACTGATGGCACTCGTGGGCAGCGACGACTCGAGCGCCCGGTCGCCGGTTCCGGTGCCCGACAGTGCCGAGTCCGCGCGCGCCGACGCGCTGCGGGCCCAGTTCCCAGCCGGCGACCGAGTTCCGGCGATCGTCGTCATCACCCGCGACGACGGTGCGCCGTTGCGGCCGGCGGACATCGAGGCCGTCGAACAGAAGTGGCCGACGGCGCAGGTCTCCTCCGACGGTATGGCCGCCCTGGCGGTGGTGCCGTTGGACGCCGACCTGACCGGCTTCGCGCTCAACGACGCGATCAAGGAGGTGCGCGCCGACGCAGGCGACGGCCTGCCCCGCGATCTGCACACCCAGGTAACCGGCGGACCGGCGTTCGGAGCGGACATCGCCAACGCGTTCTCCGGAGCCAACGTCACGCTGCTGGCCGTCACCGCCGCCGTGGTGGCACTGCTGCTTATCGTGACCTACCGCTCCCCGGTGCTCTGGCTGGTGCCGCTCGCGGTGATCGGGTTCGCCGACCGGGTCGCCTCCGTGCTGGGCAGCGCGGTGGCCCAGGCGGTCGGCATGACCCCGGACGGATCGACATCGGGCATCACCAGCGTGCTGGTGTTCGGCGCCGGCACCAACTATGCGCTGCTGTTGATCTCGCGGTATCGGGAAGAACTGGGCCGCGACCGCGATGAGCGCTCGCGCGAAGAGCATGGGCATCGGCATGAGCGCTCGCGCGAAGAGCATGGGCATCGGCATGAGCGCTCGCGCGAAGAGCATTCGGTCGAGGATCACCGCGCGGCGCTGAGCATCGCGGTGCGGCAGGCCGGCCCGGCCATCATCGCCAGCAACGCGACCGTGGTGCTGGCCCTGCTGACGTTGCTGTTGGCGTCCTCGCCCAGTGTGCGCAGCCTCGGCGTGCAGGCGGCCGCCGGCCTGGTGGTGGCGGCGGTGTTCGTGCTGCTGGTGCTGCCGCCGCTGCTGGCCCTGTTCGGCAAGCGACTGTTCTGGCCGTTCATCCCGCGCGCAGGGGCGAAACCGCTGACCGAGGGTGGTGTGTGGCATCGCATCGCCGAGGCGGTGGCGCGCAGGCCCGCCCGCGTCGCAATGGTCGCCGTCGCGGCCCTCGCGCTGCTGTGCATCGGCGTGCTCACCACACCTGTCGGCCTGTCGCAGACCGAGCAGTTCCGGGTGGAGGCCGAGTCGGTCCGCGGCTACGAGACGCTCGCCGAGCACTTCCCCAGCGGGCTGACCGACCCGACCCGCGTCATCGCGGCGACCGACCGCGCGGACGCCATCGGGCGCGCCATCCTCGAGACGCCCGGAGTGGTGTCGGCGACGCCTGCGGGCCAGACCTCGACGGGCCTGACGCAGTGGTCGGTGATACTCGACGCCGAGCCCGCCTCGGAGCAGGCCTTCCAGACCATCGACGCGCTGCGCGGTTCGGTACAGGCCGTCGACGATGAGGCGCTGGTCGGCGGATCGGACGCCACCGCACGAGACGCCAGCGCCGCCGCTGCGCGTGACCGCGCCGTCGTGATCCCCGCGATCCTGCTCGTCGTGCTCGCGGTGCTGTACGTGCTGTTGCGTGCCGCGCTGGCACCGCTGATCCTGGTGGCGGCCACGGTGTTGAGTGCGCTGGCCGCACTCGGCCTCGGCGGGTGGGCCAGTGTGCACATCTTCGGCTTCCCCGCACTCGACAACACCGCTCCGCTGTTCGCGTTCCTGTTCCTGGTTGCGCTGGGCGTGGATTACACGATCTTCCTGGTCACCCGGGCCAGAGAGGAGACACCCGAGCACGGCACCCGCGACGGCATCGTGCGGGCCGTGTCGGCGACCGGCGCCGTCATCACCAGCGCGGGCATCGTGCTGGCGGCGGTGTTCTGTGTGCTCGGCGTGCTACCGCTGATCGTGCTGACCCAGGTCGGCATCATCGTGGGTCTGGGCATCCTGCTGGACACCTTCGTCGTGCGCACGGTGATCATTCCCGCGTTGTTCACCCTCATGGGGCCCCGCATCTGGTGGCCTGCGCTGCGTGACGGGGGCTACCGTGCAGACGGTGGAGGAACACACGGTCGACACCGCGCTGGGACGGCTACGGGTTCGCACCCGCGGTGACGGCGACCCGGTCATGTTCTGGCCGAGCCTGCTGATGACCGGCGACATGTGGCCGGTGCAGGTGCGCCGCTTCGGTGCCGACCAACGCGTGATCCTGGTCGACCCGCCGGGACATGGCGGCAGCGAAAAGCTCAGGGCGGCATTCACATTCGACCATTGCGCGCAGTGCATCGCAGACATCATCGATGCTCTGGGCATCGACCGGACCCACTTCGTGGGCAACTCCTGGGGCGGCATGATCGGCGGCACCTTCGCCGCCCTGCATCCCGAACGCATCGGCCGCGCCGTGCTGATGAACCGCACAGCGTCGCGGGCAGGCCTGCGACAGCGGGTGGAGTTCGGCCTGCTGCTGCGCATCGCGACGGTGATGGGCGGCGTGCGACCCCCGATGACTCGTGCGGTGCTCAAGGCGTTCCTTGGCCCGACCACGTTTCGCACCCGGCCCGAGGTCGTGCAGTTCGTCCGCGCCAGCGTGCAATCCACCGATGTGCGCTCGGCCCGGTGGGCGGTCCGGAGCGCGGGTAGCGTCGTGTCATGACTGAGGCTGATGCCGCGCTCCGCGACGGCGAGGCACCCCCGCTTCCGCCCCTGCACATGCGGCGGGACGCGTTCGACCCGGCCCCCGAGTTGAGCGAGATCCGCGAGACCACCGGGGTTCGCACGGTGGTCAACGCGTTCGGCATGACGGTGTATCTGGTGACCCGCCACGACGACGTCAAGGCGGTGCTGTCGGACTACGAGCGGTTCTCCAACGGCCGCCCGCCCGGTTTCGTGGTGCCCGGCGCGCCAACGCTTTCCGAGGAGGAGGTGGCCAGCGCCCGCGCGGGCAACCTGCTCGGCCTCGACCCGCCCGAGCACACACGACTGCGGCGCATGCTGACCCCGGAGTTCACCATCCGGCGCATGAAACGCCTCGAGCCGCGTATCGGCGAGATCGTCGGCGCCCAGCTCGATTCGATGCAGAAGGCCGGTGCCCCAGCTGATCTGGTCGAGCAGTTCGCGCTGCCGATCCCGTCGTTGGTGATCTGCGAACTGCTCGGTGTGCCCTACGACGACCGTGACGACTTCCAGCGCCGAAGCGCGCGCCAGCTGGACCTGTCACTGCCGTTCGAGGAGCGCATCGAGTTGCAGCGGGCGGGCCGCGCGTACATGCAGTCCCTCGTCGAACGCGCGCGGCGTCATCCCGGCGACGACATCCTCGGCATGCTGATCCGCGAGCACGGCGCCGAGCTCACCGACGACGAACTCGTGGGCGTCGCCTCGCTGCTGCTGCTCGCCGGTCACGAAACCACGTCGAACATGCTTGGCCTGGGCACGCTGGCGCTGCTCCGCCATCCCGATCAGCTCGCCGCGGTCCGCGACGATCCCGCCGCCGTCGGGCCCGCCGTCGAGGAGCTGCTGCGCTGGTTGTCCATCGTGCACACCGCGATACCCCGGATCACCACCACCGACGTCGAGATCGCCGGTGTGCCTATCCCCGCCGGTCAGTTGGTTTTCGCGTCGCTGCCCTCGGGGAACCGGGATCGCGGGTTCATCGACGCACCGGAGACACTCGACATCCGCCGCGGTGCACCCGGGCATCTGGCGTTCGGCCACGGTGTGCACCACTGCCTGGGCGCACCGCTGGCGCGGATGGAGATGCGGGTGGCCTTTCCCGCTCTGCTGCAACGCTTCCCGACACTTGCGCTGGCCGAGGACTTCGCCGACGTGCAGTTCCGGTCATTCCACTTCATCTACGGCCTGAAGTCATTGGAGGTGCGATGGTGATGGCCCAGTGAAGATCGCGGCCGATCGCGACGTGTGCATTCAGGCGGGCAACTGCGTGATGTCCGCCGGCGAGGTCTTCGACCAGGACGACGACGGCGTCGTGGTGTTGCTGATCGAGTCGCAGGGCGAAGCGGTCCAGACCGGCGAGGTGCCCGACGGCGACCTCGACCATGTCCGGGAAGCGGTGCGACTATGTCCCTCGCAGGCGCTGCGACTCACCGACTGAGCGGATCCGGTAGGAGCCGAAAGACACCGCGCGGACGAGACTTCCGTCCTCCCAGCCGGGGCACTCCGACTCCTGAGCGCAGCGGTGTCAGTCGAATAACGTCCCGTCACAGGAAGCGGGAGGAGCCGACCATGAGCGACAAGACGCTGGAAGTCATCACCTGGGATCCCGAGGAGCACGTCGACCTGCCCGGGTTCGCGCACGGGCTCACGCGCTACGGCGGCCACTGGTTCGACGTCGAGATCTCGGTGGTGCCGCAGGACGTCGATCCGCTCGAGGCACTCGACATGACGTTCGCCAAACTCAAGGAGATCGTCACGAACGAGAAGCCGACGATCACGCACTTCCACGTCGGGCTGCGGGTCGCGTCGGAAGACCCGGTGCCGCGGCCGCGCTGACCCGCGACCGGATCAGCGGTCGTCGCGGTCGAAGTCGATCACTCCGGCCCGACTCAGCAGCAGCACGCTGACCACCAGCACCCAGGCGGGGAACGCCAACACCAGCCACATGCTCAGGTCGCTGGCCAGCAGCAGCCCCACCGCCATGACGTAGGTGATGACGGCCAGCCAGCCCGGCATCAAGCGGGTGCGCAGCCAGATGGTCGCCAGCGAGATCATGAACACCGCCGCCATCCGCAAGGCATATGTCTTGGAGACGGTCAGCAGCACCTTCTGGCCGAACACCGCGAGCTCAGACTCCGCCCCCGCGCCGCTGCCCTCCAGGCCTGCCCCGACGCCGACGGCCAGGAACATCATCGCCAGAAACAGCAGGCCGCTGCCGATGAACACCGTCGAGAAGAACTTGTCCTCGTAGCGGCCGAGGCCGTCACGCACCACACCCATGAACCACAGGAACGCGATGCCGGCGAACGGCATCATGATCGCCGCGACCCGCAGGTTGGTGCTTCCGTCGCGCAGCCACTGCGAGCTGGGCGGGCCGTCCTCCGGTAACGCGAGCCGGATCAGCACCAGCGCGGCGCCGAACAGCAGCGCGAACAGCACACCGGCGAGCGCCGCAGCCCGCGGCGTGGTCAGGCGACGGGTGCGGCCCCGGTGGTCCGACGTCACGGCTGGCCCGGCAGCAGGCGGATCATCAACCCGTTGGCCTCGGCGAGCAGGTGGCCCCCGGGGTCGCGCATCTCGGCGTTGACGAACGACTTGCGCCCCTGGGCGGCGCGCACCCAGCCCCGCACCGTCAGCGGGGTGTCGATCGGGGTGACCCTGCGGTAGTCGACGTGCAGGAAAGCGGTGCGGCTGATCGGCCTGCCGGTGGCGTGGATGACCATGCCGAACACCGAGTCGAACATCAGCGGCAGCACGCCGCCGTGCACCGCGGAGTTGCCGCCGACGTGATAGCGGCTGAACGTCACGGTCAACTCGACGGCCTCGGCGTCGAACTTGTGCACCCGGTACGGCGGCATCAGCAGGCTGCCCGCGCCGGGCAGCGACGGCACGCGGTTGGCCGGACCGACGCCCTCGGCCGCCTCGAACGGGTCGAGCAGCTTCACCAGGGCCTCGACCTGGTCGGCCGCCTCGTCCCACGTGTGGCTGTCCGGGTCGGCGGACACCGCCAGGTCCTGCGCGCGGCGCATCGCAACGAGGAACCGCCCGAAGCCGGGTCCCGGTTCGGCCGCCTCGAAGGCCGGGAACCCTCCGTGTCTGTCGTAGTCCGGGTCGAGCAGGTGGGGATCGGCTGCGGTATCTCCGCTCCTCGCGTCGTCGCTCACGACGTCGCCAGGATGTCGCGGCGCACAATCGTCTGCTCGCGGCCCGGACCGACACCGATGCACGAGATATGCGCTCCGGCAAGCTCTTCGAGCCGAAGCACATAGTCGCGCGCCTTGGCGGGCAGGTCTTCGAAGGAACGGCACGAGCTGATGTCCTCCCACCAGCCGGGCAGTTCCTCGTACACCGGTTCGGCGTACCCGATCTGGGACTGGGTCATCGGCATGTCGTCGATGCGCTTGCCGTTGACGCGGTAGCCGACGCACACCGGCACGGTCTCCAGACTGGACAGCACGTCGAGCTTGGTCAGGAAGTAGTCGGTGATGCCGTTGACCCTGGTGGCATAGCGCGCGATGACCGCGTCGAACCAGCCGCAGCGGCGCCGCCTGCCCGTTGTGACGCCGAACTCGCCGCCGGTCTTGCTCAGGTACTCGCCGTTGGCGTCGAACAACTCGGTGGGGAACGGTCCCGACCCCACCCGGGTGGTGTAGGCCTTGAGGATGCCCAGCACCGTGGTGATGCGCGTCGGCCCGATACCCGAGCCGACCGCGGCACCGCCGGCCGTCGGATTCGACGACGTGACAAAGGGATACGTGCCGTGATCGACGTCGAGCAGGGTCCCCTGTGAGCCCTCCAGCAGCACCGTCTCGCCGTTGGCCAGCGCGTCGTTGAGCAGGAACCGGGCGTCGGCGATGCGGTGCTTGAATCCGTCGGCCTGGCTCAGCAGGTTGTCGACCACCTCGGCGGCGTCGAGCGCCTTGCGGTTGTAGATCTTGACCAGCACCTGGTTCTTGAAGTCCAATGCCGCCTCGATCTTTTCGGCGAGCAGCACCGGGTCGAGCACGTCGGCGACCCGAATCCCGATGCGGGCGATCTTGTCCTGGTAGCAGGGACCGATGCCGCGGCCGGTGGTGCCGATCTTCTTGCTGCCCGCATACCGCTCGACGACCTTGTCGATCGCAACGTGATAGGGCATCAGCAGATGCGCGTCGGCCGAGATCAACAGTCGTTCGGTGTCCACGCCACGGTCCTCGAGCCCGCGCAGCTCGGTGAGCAGCACCCCGGGGTCCACCACCACCCCGTTGCCGATGACGTTGGTGACGCCTGGCGTGAGGATCCCGGACGGGATCAGGTGCAGTGCGAAGTTCTCCCCCGTCGGCAGCACCACGGTGTGGCCGGCGTTGTTGCCGCCCTGGTACCGCACCACCCACTGGACGCGTCCACCGAGAAGGTCGGTGGCTTTTCCTTTGCCCTCGTCGCCCCATTGGGCGCCGATGAGCACGATTGCCGGCATGGCTCGGTCCTTAGCTCCCCGCTACTGTTGCACCAACACTGTGCAGCCGGTGAGCTACCTTATCCCAGCCCTATGCGAGGAGCAGGCATGAGCACCGCCGACGTCGTGGTGTTGCCGTTCGCCGGCCACCGGCCGCCACGTGCGCTGCGCGGGCTTCCCGTCGTCGACTCCCCCGACGCGCCGTGTCGACGGCTGGTCGTGGTGGGCTCCGACGCCGACCTGGCCACCGTGCTGACGAGGTTGATGCGCACCGACCGGCTCGACGTGGAAGTGGCGCACGTACGCCGCCGCTGGCACGCGAGATCAGCCCTGCGGGCGCCGGCGAACCGGGTGCCGCTGATCCGCGACGACACCGGCACCGTCATCACCGGCGCGGCCGAGTGGCGCGGCACCCCGGAGTCACCGGCGCTGCACGGCGAGGCCGTCGTCGACGACACCGTGCTGTTCGACGGCGACGTCACCGGCGTGCGGATCGAGCCGACGGCGGGCATGCCGGGGCTACGCGCCGCCGTGCTCGGCAGGCGGCCAAGGCGCTGGGTCACCGGCCGCGCCGCACAACTGGGCACCACCGGAGCCACGGTGGTGCGCGACGGGGTGGGCGCGCCGCGACAGGTCAGGCGCTCGACGTTCTATCGGCACACCGAGGGGTGGTTGCGGGTCGGTCGGCGGGCCTGAAGATCACCCGACCATCTCACAGCCGGTAGCGTCGACGCGTGAGTGTTCACCCGTTGCATCAGTCGGTGCGGCCGAGCCCGGTTTTCCTGGTCATCGTCGCCGTCACCGCCGCTGGTGGGGCGGTGGCCTGGCTGCATACCAGCGAGGGCGGCCCCTGGGCGTACGTCGGGGTGTTCACGTTCGTGATCGCGGGCTGGCTCGTGTCGCTGTGCGTACACGAGTTCGCCCACGCCTACAGCGCCTGGCGGTTCGGTGACCGCGATGTCGAGGTGCGCGGCTATCTGACGCTCAACCCGTTCAAGTACTCCAACCCGCTGCTGTCGATCGGGCTACCCGTGCTCGTCATCGCGATCGGCGGCATCGGCCTGCCGGGCGGTGCGGTCTACGTACGCACGGCCGCGATGACCAAGCGGCAGCGCAGCCTGGTCAGCCTGTCCGGACCGGCGGTCAACCTGGTGTTGGCCGGGCTGCTGTTGGTGCTGGTCAACCTGCTCTACGACCCGTCGCACAGCGTGTTCTGGGCCGGCGTGGCGTTTCTCGGTTTCCTCCAGGTGACGGCCTTCGTGCTCAACATGCTGCCGGTGCCGGGACTCGACGGATACGGCGCGCTCGAGCCGCACCTGAGCCCGCAGACCCAGCGCAGCCTCGCGCCGGTCAAGCCGTGGGGGCTGCTGGTGCTGCTGCTGTTGTTGTTCACACCGCAGCTCAATCAGTGGTTCTGGGGTGTGGTGCTGTGGTTCTTCGACTTCTCCGGCGTGCCTCGTTGGCTCGTCGGCACCGGCGCCGACCTGACCCGGTTCTGGTCCGCCTGGTTCTGAGCGTCTTGCGACATATGCGTGCTTCCGCATAGATTGCAGACATGGGTGCCGGCCACGACCACAGCAGCCCCGACACCCGCGTGAGCCGGATGGTGATCGCCGCCGCGATCCTCACCGGCTTCTTCGTCCTCGAACTGGTCACCGCGCTGCTGATCAACTCGATCGCCCTGCTCGCCGACGCCGGACACATGCTCACCGACCTGGTGGCCATGTTCATGGGCCTGACCGCGGTCCTGCTGGCCCGCCGCGGCAGCGCGTCGCCGGCCCGCACCTACGGCTGGCACCGCGCCGAGGTGTTCACCGCCGTCGCCAACGCCGTGCTTCTGCTGGGCGTCGCCGTGTTCATCCTCAGGGAGGCGTTCGAGCGGTTGGGCGACGCCCCGGAGGTCCCGGGGGTGCCGCTCATCGTGGTCGCCTTGGCCGGATTGCTGGCCAACGCCGTCGTCGTGCTGCTGCTGCGGTCGCACTCGCAGAGCAGCCTGGCCGTCAAGGGCGCCTACATGGAGGTGCTGGCCGACACCGTGGGCAGCATCGGCGTGCTGATCGCCGGCATCGTCACCGTCACGACCGGCTGGCCGTATGCCGACGTCGTGGTCGCGGTCCTGGTGGCACTGTGGGTGCTGCCGCGGGCGATCGCACTGGCCAGGGCGGCGCTGCGAATCCTGTCGGAGTCCTCGCCCGCCCACATCGACGTCGAGGAGTTGCGCACCGCGCTGTGTGCGGTGGACGGCGTGACCGAGGTGCACGACCTGCACGTCTGGACGCTGGTGCCCGGCAAGGACATGGTGACCGCGCATCTGACCAGCAGGCGCGAATCCGCCGAGGTACTCGACGACGCGCGTGCCGTGCTCTCCGCCCGCGGGCTGGACCACGCGACCGTTCAGGTGGAGCCGCCCGACGGCGCCGCCGACTGCAAGTGCGATGCCGAGTGACTACGGCAGGCCGAGTTCGGCGCGCGCGGTCGGGTCGCAGTCGTCGAGCAGGTCGAGGCAGCGCTGAGTCTCGTCGACCTCGCCGATCGCATCAGCCGCGCGGGCCAGCGCGGCCACGCAACGCAGGAACCCGCGGTTGGGTTCGTGGCTGAACGGCACCGGCCCGAAACCCTTCCAGCCGTTGCGACGCAACTGATCGAGCCCGCGGTGGTAGCCGGTGCGGGCATAGGCATACGCCGTGACGGCCCGGTCTTCGGCCAGCGCCTGCTCGGCGAGCTCGGCCCATGCCACCGACGCCGAGGGATGCGCGGCGGCCACGATGGCCGGTTTCTCGCCGGCGGCCAGCTCCGCCTCGGCAGCGGGGTCACCGGGCAGCAGTACCGGCTCCGGCCCGAGTAGGTCACCCATCCGTGTCATGCCCCCATTCTGCCCGTACGGGTCATGACTAAGCTTCCGCCCGTAGCGTCGTAAGGGAGGACCGCAGCAGGCATGTCGCACCCATCAGGGCCTGACCAGCCAGAAGACGTCTCGGACACCGAGGCTGCCGACGAGGCCGGTGGTTCCGAGGCCAGTGAGGCCGCGGCCTCGCCGACCTCGGAGCACGCCGACGCACCGCATGATCCCGACCCTGTCACCGAGGTCATCGAGCCGGACCCCGAGCACGAACCGGCCACCGAGATCATGGCGCCCGCGCCCAGGCCCACCCAGGACTCGGCGACCGAGGCACCGGCCGAGCGGCGGTTCACCGCGCCGTCGAACTTCGACGCGGGCACGACGCAGCGGATGGACACGCCCGCCGAGCCTGCCACCGAGGTGTTCACGACCTCGCCGGACTCCGGCCAGGCCAGAAGCGTCGCCCCGCAGATGATCCCGCCGCGGGGCGAAGCGCCCGGGCCGCCGCAGCAACGGCGCAGCTGGGGGTGGGTGGTGGCGCTGGTGCTGGTCATCGCCGCCCTGGTGGCGATCGCGGTGCTGGGCACCATCCTGCTGACACGCGACTCGGGTCCGAAGGTGTCGCAGGAGGACATGGTGCGCGCCACCATCGAGGAATTCGACGCCGCCATCCAAAGCGGTGACCTCGCCAGGCTGCGCAGCATCACCTGCGGCGCGACCCGGGACAGCTACGTGCGATACGACGACCGCACCTGGGCCGAGACCCATGACCGGGTGGCCGCGGCCAAGCAGTACCCGGTGGTAGCCAGCATCGACCAGGTGATCATCAACGGCGACCACGCCGAGGCCAACGTCACGAGCTTCATGGCGTATGCGCCGCAGACCCGGTCGACACGCAGCTTCGACCTGCAGTTCCGCGACGACAGTTGGAAGATCTGCCAGGCTCCGCAGTAGTCAGCCCGAGGACACGCTGCGGCCCGCACTGTGCAGGTCGCGGCACGCCTCGACGACGCGCTCGCTCATCGACGCCTCCGCCTTCTTCAGGTAGCTGCGCGGGTCGTAGGCCTTCTTGTCGCCGACCTCGCCGTCGACCTTGAGCACGCCCTCGTAGTTGGTGAACATATGCCCGGCGATCGGGCGGGTGAACGCGTACTGGGTATCGGTGTCGACGTTCATCTTCACCACGCCGTACCGCAACGAGTCTTCGATCTCGGACTTCAACGAGCCCGACCCGCCATGGAAGACGAAGTCGAAAGGCTGTGCGTCCGTCGGCAATCCGAGTTTGGCGGCAGCGACCTTCTGTCCCTCGGCGAGGATGTCGGGCCGCAGTTTGACGTTGCCCGGCTTGTACACCCCGTGCACGTTGCCGAATGTCGCGGCCAGCAGGTACCTGCCGTGCTCGCCGGCGCCGAGCGCCTCGACGGTCTTCTCGAAGTCCTCCGGCGTGGTGTAGAGCTTGTCGTTTATCTCGTGTGCCACGCCGTCCTCTTCACCGCCGACCACACCGATCTCTATCTCCAGCACTATCTTCGCGGCCGCCGCTTCCTTGAGCAGTTCGCGGGCGATGTCGAGGTTCTCGTCGAGCGGCACCGCCGACCCGTCCCACATGTGCGACTGGAACAGCGGGTGATCGCCGCCGGCGACACGCTGCTGCGAGATCGCCAGCAGCGGCCGGACATAGCCGTCCAGTTTGTCCTTGGGACAGTGGTCGGTGTGCAACGCGACGGTGATCGGGTATCTCTCGGCTATCACGTGCGCGAACTCGGCCAGCGCGACCGCGCCGGTCACCATGTCCTTGACTCCCAATCCGGAAGCGAATTCCGCTCCGCCCGTTGAGAATTGGATGATGCCGTCGCTACCGGCGTCGGCGAATCCCTTGATCGCCGCGTTGATGCTCTCCGACGACGTGCAGTTGATGGCCGGGAACGCGAACGAGTGCTGCTTGGCCCGGCTCAGCATCTCCGCGTACACCTCGGGCGTGGCGATCGGCATGAGCGGTCCTTCCCGCGACTGTGGTTTCGACGAGTATCGCAGCAATCGACCGTGTTCACATCGTCAGTACCATGCGGTAGCGCGCCCGGCCCTCCGCCATGGCCGCGTAGGCCTCGGCGAAATCGGCCAGTGGCATCTCCTCGACCCGGGCCCGCACTCCCGTCTGCAGCGCGAAGTGCATGGTCTCCTCGACATCGCGAGCGGTCCCCGACGGATGCCCGCTGATGCTGCGGCCGGCCAGGATCAGATCCACGGGGCTGATGGGCAGCGGGTCGGCGCTGACCCCGACGATCACGAGCTCGCCCTCCGGACCGAGGCCGCCGACGGTGTCGGCCATCGCCTGCGAGTTCGCCGCCGTCGCGAGCACCGCTGCCGCACCGCCGAGGCCCTGCAGTGCGGCCGCAACGTCCTCGGCGCGCGAGTCGATGTAATGGTGCGCTCCCAGGGCGCGGGCGTCGTCGGCCTTGTCGGCGCCGCGGGCGATCGCGACCGTTTCGAATCCCATCGCCGGGGCCCACTGCACACCGAGGTTTCCGAGGCCGCCGATTCCCAGGACGGCGACCAGGTCACCGGCCACGGCCCTGGTCCTGCGCAGCGCATTGAACGTCGTGACGCCTGCGCAACCCATGGGCGCGGCCTCGGTGAACGACAACCCGTCAGGAATGCGGGCCAACGCGGTCGCCGGGGCGGTGGCGGACTCGGCGTACCCACCCGGATAGGCCAAGCTCGGCACCTGGAACTCGACGCACTGCATGAACTTGCCCTTGCGGCACGGCACGCAGCGATTGCAGATGCCGCCGAACCACCCGACCGCCACGCGGTCGCCGACCGAGAAGCCTTCGACACCCGCGCCGACCTCGTCGACGGTGCCCGCGATCTCGTGCCCGGGTGTCACGGGCCACGTCATGCCCGGAAAGCCACCGTTGACGACACCGTGATCGGTCCCGCACACACCACAGGCCACGACCTTGATCCGGACATGACCGGCGGGCGGAGGGACGGTCTCGACGTCGGTGAGCGCGAGCGGGGCGCCTGCGGATTCGACCAGAACGGCCTTGTGAGTGGGCATTCTGTGAGGGTATCGGCGTCGGCGCGCGACCGCCTCACGTCGACGTTTCCGGTTTCGATGGAGCCGACCGGTATCTTTGGGCGTTGTGACGACCATGTCCTTGGCCGCAACCGATCAGCTTGCGCTGATGCCCGACTTCCTCGACCCGATGGTCCTGCTCGGATACTTCGGCGCCTGGGCGCTGGTGGGCCTGCTGGTGGTCGTCTTCGTCGAGTCGGGCGTCCTGTTCCCGGTGCTGCCCGGCGACTCCCTTCTGTTCGTCGCGGGCATGCTGGCCGCGGGGACGGCGGCGCTGGCCGAAGGCGGCGGCGAGGTCATCAACTTCCAGCTTTGGCAACTGCTGGTCTTCATCCCGATCGCCGCGATCCTGGGCGGTCAGGTGGGGTATTGGATCGGTCGCAACCTCGGCACCGCGATGTTCAAGCCCAATGCCCGCATCCTGAAGCAGAAGTATCTCGACGAGGCGCACCTGTTCTTCGAGCAGCGTGGCCCGTTCGCGATCGTCATCGCCCGGTTCGTGCCGATCGTGCGTACGCTGGCGCCGCTCACCGCAGGCGCCGCCCGCATGACCTACCCCGTGTTCGCGTTGTTCAACATCATCGGCGCCGTGGTCTGGGGCGTCGGGCTGGTGCTGCTCGGCTACTGGCTCGGCCGCTTCGAGATGGTGCAGAGGCTGCTCGAGCCCATTGTCATCGGAATCGTGGTGCTCTCGGTGCTGCCGATGCTCATCGAGTGGTACAAGCGGCGCCGGGCGGCCCGGCGCGCAGGCATTCCGGCGCCGCCGATCGACGCGGGCGAGCAGGCCTAGTCAGGCCTCCAGCGCCCGAATCAGGCTGGCGGCGTCCCACGGTCCCTTGTGCCGCTTGCCGTTGACGAAGAACGTCGGCGTCGAGTTCAGATCCATCAGCTCGGCGTCCTGGGCGTCGTCCTGCACGCGGTGCAGCCCATCGGAGGCGTGCACCCGCACATCCTGGTCGAACCGCTCGATGTCGACGCCTGCCGCCACCGCATAGCGGTACATGTCGGACCACTCCAGGTCATCCTGGTGGCTGAACAGCTGGCGGGCCATCTCCCAGAACCTGCCCTGGGCCGCGGCCCCCTCGCTGGCGCGTGCGGCGTCGAACGCACGGGGATGCGCCCGCTCCAGCGGCAGGTGCCGCCACACGTAGCGCAGCCGCCCGCCGAAGTGTTCACGCACCTCGTCGATCGCGCCGGTGGCCCGGCTGCAGAACGGGCATTCGAAGTCGCCGTACTCGACCAGTGTCAGCGGGGCGTCGGGGTCGCCCCTGATGTGATCGCGGTCCGGGTCGACCGGCCGGAGAAGCTTCAGGCCGACCGGGTCCGGCGGGCTGAGCCAATCGGTGATTCGGAAGATCGCCCAGCCGGCGAAGAAGGCGACCACCGACGCGATGAGCACGCCGATGATCGCCTGTTCCCTGCGCACGGGGTCGTCGACCGCAATGTCGACGATGAACAGCGAGATGGTGAAGCCGATCCCGGACAGTGCCGCACCGCCTGCGACCCGCCGCAACGTCAGTCCGGGCGCCAGCATGCCCAGGCCGGTCCGTCGCATCAGCCAGGTCGCGGCGGTGATCCCGGTGAACTTGCCGATCACCAGGCCGGCGACGATGCCCCACGTCAGAGGTGAGCGCAGCGCAGCACCGACGATCTGGGCGTCGAGCGTCACACCGGCGTTGACCAGGGCGAACAGCGGCAGGACGACGAACGACACGTACGGGCCGACGTCGGTCTGCAGCCGCTCGTTGATGGAGATGGAGTCGCGCAGGCCGCGGGTCACCTCGCGGGCGTAGCGCGAGTTCGGCGATTGCCGGAAAGCTTGGATGCGCGTGACGACCTCTTCGACCGGTTGTCGTTCGGGGGAGAACACCGGGATCAGCAGGGCGACGGCGACACCGGCCAGCGTCGGGTGAACGCCTGCCATGAACAGCGCCACCCACAGCGCGACACCGAGCGCCGCGTAGGCGGGTCCGCGAGCCGCGGGCAGGAACCGCACCAGGGCGATTGCACCGATGAGCAGCGCCGAAACCACAAGCGGCGCAACGTCGATGCGGTCGGAGTAGAAGACGGCGATGACGAGAAGCGCGCTGACGTCGTCGACCACGGCCAGGGTCAACAGGAAGATGCGCACCCGGGCCGGGAACTTGGGCCTGATGATCGCCAACGCGCCGATCAGGAACGCGGTATCGGTGCTGATCACCACGCCCCACGCTTCGGCGTTCTCGCCCGACGGGTTCAGCAGCAGAAAGACCGCGGCGGGCACCACCAACCCGGCGAGCGCGGCCACCACGGGCACCGACGCCCTCGCCCGGTCGGTGAGCTCGCCGATGGCGAACTCACGGGTGACCTCCAGGCCGACGATGAAGAAGAAGAACGTCATCAGCCCGTCGTTGACGAGATGCTTGACCGTCAACTCGAAGCGGTGTTCGGCGAAGGTGAAGCCGACGTGGGTGTCCAACAGCGTCCAATAGCTCTCGGCCCACGGTGAATTCGCCCACAGCAGCGCGACGACCGTGGCCGCCAGCAGCAGCGCGGCCGCGCTGTTCTCCCCGGTTCTGGCCGCCTTGGCGTCGCGGCTGAAGCGTGCGGGCACCAGGCGGGTGATCCGCGGTGTCGACGACGTGCTCACCGTTGGTCGGCGCTACTGACGCTATGCGCTGCTTCCATCAGCATCCATCCCGACAGCTGCACCGACAGATCCCGCTCGGGCACCTCGGAGGTGTTGACGGCGCCGTCGACGGATTCGGCTTGCACGCCTGCGGCGGTCGGGATCTCGGCGGTGCGATCCCAGAACGCGCCGAACAGCGGCAATCCGTCGACGGTCTGACGGTTGTCCCAAGCGGCCTGCGCCGACGACAGCACCAGCGAGCGGGCGATGTCGCGAGCCTCGGCGTCGTCGGGGCCATGCTGGGGCAGCGTGGTCGCAACGAGGGCGAGGTAGCGCGCCAGGATGCCGTTGAACAGCCCACCGTCACCGCCGCCGGCACCCCTGATGACACCGTCGGGCGCCATGTGTGCGGCCACCGCGGCGACGAGGCGGTGCACACGCGGCGCGTGGTCGTCGTCGTCGGTGCGGGCGGCGAGTTCGGTTTCCAGGCCCAGCACCACGCCCTGGCAGTAGGTGTACTGCGCGCGCACCAGCGAGCCGCCCCTGATCCCGTCGAACACCAGATGGGTGTCGGGGTCGACGAGCGTCTCGTCGATCCAGTCCGACATCTGCTGGGCCCGGCGCAGCCGGTCGAAGCGGGCCAGGAAGATCGCGGCCGGGCCGTTGGCCGGTGCGTTGAAGAACTGGTCCTGTTTGCGCCACGGGATGCCGCCGCCGTCCTCGGGCACCCAGGCCTTGAGCAACTGCTCGGACAGCTTGTCCATCGCTTTGGGCTTGTCGACGCCTGCGAGCCTGTTCGCGCGCTCGAGCGCGAGCGCCAGCCAGGCCATGTCGTCGTAGTAGTCGTTGACCCAGGACAGGTTGTTGCGCAGCCGATGTGCCCGGATCTGACGGGCGATGCGCTGCAGGCGCTCGGGTTGCGGGTCGCGGACGTGCGCGTCGACGAGGTTGTCGAGCAGGTGAGCTTGCCACCAGTAGTGCCAGGTGCCGAACATTCGGTGCGTGCGTGCCGCCGGCCACGCCACGACACCGAGCTGCGTGCCGGGCAGTCCCCACAGGCGTTTCAGATGGCGCGCCGTGACCGCGGCTTCTGCCGTGCCCGCCCGGTTGGCCCAGAGCTGATCCATGCTGTCGATCCTGCCCTACCAGGCGAGGTCGAGGTCGGCGTGTTGGGTGATCCACACGTGCATCGCGATGCCCGCTGCGACGCCGGCATTGATGCTGCGGGTGGAGCCGAATTGCGCGATCGACACGGTCAGTGCCGCACCGGTCCTGGCGGCCTCGGTGATGCCCGGACCCTCCTGTCCGAAGACCATCAGGCAGCGCTCGGGCAGCTCGGCGTGTTCGAGGCGTGCCGCACCGGGCAGGTTGTCGACGGCCACGACGGTCAACCCTGCTGCGACCGCGAAGCCGAGCAGGTCTTCGGTGTTGTCGTGGTGGCGCAGCCGCTGATAGCGGTCGGTGACCATGGCGCCGCGACGGTTCCAGCGCCGCCTGCCCACAATGTGCACGGTGTCGACGGCGAACGCGTTGGCCGTGCGCACCACTGCGCCGATGTTGGCGTCGTTGCCGAAGTTCTCGATCGCGACGTGCAGCGGGTGTCTGCGCCGGTCGATGTCGGCGACGATCGCCTCTCGGGTCCAATAGCGGTACGGGTCAACGACATTGCGGGTATCACCGGTCCGCAGCAGCTCGGGGTCGTAGCGGGGGTCGTCGGGCGGCGGGCCGGCCCATGGTCCGACCCCGGGGCTCTCGCCCCATTCGGTCGGTCCCGCATCACTCATCCTGCGTCCACAGGCCGGCATGCGTGCCTGCCACCGTGACGGTGGGGTACAGCAGCGCAGCGTTGATCTCACCCTGGGTGCACAGCGAAACACGAAGCTGCACGGAGTCGCGGGAGCTGTCGGGCAGCACCAGCACCGACGAGCCGTAGACATCGCAGGCGTGGCTGAGTCCCGGCGCAGGCAACGTCGGCGTCACGATCACCATGGCCGGGCCGCCGCGCTGCTCCGCGACATCGCGGTATTGCGTTGCCAGGCCGTCGATCTGCAGACCCAGCAGCATGTAGCCCTGGCCGGTGAACGCGCCGGGATCGCCGAGCGCGGCCGGGTCGAGCATGGCGCCGTTCCCGCGGAACGCGTCGACACTGGTCGTCTGCAACGTCAGCCCGGTGTCGTTGTCCTTGGTCTGCGGCAGCCCGACCGGGAACGCCGCGGGGTACGCCGTCGTGGTGGCCGGGATCCGGTCCTTCGGGGAGTACACGTACACCCCCCGCACCGGCGCCTGGTCCCGTTGCGGGCCGATGCACACGGTTCCGGCGAGCCGTTCCCCCTGCACCGACAAGGGTTGCAGCTCGAGGTCGGTCAGGTCGCCGCAGCTGCCGATCGCCTTGGCCTCGATCGGGTGCGACAGGGTGCCGTAGAGACCGAAGCGGATGTCGTTCGGGTCGACGCGGGGCGCGTCGGGATCGGAGGGGGAGGCGTCGACGTCGAACAGGACGTACTCGCCGTCGAATCGCATGTCGGTCACCGACATGTTCCAGCCGAGCACGGCCAGCGACTCACCGATCGTCGCCGTCTGCGCCCCGTAGTGCGACGCCGAACCGTCGTCACCGCTGCAGCCCGAAGCCGCGACGAGGAGCGCCGCCGCGAGCGCCGAGGCCAGTGCACGCACCTAGGTTCTGCCCCGACCCTTGCCGACCACTTTCGTCACGGCGCGCACCAGGCCCCGCGGCACCACGCGACCGCCCGTGGTCAGCGCCTTGTACTGCAGGCCCGGCACGATCACCACTCCGCCTTTTCTGCGGCCGTTCCCGACGTGCGCCATGGTGTCGCGCACCACGTCGTCGACCTCGAGGTAGAGCCACGACGGTGTGCCCGACATGTCGATGCCTGCGCGTTCGTGGAACTCGGTGCGCACGAACCCCGGGCACACTGCGTACACGCCGACACCGGTGCCGCCGAGCCCGTTTGCCAGTCCCTCGGAGAAGGCGATCACCCACGCCTTGGAGGCCGAGTATGTCGACCCACGTCCCGGCAGCAGCCCCGCGACACTGGCCACGTTGATCACCGTGCCCTCTGCGGCAGCCAGCATCGCGGGCAGCGCGGCGTGCGTCAGCTGCATGACCGCGGTGACGTTGACATCCAGCTGGGACTGCAGCAGCGAGTAGTCGGCCGTCCAGAATTCACCCGACGTGCCGAACCCGGCGTTGTTGACCAGCACCCGCACGCCCTGGGCGAGCCGGTCGGCCACCTTCGCGCGGTCGTCGGCCTGCGCCAGATCCGCTGTCAGCACCTCGACCTTCGCACCCGCCTCGTCGTGCAGCTCGGCGGCCAGGCGCTCCAGCCTGCCCACGTCACGGGCGACGAGCACCAGGTCGTAGCCGTCGATCGCGAACCTGCGGGCGAAGCCCGCGCCGATGCCGGAGGTCGGACCAGTGATCAGTGCGACAGGGCGAGACATGCGTACGAGCGTACTTACCGCTGATAGTGCGGCGACTGTCTCCCGTTTCGGGCAGGCGGGGGCGGGGCTCGCCGGACACCCTCGGAACGAGCGGGTGGCTGCTGGCCGAAGCGACCGGCCTCGGGGCGCGGCGGCGCATCGGCGCGGCCGGACGGCTGCTCGGAACGACCGGGACCGGGGGTCAGCGGCCGACTCGGCGAACCGCTGCGCCGCGACAACGCCGACTGACCGCTCTGGCCGGCCATCGCCTGCGGTGTCGGCGGCAGCACCCGCAGCAGGTCGTTGAACTGGCGTACGGTGCGCAGGCCCTCGTCCCACTGCGCCCTGGTGCTGGTGACGGGCATGGAGACCAGCGTCCAGTGCTCCTCGTTCCACATGATCTCGGCGCAGTCCGGCGCGGTGTGCGCGAACGTCACCATGCGCCGGTCGCAGGCGCGGCGGGCGGCGTCGAGGTTGGTGGAGTAGACCATGCGCGGACCGATCGCGCCGAGCAGCCAGATGTCGCTTTCCCGCGGCTCTTTGATGCCCTTGAGCCGCAGGTCCACGACGACGTTGGTGCCGACCTTGCGGTGCAGCGCGATGACCGTCGCGACGTCATCGAGGTCGAAGATGAACACCGCCTCGCCGCGGATCTGGCCGAGCACGACGTTGCGGGCCGTCACGTCACCGACGGTCGACATCACGCCGCGCTTCCAGCGCTTGAGGATGTCGTGCGACTCGTTCTCGTAGTCGAAGCCGTGCGACTTCGCCCAGGACTTCCGCCGCCTGCCCAGCCCACGCCGACGGTCGATGTCGACGTACAGCAGCACGGCCGCACCCACGAAACAGAGCGCGGACAGCGTGAACCAAAGCGGAACCATTGCGCCTAGCTTACGTGCCCGGGCCTCGTTATCCCGAACTCAAGTTGGTCACAACCCCGTCTCCCGGGCGAATCAGCCCAGGACCAGCGACTCGCCGTCGGGGCTGACGTTGACCGGCACGACGTCGCCGTCGTGCACCTCGCCGGCCAGCAGCATCTTGGCGAGCTGGTCGCCGATGGCCTGCTGGATGAGCCGGCGCAGCGGGCGGGCGCCGTACATCGGGTCGAAACCGCGCTGGGCCAGCCACTGCTTGGCGGGCAGCGACACCTCCAGGGTGAGCCTGCGCTGCTCGAGCCGCTTGGCCAGCTGCTGCAGCTGGATGTCGACGATCGACACCAGCTCCCCGGGCTCGAGCCCGTGGAAGATGATCACGTCGTCGAGCCGGTTGATGAACTCCGGCTTGAACGCCGAGCGCACCGCGGCCATCACCTGCTCCTCGGTGCCGCCCGAACCCAGGTTGGACGTCAGCACCAGGATGGTGTTGCGGAAGTCGACGGTGCGGCCCTGGCCGTCGGTCAGCCGGCCCTCGTCGAGCACCTGCAGCAGCACGTCGAACACGTCCGGGTGGGCCTTCTCGATCTCGTCGAACAGGATCACCGTGTAGGGCCGCCGACGCACCGCCTCGGTCAGCTGGCCGCCCTGGTCGTAACCGACATAGCCGGGAGGCGCGCCGACCAGGCGGGCCACCGAGTGCTTCTCGCCGTACTCGCTCATGTCGATGCGGACCATGGCGCGCTCGTCGTCGAAGAGAAACTCCGCCAACGCCTTCGCCAGCTCGGTCTTGCCGACGCCGGTCGGGCCGAGGAACATGAACGACCCCGTCGGCCGGTTCGGGTCGGCGACGCCGGCACGGCTGCGGCGCACGGCATCCGAGACGGCGACGACGGCCTTGCGTTGCCCGACGACGCGCTTGCCCAGCTCGTCTTCCATGCGCAGCAGCTTGGCGGTCTCGCCTTCGAGCATCCGGCCCGCCGGGATCCCGGTCCACGCCGACACCACGTCGGCGATGTCGTCGGGCCCGACCTCCTCCTTGAGCATCACGTCGTCGCGGGCTTCAGCCTGCGGCACCGCGGCGTCGAGCTTCTTCTCGAGTTCGGGGATGCGGCCGTAGCGCAGTTCGGCGGCCTTGCCCAGGTCACCGTCGCGTTCGGCCCGGTCGGCCTCGCCGCGCAAGGTGTCGAGCTGCTCCTTGAGCTCGCGGACCACGTCGATCGCGCTCTTCTCGTTCTGCCAGCGGGTGGTCAGCTCGGCCAGCTGTTCCTTCTTGTCGGCCAACTCGGCGCGCAGCTTCTCCAGCCGCTCCTTCGACGCCTCGTCCTCTTCTTTGGTCAGCGCCATCTCCTCGATCTCGAGGCGCCGCACGACACGCTCGACCTCGTCGATCTCGACGGGCCGCGAGTCGATCTCCATGCGCAGGCGCGAGGCGGCCTCGTCGACCAGGTCGATGGCCTTGTCGGGCAGGAAGCGCGACGTGATGTAGCGGTCCGACAGCGTGGCCGCGGCGACAAGCGCGGAGTCGGTGATGCGCACGCCGTGGTGGACCTCGTAACGGTCCTTGAGGCCGCGCAGGATGCCGACGGTGTCCTCGACCGAAGGCTCCCCGACGAACACCTGCTGGAAGCGGCGCTCCAGCGCGGCGTCCTTCTCGATGTACTTGCGGTACTCGTCGAGCGTCGTGGCGCCGACCAACCGCAGCTCGCCGCGCGCCAGCATCGGCTTGATCATGTTGCCCGCGTCCATCGACGACTCGCCCGTCGCGCCGGCGCCGACGATGGTGTGCAGCTCGTCGATGAACGTGATGATCTGGCCCGCGGAGTTCTTGATGTCGTCGAGGACGGCCTTTAGGCGTTCCTCGAACTCGCCGCGGTACTTGCTGCCCGCGACCATCGAACCGAGGTCCAGCGAGATGACGGTCTTGTCGCGCAGGCTCTCCGGCACGTCGCCTGCGATGATGCGCTGGGCCAGACCCTCGACGATCGCGGTCTTGCCGACACCGGGCTCGCCGATCAGCACCGGGTTGTTCTTGGTGCGACGGCTCAGCACCTGCACGACGCGGCGGATCTCGTTGTCGCGGCCGATGACCGGGTCGAGCTTGCCCTCCTTCGCGCGGGCGGTCAGGTCGGTGGAATACTTCTCCAGAGCCTGATAGCTCCCCTCGGGGTCGGGGCTGGTCACCCTGGCACTGCCGCGCACATTGGCGAACGCCTCGCGCAACGCCTGCGGAGACGCGCCGTGACCGGTCAGCAATTTGGCGACGTCGGTGTCACCGGCGGGAGTGGAGCTTGCGGAACGACCCATACCTCCGGCGAGGCCGACCAGCAGGTGCTCGGTCGAGACGTACTCGTCGTCCATCTCGGTGGCCAAGTGCTGGGCAGCAGTGATCGCGGCCAGCGATTCGCGCGACAACTGCGGCTGCGCGCTGGCGCCGCTGGCGCTGGGCAGCCGGTCGAGGAGACGCTGGGTCTCGGTGCGAACGGTCGCGGGTTCGACGCCGACGGCCTCCAGCAGGGGTGCTGCAATGCCATCGTTCTGGGTCAGCAGTGCCATCAGCAGGTGGGCGGGCGTGATCTGCGGATTGCCTGCTGACGTGGCCGCCTGCAGCGCCGAGGTCAGCGCCGCCTGGGTCTTGGTCGTCGGATTGAACGAGTCCACGACACCTCACTTTCCTAGGGCCCGTGTGCTACGGGAAAATGCTTCTCGGGTTGTTCAACGTCGTCAATGTTGAGTCTGTTCCGCTCAAGTTTAACTTTTTTTCCACCCGGCGCCATAGGGCAGGTCAGCCCCGCGGGAGGGCCGAAGGTCCCTTGTCGGCGCGTCGGAAGGGTGATCGCGAGTTCGTGCCCCACGCTGAGGCCATGCGCAGATGTCTCGGCGTCGGCGGCGCTGTCGCTCTACTCACCTTGGGACCGGCCGTTCCGGCGAATGCCGGCGGCGAGGAGGAGGCGGTCCGAGCGGCGCTCGAGGGAATGAACGTCTCCTACAACCGCGCGGACTTCGACGGGTTCGCCGCGCACCTGTGCGCCGACATGCTGACCTCTCCCGCCTTCGTGGCCGGTTGGTACCAGAGCAGGTCGGCAGACGGCCCCACCCGCATCACGGTCAACTCGGTAAGCGTGCGCGGCGAGCCCCCGTCTCACGCGCTGGCCAACGTGCGGTTCGTGGCGGCCGATCACGACAAGACGCTCGACATCGAATTCCTGCGCGAAGGTTCGCAGTGGAAGGCGTGCCGGTACGAAACGGGACAGGCTGTCTAGGTGCTGACCGAACTCATCCCGCTCGCTCTGGTGGTCGCGCTGTCGCCGCTGTCGATCATCCCGGCCGTCCTGGTGCTGCACACACCCCGGCCGCGCCCGACCGGCCTGGCGTTCATGACCGGCTGGCTGGTCGGACTGACGGTGCTCACGATCGTCTTCCTGCAGGTCTCCAGCCTGGCAGGCGGACGCGAGGAGAAGCCGCCGGGCTGGGCGTCCTGGTTGCGCATCATCGTCGGCGCCGCGCTCATCGTGTTCGGCGCCTACCGGTGGCTGATGCGCCACAAATCCGCGCACATGCCGCGCTGGATGCAGGGACTCGGCAAGCTGACCCCGGCGCGCGCGGGGGTCGCAGGCCTCGCGCTGACCGTCGTCAACCCGAAGGTCCTGTTCATCTGTGCGGCCGCGGGGCTGGCGATCGGCACGGCCGGGGCCGACTCGGCACAGGAGTGGTTGGGCGTCGTCTGGTTCGTCGCGGTGGCGGGGTCGACGGTGGCTCTTCCCGTTCTGGGCTACGCGGCGTCGGGCGGTCGGCTCGACGGGCCGCTGACGCGCCTCAAGGGGTGGATGGAGCGTCAGCACGCCACGCTGGTGGCGGTGATCCTCGTCGTGATCGGACTTTTGGTGCTGTACAAGGGAATTCACGGCTTATGACGGGGGTAGGCGAAGCTCGTCGGCGTCGGCGGTGAGATACCGGGTGACGGTCGGCGCGATCAGCCGCACCAGCTCGTCGCCCGACACGGTGGCCAGCGGCGGGATCTTCATGACGTAGCGCAACACGGCGGTGCCGACGAGTTGGCTCGCGGCCAGCAGCGCTCGCAACCGGGCCTGTTCGTCGCCACCGAGCACCCCCGACACCGCGGTAAGCACATAGGTCTGCATGAAGCTGCGAAACGCGTCGTGGGCGTCTGAGTTCGACGTGGCCGACTGCAGCATCGCGACCATCGTCGGCCCGGTGTCGGGCGACTCCCAGATCGACATGTACGTGCGCACCATGCGGGTGCCGATATCCGGGTCGTCGCCATGTCCTCCACCCGTCATCGCCGACGCCAGCACCTGCGGGTCGAAGATCAGCCGAAGGGACTCGCGGAACAGATCTTCCTTCGACCCGAAGAGGTAGAGCACCATCGACGGGTCGACGTGAGCGTCGCGCGCGATGGCCCGCAGCGTCGTCTTCTCGTAGCCCTCCGTGGCGAACCGCTTCTTCGCCGCCGCCAGTACCGCGTCGCGCGACACCGGTTCCCCTTGGCGTCGCCCGCGGCGCTTGGCTGTCTGCGCTGGTGGCGGCATGTCTCGACAGTAGCATTTCAATAGCTGTTGAAATTATGCCGATGCGGCGTTACGCTGCCGATACAGTAATTCAACAACTGATGAAAAGGTTCGGCTCATGACCACAGACACGGCTTCGCGGCCCGCCCAGAACGCCTCACCGCGCCACGAACCGCCCGCATCGATCCGCGCGACCGGCATCGTCATCGTGCTCACCGTCGCCATCGCGATCGTCGCGCTCGCCTTCGCCCTGCCCGCGGCCAACACCGCCCCGCGCGACGTGCCGATCGGCGCCGCCGGTCCACAGGCGGCCGGCGGCCAGATCGAAGCCATCCTGGACAAGCAGGCCCCTGACGCGTTCGAGCTCACCTACTACCCCGGCGAGGGGGCGCTGCGCGACGCGATCCGCAACCGCGACGTCTACGGCGGAATCGCGTTCGGCCCCGAGGGACGCACCCTGTTGATCGCGACCGGCGGTAGCCCGATGGTCGCGGGGATCCTCACCCAGATCGGCAACGGCATCGCCCAGCAGACCGGCACACAGGTGCGTACCGCAGACCTGGCTCCGCCCACCGCGGAGGATCCCCGCGGCGCCGGGTTGGCCGCCTCGGCACTGCCGATCACGCTGGCCGGCCTGCTTCCGGTCATCGCGCTGCTGTTCGTGCTCAAGCACGAGGTCTGGACCCGACTGACCGCTGTCGTGGTCTTCTCGGGAGTGGCGGGTCTGACCATTGCGTCGCTGCTGCGCTGGGTACTCGGCTCCATCGACGCCAACTTCTGGGGAGTCAGCGGCGCACTGACGCTCGGCATCCTGGCCACCGGCGTGACGCTGCTGGGCCTCGGCTCGCTGTTCGGCCGCGTCGGCCTGGCGCTCGGAGCGGCCACCGCTCTGCTGATCGGCAACCCGCTGTCGGGTCTGACCGGTGCGCCGGAGCTGCTGCCGAGTGGCTGGGGCGAGTTCGGCCAGTTGCTGCCGCAGGGTGCGGGCGCGACGCTGCTGCGGTCCGCGGCATTCTTCGACGGAGCGGGCGCGACGGCTTCGGTGGTGGTGCTGACGTGTTGGGCACTCCTGGGAACGGCGCTGGTCGTGCTGGCCGCCCTCGGCAGGCGCAGGGTTATCAGCGCCTGACTTACACTCGGGCGGCGTGGGACTCGACGACCGTGGCGCGCTGCGCATGCTGCGCGACGCGGTCGATCCCGCGCTCGGCTCCGACGAGGTGATCCGTCGCTTCTACACACGATGGTTCGCCATCGACACGTCGGTGCGCGACCTCTTTCCGCCCGACATGGCCGCCCAGCGCACCGCGTTCGCCCACGCCCTCACCTACGTGTTGGGCGAGTTGGTGGCCCAGCGGGCGCAGGAGCCGGTGTCCTTCCTCGCCCAGCTCGGTCGCGACCACCGCAAATACGGTGTGACAGAGCGGCATTACGACAGCATGCAGGATGCGCTGTACCACTCGCTGCGCATCGAACTCGCCGACAGCTGGGACGACAAGCTCGCCGAGGCCACCAACGACGCCGTCGCCCTGATGGTCGGGGTGATGCGGGGCGCCGCCGAGGCCGAGCAGGGCCCGCCGTTCTGCGACGGCACTGTGATCGAGCACATCCGCGCCACCCGCGACGTGTCGGTGGTCCGCCTGCAGTTGGACCACCCGCTGGTCTACCACCCCGGTCAGTACGTCACGGTTCAGGTGCCGCAGTGGCCCCGCCGCTGGCGATATCTGAGCCCGTCGATTCCGGCCGACGACCAGGGCGCGGTGGAGTTCCACATCCGCTCGGTAACCGGCGGAATGGTCAGCCCGGCGATCGTCGGCGAGACCAGGGCGGGCGACCGGTGGCGGCTGTCGAACCCGCACGGCGGTCTGCACGTCGACCGCGACGGCGGTGACGTGCTGATGGTCGCTGGAAGCACCGGCCTGGCGCCGTTGCGGACGTTGATCATGGACCTCACCCGGTTCGCGGTGAACCCACGGGTGCACCTGTTCTTCGGTGGCCGCTACCCGTGCGAGCTCTACGATCTGCACACGCTCTGGCAGATCGCGTCGCAGAACCCGTGGCTGTCGGTCACCCCGGTGTCGGAGTACAACATCGACCCGCCGTGGGCGGCCGACTATCCCGACGTCCAACCGCCGCGCGGCCTGCACGTGCGGCAGACCGGAACGCTCGCTGAAGTGGTGACGCGTTACGGCAACTGGGGTGATCGCCAGATCCTGGTGTGCGGTGGTCCGGACATGGTGACCGCCACCAGGGACGCGCTGATCGCCAAAGGCGCGCCGGCCGAGCGGATCCAGCACGATCCGCTGGCAAGCTGAGCGCCGCCACCGCGGTTTCTTTACACTTCGACCGAGATCACCGGCCGTCGAGGAGAGCCATGGCCAAGATGCGGGCCGCACGCATGCACGGTTACCAGCAACCCCTGCGGCTCGAAGAGATTCCGATCCCCGACATCGAGCCGAATCAGGTCCTGGTGAAGGTTGGCGGGGCAGGCATGTGCCGCACCGACTTTCAGCTCATCGACGGCTACTTCGGCACCGACATGCCGTTGCCGGCAACGCCCGGGCACGAGATCGCGGGCGCCGGGGACGACGTTGGCGGTGATGGGCATCGGCGGTCTGGGCGCCTACGGGGTCCAGTACGCCAAGCTCCTGGGCGGAGGTGCGACCGTGGTCGCGTTCGGCCGCAACGACGAGAAACTAGCGTTGGCAACGCAGAACGGCGCCGACCACACGATCAACATTCGCGGCAAGTCCGACGACCAGATCCGCGACGAGCTCGAGCAGGCGACCGAGAGCCGCGAACTCGACGCAGTCATCGAGTGTGCCGGTGCCGAGGAGAGCATGCGATTGGCCTTCTCCCTGCTGGCGACCGAGGGCGCCGTCGCGTCGGTGGGGCTCGTCGGCAACCGGGTGGACATCTCGCTGTTTCCGTTGGTCAGCCGCGAGTACTCCCTCTTCGGATCGTTCTGGGGCAACTACAACGACCTCACCGAAGTGGTGGCACTCGCCGGGGCCGGCAAGATCAAGGACTCGGTCACCCCGGTCCGATTCGAGGAGGTCAACGACCACATCGAGGCCCTCGGCCGCGGCGACTTCATCGGTCGCGCGGTGATCGTCTACGACTAGAGCTCATTACTTGACGCCGAGAGTGCAATGAGGGCTGTAAATTCCAGCTCAGCACAACCGTGTGTGCGCCATCGGCGGTAGCTTGGGTAACCATGGTTGACCGCGTCGTGCTGCAGGATCCATCCTCGTCGGTGACGGCGACCTTCGCGCCGTCGGCAGGCATGATCGGCACGTCGCTGTCGGACGGCGGCGACGAGCTACTTGGCCAACGGCGCGGACTGGACGCCTACATCGCGGACGGCAAGACCATGGGCATCCCGATCCTCTACCCGTGGGCGAACCGACTGAGCGGCAACGGCTATGAGGTCGACGGCGCCGTCGTGACCCTGACACCCGGCCGCGGGGGCGTGCGCACCGACCCGCACGGGGCGCCGATGCACGGCGTGCTGGCGGCCTATTCCGGTTGGCTGGTGACCGAGCGCTCCGACAACACTCTGACGGCGGTCCTCGACTTCTCGGGTGCACCACAGCTGCTGGCGGTGTTCCCCTTTCCCCATCTGCTGATCCAGTCGGCGACACTCGCCGACCGCACGCTGACGATCGCGACGACGGTGCGACCCACGACGTCGGCTCCGGTGCCCATGTGCTTCGGCTACCACCCGTACCTGACGTTGCCGGGTGTGCCGCGTGAGGACTGGGTGCTGACGACGCCGGCGATGCGCCATCTGCCGGTCGACGACAACGGCATTCCGACCGGTGAGCAATCGCAATGGGAGGCTTCGACGAATCAACTCGGCTCGACGGTGTACGACGACGGCTTCGACCGGGTGCCCGAAGGAGCGGTGTTCACCCTCGCCGGCGGTGGCCGACGCATCGATGTGACCTATGAGAAGGGTTATCCGGCAGCGCAACTGTTCGCGCCGGCCAATGACGCCGTCATCGGCATCGAGCCGATGACCGCGCCGACGGATTCACTGCGGCGGGGCGGATTTCGGTATGCGATGCCCGGAACGCCGGAGACGGCGCGCTTCTCGATCCGGGTGAGCTAACGCTTGTTGCGCGGCTGCCACACCACCAGGGCGGTGCTCTTGGCGCGAGGCTGCGACCGCAACGCCTCCACCTCCTGGGTCAATTCGCGAACCCGTGCCTGCAGCGCGTCGACCTGATTGGTCAGCTCGATAATGCGCTTGATGCCGGCGAGGTTGACGCCCTCGTCCTGGGACAGTCGCTGCACCTCGCGCAGCAGGTCGACGTCCTTCTGCGAATAGCGCCTACCGCCACCCGAGGTGCGTTGCGGGCGGACCAGTCCCAGCCGGTCATACGTGCGCAGCGTCTGAGCGTGCATGCCGGCCAGTTCGGCGGCCACCGAGATCAGGAAGGTGCGCGCATCGTCACCGGACCGTCTGGCAGCCATCAGGACCCTCGCTTCTTCGCGCAAGCGCTCATCAGGGTCCTCGCTTCTTCGCGCAAGCGCTCATCAGGGTCCTCGCTTCTTCGCGCAAGCGCTCATCAGGCACCCGCCCAGCCGGCCCGCGGGTCGAAGCCACTGGCCCGCTCCGCCTTCGCGTAGGCCTCCAGCGCCTCGGCCGCCTCGCCCTCCAACTTCGGCGGCACCGCCACCTTCACCGTCACCAGCAAGTCACCGTGGCCGCCCGAACGCTTGGGGACGCCTCGTCCGCGCACCCGCAGGATCCGGCCGTCGGAGGTGCCCTTGGGCACCCGCACGCCGACCTTGCCCTCCAATGTCGGCACGGAAAGCGTTGTGCCGAGCGCCAACTCGTGGAAGGCGACCGGAACGGTGACGGTGAGATCGTCACCATCCCGGCCGAACACCTTGTCGGGGCGTACATGCACGGTGACGTACAGGTCACCGGACGGCGCGCCACGCAACCCCGCCTCGCCCTGACCGGCCAACCGGATGCGCTGACCGTCCTCGACACCCGGCGGGATCCGCACGTTGATGGTGCGGGTGCGGGTGGTCACCCCGGTGCCTTTGCACTCCTGGCACGGGTGCTCGATGATCGATCCACTGCCCCGGCATTCGGTGCACGGCTCAGAGAACCCGAAAGCGCCCTGATTGCGATTGATCACCCCGGACCCGTTGCAGTTCGGGCAGACCTTCGGGCTGGTGCCCGGGCGGGCGCCGCTGCCATGGCAATTCGTACACGGTGCCGGGCTGGTCAGCCGAAGCGGCATCGCCACGCCCTTGGTGGCCTCGAGGAACGACAACTCGGTCTCGGTCTCGAGGTCGTTGCCGCGACGGGGCCGGCTGGCCCGCGGCTGTTGCGCACCGCGGCCGAAGAGGCCGCCGAACAGATCACCGATGTTGGCGCCGCCGGTCTGCCCGGCGGCATCGAACAGATCGTTCAGGTTGAACTCGGCGCCGTCCCCACCGAATCCGCCGAAACCGCCACCGCCGCCGCTGAATCGGCCACGGCCGAAACCACCGTTGGCGAACAGCCGCCTGGTCTCGTCGTACTCCTTGCGCTTGGCCTCGTCGGACAGCACGCTGTACGCCTCGGAGACGGCCTTGAACCGCTCGGCTCCGGAAGGGTTCTTGTCCGGGTGCAGCTCGGAGGCCAGCTTGCGGTACGCCGCCTTGATGTCCTTGGCGCTGGCATCAGAGGAGACGCCGAGCTCCTTGTAGAAGTCCTTCTCGACCCATTCGCGCTGGGCCATGCCGCGTCACCTCCTCACCTTCCACTAGACGTTGTCTGATTCTGCGGCCTCGGGTGCCGACTCGCCCTGGTTATCGGTCGTGTCCTGCTCACCGGGGGCATCGGGCACCGTGTCGACGACGCCCACCAGGGCATGGCGCACTACCTGCTCACCGACCTTGTAACCCCGTCGCATCACGGTGCCGACGATCGGGTGGGTGCCCTCGCCCTCGTGCTGCACCGCCTCGTGCAGTGCCGGGTCGAAGTCGTCACCCTCGTCACCGAACGGCACAAGGCCGAGGCCCTCGAGCACGTTGACGAGCTTGTCGGCAACGGCCTTGAGCGGCCCCGATTCCAGGTCACCGTGGCTGCGGGCGCGGTCGAGATCGTCGAGCACCGGCAGCAGCGCCGTGATGACCGACGCCTTGGCCCGGTCACTCGCCATCTGCTGGTCGCGCAGGGCGCGCTTTCGATAGTTGGTGAAGTCGGCCTGCACACGCTGCAGATCGGCCAGCAGTTCGGAGGCCTTGTCGGACTCCTCCGGGCTCTCCCCGACGAACTCCCCCGGCGCCGGCCCGCTGGGGGCCGGCCCGGAGCCTGCTTCTCTCACTGCACCGGTGACCGGATCGATGCGCCGTTTGTCGGTGACGGTCACCGGCTCGTGCGGATCGTTTCCCGTCACTTGTTCTCCTGACCCTTGTCGGAGTCGTCCTCGACCACCTCGGCGTCGACCACGTCGTCGGGCGACGGGCCGGCCGCACCGGCGTCAGCGCCGCCGCCGGCGGCCTGCTCGGCCTGGGTGGCCTCGTAGATGGCCTGGCCGAGCGCCTGCGATTCGACACCCAGCTTCTCCATCGCGGACTTGATCGCGGCGATGTCGGTGCCTTCCAGCGCCGTCTTCGCCTCGGCGATTGCAGCGTCCACCTTGGACAAGGTGTCCTCGGCGACCTTCGATCCACCTTCGGCCTCGCGCTGTTCCTTGACGAACTTCTCGGTCTGATACACCAGCGACTCGGCCTGGTTGCGGACGTCGGCCTCCTCACGGCGCTGACGGTCCTCCTCGGCGTGCGCCTCGGCGTCCTTGACCATCCGGTCGATCTCCTCCTTGGAGATGCCGGAGCCCTCCTGGATGCGGATCGTGTTCTCCTTGCCGGTGCCTTTGTCCTTGGCGGTGACGTGGACGATGCCGTTGGCGTCGATGTCGAACGTCACCTCGATCTGGGGCACACCGCGCGGAGCAGGCGGGATACCGGTCAGCTCGAAGCTGCCGAGCAGCTTGTTGTGCGCAGCGATCTCGCGCTCACCCTGATAGACCTGAATCTGCACGGACGGCTGGTTGTCGTCGGCAGTCGTGAAGGTCTCCGACCGCTTCGTCGGGATCGTGGTGTTGCGTTCGATCAGCTTGGTCATCACGCCACCCTTGGTCTCGATACCCAGCGACAGCGGCGTGACATCAAGCAGCAGAACGTCTTTCACCTCGCCCTTGAGCACACCGGCCTGCAGCGCCGCGCCGACCGCGACGACCTCGTCGGGGTTGACGCCCTTGTTGGGCTCCTTGCCGCCGGTCATCTCCTTGACCAGCTCGGAGACCGCCGGCATGCGGGTCGACCCGCCCACCAGCACGACGTGATCGATGTCGGACACCGAGATACCGGCATCGGCGATCACCGACTGGAACGGCTTGCGGGTGCGGTCCAGTAGATCCTGGGTGATGCGCTGGAATTCGGCGCGCGTCAGCTGCTCGTCGAGGAACAGCGGGTTCTTGTCCGCGTCGACGGTGATGTAGGGCAGGTTGATCGAGGTGCTCTGGCTCGAGCTCAGTTCGATCTTCGCCTTCTCGGCCGCCTCACGCAGCCGCTGCATCGCCATCTTGTCCTTGGTCAGGTCGATACCCGACGTGGTCTTGAACTTGTCGACGAGCCAGTCCACGATGCGCTGATCCCAGTCGTCACCACCAAGGTGATTGTCACCGGAGGTGGCGCGCACCTCGACCACACCCTCGCCGATCTCGAGCAGCGAGACGTCGAAGGTGCCGCCGCCGAGGTCGAAGACCAGGATGGTCTGTTCCTTCTCGCCCTTGTCGAGGCCGTATGCCAGCGCTGCGGCGGTCGGTTCGTTGACGATGCGCAGCACGTTGAGGCCGGCGATCTGGCCGGCGTCCTTGGTGGCCTGGCGCTGAGCGTCGTTGAAGTACGCGGGCACCGTGATCACGGCGTCGGTGATGTCCTCACCGAGGTAGGCCTCCGCGTCGCGCTTGAGCTTCATCAGCACGCGCGCGCTGATCTCCGGCGCGGTGTACTTCTTGCCGTCGATCTCCACCGACCAATCGGTGCCGATCTCGCGCTTGACCGAACGGATCGTCCGGTCGACGTTGGTCACCGCCTGGTTCTTGGCGGGCTGTCCGACCAGCACCTCCCCGTTTCGCGCGAACGCGACGACGGACGGCGTGGTGCGGGAGCCCTCGGAGTTGGCGACGACCACGGGTTCGCCACCCTCCAGTACCGCGACGACGGAGTTGGTGGTCCCGAGGTCGATCCCGACCGCACGAGCCATGTTGGTTCCTCCTGGATAGTCTTACTAGGGGTCTGAGTGCACCGCACTCAAGACTGCGCCGTCAGACCTTAACCTGTCAACCCAGACTTGAGTCTGATGCACTCAAGTGTCGTAGGGTTAACGGCGCTTCCCCCCGATTTGTTCCCAGGCGCGGCCCGCCACTTCGAGGCCCTTCGGCCCTACGGGCCCGACGGAGCCGCGTTCCAGAATTCGAGTCATGACGACTTCATACGGAATCGGCCCGGCGGCAGGGCAGTACGACAGCGACGAGAGCGACCAGCTCTCGGCCGAGGACACCCTGATCGACCGCGGCGTCGACGATCTCCTCGACGAGGGCTTCTCGCCGCCCGAACGGCTCTGGGCGCGAGGCGCTTTCACGTCGTCAGAGGGTATGGACGAGATTCTCGCCGAGGAGGAGCCCGATCCGGCCGCCCGGCTCGACATGCTTCTCGACGAGGCCGAGCAGGACCTCTCCGACTACGCCGAGCGGGAGGCCGAGTTTCCCGAGCACAACGAGGTAGGCCGGAGGCGCGCGGGCCGGCTGGTCGCACCCGACATGGGCTTCGACGAGGACGACGAAGACGAGCTGGTCGCCGGTGACGTCGGTATCAGCGGGGGCGCCGCCTCGGCAGAGGAAGCCGCAATGCACATCATCGAAGACGACGACGAGGACGAACTCGAGGACTGATCCGCCGAGTGCAGAAATCGGGGCAGGATTGACACCGAACCCCGCCACGCGATGGCAGAATCGCCGCAATGAGTGCAGCTCAGCGTGAACGCGCCGCCCTGGTGACCACCATGCGCGAGGTCGGTGCGCATGCCCCCACGCTGTGCGGGGACTGGACCACCCGCGATCTCGCTGCCCATCTGGTGGTACGCGAGCGCAGGCTCGACGCGGCGCCGGGCATCGCGATCCCGGCGCTGGCCGGCTATACCGACAAGGTTCAGCGCCAAACGGCCGCCTCCTCGCAGTACGACGACCTGCTCGACAAGATCGCCTCGGGGCCGCCGGTGTTCTCACCGTTCAAGCTGCTCGACCCGGTCGCCAACATGGGCGAGATGTACATCCATCACGAGGATGTGCGCCGGGCGCAACCAGATTGGGAGCCGCGGCCCCTCGACGACTCGACGGTCAAGGCCCTCGGCCGCTCGCTTCCGCTGATGGCGCGACTGACCATGGCGAAAGCGCCGGCACGGGTGACCCTGCGGAACCCGCAGGGCCGCGATGTGGCCACGGTCGGGAAGGGACAGCCAGTGATGGTCACCGGCGAGTTGCAGGAGCTGCTGCTGTTCATCTCAGGGCGCGACGCCGTGCGCCTCGACTTCGAGGGCGACCCGGCCGCCGTCGAGGCCGTGCGCGCCAACCGGCGAGGCCTCTAGCACGCCCGTGTCGGTGCCCGGTGGCACACTGCACATATGTTCGATGCGGCGGGGTTGGCGGTGGTCGAGCAGACCGCTGATGAGGCGGCGTTGGTGGAGCGGATCGCCTGGTTGGAGCGGGTGAAGTCGGCCGCTGCGGCCGGTCAGGCCCGCGCGGCGGCGTTGTTGGATGCTCAGCGCCGCGCCGCCGAAGCCGCCGCCGGGATCCCGCCCGCCCGGCGTGGGCGCGGGCTGGGCGGCGAGATCGCCCTGGCCCGCCGCGAGGCCCCGGTGCGCGGGGGCCGCCACCTCGGGCTGGCCAAAGCCCTGGTCCACGAGATGCCCCACACGCTGGCCGCCCTGGAAGCCGGGGCGCTCTCCGAATGGCGGGCCACCCTGATCGTGCGCGAATCGGCGTGTCTAAGTGTCGAGGACCGCCGCGCCCTGGACGCCGAGATGTGCGCCGATGCCGCCGCGCTGGAGGGCAAAGGCGACAAGCGCATCGAGGCCGACGCCAAAACGATCGCCTACCGCCTGGACCCGCACGCGGTGGTCGAACGCGCGGCCAAGGCTGCAGCCGACCGCACGGTCACGATCCGGCCCGCACCCGACTGCATGGCCAACGTGACCGTGCTGCTGCCGGTCGCCCAGGGCGTCGGGGTGTACGCGGCGCTCAAACGCCACGCCGACACCACCGTCGACGGGCGCACCCGCGGGCAGGTGATGGCCGACACGCTCTACGAACGGATCACCGGCAGGCCCGCTGAGGTCGCTGAACCGGTCGCGGTGAACCTGGTCATGGCCGATCAGACACTGCTCGGCGGCGACGACAGCCCCGCGGTCCTCGACGGCTACGGGCCCATCCCGGCCGAGATCGCCCGCCAACTCATCACCGCAGCGGGCCTGGACCGGCGCTCGCAGGCCACGCTGCGGCGGCTCTACCGCCGCCCCGCCAGCGCGGCGCTGGTAGCCATGGAATCCAGAGCCAGACGCTTCCCGAAAGGGTTGGCCCGCTTCATCGCCCTGCGCGATCAGCGATGTCGCACCCCCTACTGCAACGCCCCGATCCGCCACACCGACCACGCCGTCCCGCGACACCGCCGCGGACCCACCCACGTCCTCAACGGCCTCGGTTCCTGCGAACAGTGCAACTACACCAAAGAAGCACCCGGCTGGCAGGTCCACACCAGCGAAGTCGACGGCGTGCACCACGCCGAGTTCATCACCCCCACCGGCGCACACCACCACTCGGCGGCACCCCAACCACCAGGCCCACCGGCCATCGACGTCAGCGAAGTCGAAGCCCGCATCGCGATCGCGCTCACCGACCTACACGCCGCCTAAGCTGGCCCCGTGGACTTCCGCGTGTTCGTCGAACCCCAACAGGGTGCGTCCTATGCCGACCAGCTCGCCGTGGCGCGGACCGCCGAGGAACTCGGCTACTCGGCCTTCTTCCGGTCCGACCACTACCTCGCGATGAGTGGTGGCGGACTGCCCGGTCCCACCGATTCCTGGGTCACGCTCGCCGGCATCGCCCGCGAGACGTCATCCATCCGGCTCGGCACACTGGTCACGTCGGCTACCTTCCGCTATCCCGGTCCGTTGGCGATATCCGTCGCGCAGGTCGATGAGATGAGCGGCGGCAGAGTCGAATTCGGCCTGGGCGCCGGGTGGTTCGAGGCCGAACACCAGGCCTATGCGATCCCGTTCCCGGCGCTGGGTGAGCGATTCGACCGGCTTACCGAGCAACTGCAGATCATCACCGGTCTGTGGACGACGCCCAGCGGTGAGAAGTTCGGCTACGAGGGCGCCCACTACACCGTTGTGGACTCACCGGCGCTGCCCAAGCCGTTGCAATCACCGCATCCGCCGATCGTCGTCGGTGGCGGCGGCGCCAAGCGCACTCCGGCCTTGGCCGCCAAGTACGCCGCCGAGTTCAACGTTCCGTTCGTGCCGTTGGACACGGCCAGAACCCAATTCGGCCGGGTCGCGGCGGCGGTCGCCGACGCCGGCAGGGCGGCGGACTCGATGACCTACTCCGCGGCGTTCGTGGTGTGCGCCGGACGCGACGACGCCGAGATCGCGAGGCGCGCCGCCGCGATCGGCCGCGAGGTCGACGAACTTCGCAGCAACTCGGCGATGGTGGGCACTCCCGGCGAGATCGCCGACAAGCTGGGTGCCTGGGTCGACGCCGGCGTACAGCGGGTATACCTGCAACTTCTCGACATGTCCGATCTCGCGCATCTGGAATTCTTCGCCCACGAGGTGATTCCCCAGCTCGGTTGAGCAAGCCACCGCAGCCGGGCCGCGATTACTATCGGTGGCCGTGACCAGCGGCAACCATGACGACGGGCAGGCGCCGTCGCAGCCCTGGTACAACCGCACGCCCGCGGTCCTGGGCGCCAGCATGCTCGCCCTGGCCGTCATCGCCATCCTCGTCCTCGCGATCACCTTCATGTCGCGCCAGTTCGGCGAGCCGGAGCAGGCGCCGCTGAACTACGTGGAGCCGACGTACTCGGCGACCACAGCGCGGTCGGCCACCGCCACCACCACCCAGACCATCACCAGCACCAGCCCGCCGCAGACCACCGAGATCGGCGGACCACTCGATCCGCCGCCGACGACACCGCCCCCCACAACCTCGAGCAGCGAGACCACCAGCGAATCGCCGACGGTCGAAGAGGACGAAGCGGAGGAAGAGGAGGAGTCCACGACCCGCACCAGGCGCCGCGGCCCCCGCACGAATGTGACACGCACCTTCGCGCCGCTGCCCTGAGCGCCTACTATCGGCCCGTGGCGCAATACGGACCCAACGACGATCCGAACTACCCGAACAACGACCCGTCGGGCTACTCCAACGCCAACTACGGCGACGGGGGCGGCTACGACGACGGGGGCTACGGCGGTCCTCCACCCGAGGAGCCGTGGTACCGCAAGCCGGCGGCGCTGGTCGCGTTCGGCGCGCTCGGGGCGTTGCTCATCGCGTTGATCGTCTGGGGCCTGGCGAACCTGATCAGCGGTGATGACACCACCACGGAGACCACGTCCCTGACCCCGCTGACCACCACGTCGCAGGCGGCAACGGCCACCACCGCGGTGACTCCCGAGACTGTGACCGAAACCGTCACGCCGACCACCACTGCACCGCCGGCCACCACGACGGTCGAGCCGACCACCGAGACCACCACGACGGTCGAGACCACGACCAGCGTCAGCACGGAGACCAGCGTCGTGACCAGCACGGTGACGGAGACTGTCACCTCGCCTCCGCCCACGCCCTGACCACCGCCCGCGCGCAGCGACTACCGCCCGCGCGCAGCGACTACTGACCGCGCGCGGCGTACTCCGCCACCAGTGCCTCGGCGCTGCGCACCGCGGCCCGGCATGCGCGGGTGGTGAACGGGTCGTTGAGCGGGTGCTCGGCGCGCCGGCGCCAGCGCTGCGCGGCGGCGAACGCCGCCCGTGGGCCGTCATAGGGATTGTCGGGTTGCAGGCCCAGTCGGCTGGCCGCGTCCGTGCCCGCGCCACCGATGATCCGGCGCAACGAGGCCATCTCATCGGCGTTCAAAGTCGTTGACCGGGAGCGCAATTGAGTCAGCAGACGCAACTCCTCGAAGGCGTGCGTGTCGGCCAGCAACGGATCGATGTCCGCGAGGATGTACGGCGTCGCGTAGATCGGGTTGTTCTGCACGAAACGGTGCAACGACAGCAGTGCGGTGTGCGCCTTTAGCAGGTCCGACCGCTGCGCGAACTGCTGATCGATCACCTCGCGCAGCGCAACCAGCCCACTGCGTTCCAGCAGTTCGTCGGCGAGCGCTACCGAATCGCCGACACCCGCGCGCAGCACCGCGATCGATATCCGGATGCCGAACATTCCGAATCGGTCCAGCAACGCGGCCCGCGTGGCCGCGTCCACTGGCAGGGAACTGTCTTCGCGCACGAAGCGGTCCACCGACAGCATCGCCTTGGTCAACTCCGCGGCGTCGACGCCCGCGAGTTTCTCGAGCGCGACGAACTCGCTCTGCCGCAACGTGCGGGCCGTCAACGCCAGCAGTCCCGACACCGGCACCACGGCCTGGCAGGTGCCCGTGCGGTCCATCTCGCTGGTGAACCGCTTCGCCACATCCTTGGCCGACAGCATGGCGTCGATCCGGCCCGCACCGATCTCGTCGGCACGCGACGCCACGCCGATCACCCCCAGCGCCCCGGCCGAGCCACCGACCAACTCGCCGATCTGCTTGAGCAGCGCGATGTCGGCGGCGTTGAGCGTGCGCAGCAGGAACACCACCGCGTCCACCCGCGGCACCCCGTCGTCGGGCACCAGCAGGCGCAGTGTGCGCTCGGAGACGTCGCGGTTCAACGACGACGTGCCCGGGGTGTCGATGATCGTGGTGTCGATCAACTCCGCAGCAGGCCACTCGACATCGAGGTCGACGATGTCCTCCGGATCCAGGCTGGCGAAGTCGAATGTCAGCCCGCCCTCGACGGGGTCGCGGCCGATCGGCACGTTGGACCGCCTGCCGCGGCGGTGGTTGGCGGTCACCTTGGGCGTCGGACCGTGGCGGAACCACGTCACGATCCGGGTGGCCTCGGTGGCGTCGGTCGGCGCGATGTCCTCACCGACGAGCGCGTTCACCAGCGTGGACTTTCCCGCCTTCAACGTCCCGGCCAGCGCGATGCGGATGGGCTGGTTCAGTGCCCGGCCGATGCGGTCCAGTTCGTTGTGCACGTCCGGCCGGTGGCCGTAGGCGGGGTCGGCTCGATACGCCTGGATGATTCCGCCCAGGATCGCGCGCACTCGATCGCTCGTGCTCATCTCGCGCTACTCACGATGCTCCTGGCTGTACTCCCCGCCCACTGATGACCGGGAATCCAGCTTAGGCACCCGGGCTAGCCGACCGGCTCCGGGACGGCGGGCATCAGCTTGACGGCGTGGTCGGTGACCTGCCTGAGAATGTTGAGCTGACGCTCGAGCTCCCGGATCCGTTCATTGCGCTCGGACTCCTCGAGACGCGCCGCGGCGATCGTCGCCTGCAGCGACTCGTTGAGCGATCGGGTGGTCTGGTTGGCGATCCCCCGATAGTGATCACGCAACTGCCGCTGGATGGCCTTGAGCCGGTCACGCGACTCCTTGGCGACGAGGAACTGGGTGTCATCGACGAACCGGCGGGTGTTGGTCTTGGCCTCGTTGCGCACCCGCAGCATGCGGTTCTCCATGTTCTCCTTGTAGGCGGTGCGCCCCATCAGCAGGCCGGCACCGATGGACAGCGGGTTGAACATGCCCAGGCCCGCGAAGGACGTCATCATCCCGAACATCAGCACCCCGCCGTAGGAGCCCTGCATGCCCATCGTGAGCTTGCGGCCCGCCTTGACCGGCTTGGCCTCCAGTCGCGCCAGCGACTTGAGCTCACCGAGGCTCGCTCCCATCCGGTTCGGGTCGATCTGCGGCATTTGGACCGCTTCCAGGCCTGCCTCGACGAAGGTGCGGGCGACCTCGGCGGCCAGCACCTCCGCACGCTGGTAGGCCCAGACGAAGTTGTCGCCCACCGCGGTGGCGACCGCGTTCTCGAGCTCCGCGCCGATCTCGGCCCAGTGTTGGGTCGGGTCGCACGTGTCGATGACCTTCTCGATGTGCTGGGTGATCACCCGGAAGCGGCCGCGAAGGTCGTGGTCGACGTCGGCGGTCAGGTCGGAGATGCCGTCGTTGAGCACCTGTTGCCACAGTGCCGTCTGCTGCAGCGCGTTCTCGGCCTCCTGCTTGCGCCGCTCGAGGTCCTCCGTGAGCCGGTCGCGCGTGTCGGGATCGTTGATCGCCGACAGCTCCGCACTCACTTTGAGCGTCAGATGCTCTGCTGCGGAGTGGATTTCGTTGACGACGTGATCGCGGATTCGGTCGTTCTGCCGCAGCAGCACCTCTTCGCTGAGGAACTTCACGAGTGCGGGAAAGTTCGACTCCTCGTTGAGTTCCTTGTCGTTGAGCGCGATGGCGTGGCTGCGCAACAGCGACGACGACGGAATCATCGGAACGGACAGGCCCGCGCGAGCCAGGTGCTCCTTGTTGGCCTCGACGATCTGACGCCAGTGCGGATAGAGGTCGATCTTGGTCGCGACGATCGTTGCCAGCGGGCAGATTTCGAAGGCCTGCCGCATGAACGTCATCTCTGGTTCGGTGAACTCCTGGCTGGTGTCGCTGCACATCAGTATCGCGTCCGCGTCGGGCAACAGGCCCAAGGTGGCCGACAGGTGGGGCTGGCCGTGGCCGCCGACGCCCGGGGTGTCGACGAACGCCAAGCCGTTCTTCAGCAGCGGGCTGGCGGCGGTCACCTCGACGCGGATCACCTCGCGTCCGCCGGCCTGCGGCGCCCGTCGCAGGTCGTTCTTGATGTCGTCCATCGGGATCTCGACGACCTCGGGCTCCTCACCCTCGCCACGCGACACGATCAGCTTCGCCGCCGCGGTCTCGCCGTAGGACACCACGGTCGCCAGCACGGTGCTCTCGTCGTCGCCGACCCGCGCCACCGGAACGTTGAGCAGCGCGTTGAGCAGCTGACTCTTGCCCTGCTTGAGCTGCCCGGCGACCACCACCCGGATCTGCGGGTCGGTGATGCGGACCTTGGCGCGGGCCAGCCGCTCGACCAGGTCGCCGCGGTCGTTGGCGCCGGCGATCCTGCTGGTGTGGTCGATCAGCTCGACGACGACCTTGGTTTGGCGTGGGTCCTTGGATTGCGTCATGAAGTCCTCGTGGTGAAAGCGCCGTGGCTTCTAACGGTAGATGCGCGAACTGGCGGGGATCGCGTTTCGATCCCCGCCAGCTGCGTTACTGCGGTGTGGGTCAGAAGATGCCGACGTCGTTGCTGACGTTGACGTCCGTGTCGACCGTCTGCGAGTTGTCCACCGAGTTGTCCTGCCCGGAGTTGTCGACCGAGTTGTCGACGCTGTTGTCGTCGTGGCTGGCGTCGACGCTTCCGGAGAGGTCACCGCCACCGGTGTCGACAGTGGTGATGTCACCGCCACCGGTGCTGGTGCTCTGGCTGTCGTTGTCGTTGATGACGATCCCGCCACCGGAGCCACCTGCGCCACCGGCGGCGCTGCCACCGTCGTTGCCGACACCGATCAGGCCGCCTCCACCGGAACCGCCTGCCGCGCCGCCACCGTTGCCGCCGCTCATGTCGACGTCGTTGATGACCGGCCCGTCATTGTCGGAGATGATGTCGCCGCCCGCGGTCTGGTCGCCGCTGTCGTCGATCTCGTTGTCCTCGCCGATGTTGACGTTCGAGTCCCTGATGTCACCGGTGTTGACGTTCTCGTTGTCGTCGCCGACCACGTTGCCGTCACCCTCGACGTTCGTCGCGTCGATGTTGCCCGCGGTGCCAGTGTTGACCACGCCGCCGTCGGTGGCGGTGTTCGTGGTCTTGTCGCCGAGGGTGATGTCGCCGAACTCCAGGTCGAAGTTGCCGACACCCTGCTGGCCGTCGTGGCCGACGACGTTGTTGGTCTCCGGGCTGAGCAGCCGGGTGTCGTTGTGACTCAGCGTCTCGTTGCCCGACAGCAGATCGGTCTGGCGCTGCGGCACGAAGGCGATGCCGTGGGTGTTGGCGACCGCCTGCTGCAAGCCGACGACCGGGTTGCCCCCGCCGTGCAGGACTGCAGCGGGTGCCACGGTGGCTGCGACGGCTTGCACCTGAGCGGCCGACAGGTTGCCGAAGCCGGCCTGCACCAGCTCGCGGTCGGGGTCGGCCACGAAAGCAGCGGCGGAGACGGGGTCGCGGAACAGGTTCAAGAACCAGTCGATGAGGTTCATTGCGGGGTCCTTTCGAGTGTGCTTTTCGAGGTCTTGCCGCCGGGTCGGTCCGGCGAACTGATGACCACGTTATGGGCCTGAGGACGCCCCAGAAACGGGGTAGCAACCCCTCACTTCAAGATCCTCCCCCGGGATCGCGGTGGGGGCTTCGTTAGGGGATTAGGGACTGCCCCTGGGGGATGGCGCTCAGAGGTGCTTCGATGCAGCTCACAACGCAGAAGTGCGCGGTCCCCCGGGGAACCGCGCACTTCTGCTGCAGGTGTGGACTAGTCGAAGATGTCGAAGCCGCCCGCGTCGGTGTCGAGCTGCTGGATGTCGACCAGCGAATCACTCCAGTCCTCGACGGGGCCGGGCTCGTCAGCCGACGCATCATCGATGACCGGCTGGTCGAGATGCAGCGAGGCGTCGTCGACGGTCGCGACATCCGGAACGCCCGGATCGGCCAACGCATCGAGACCGGCACCCGGATCGTTGATGACCTCCGTGGCGGCGCCGTGGATGTCGTCGAGCGCCTCGGCAGGCACCTGGTCGCCGAACGCGTCGAACGCCGCGGTCGCCGCTCCGCTCGTCCAGACGTTGCCTGCCGTCTCCGCGACGCCGCCGTCGAGCCCGGCGACAGGCAACCCGTCGAGCGAGGTCATCGACTCCGACACGACCGGGATCAGCGCGTTGACGTCAGCGCTGGTCACGTCGGTCAGGTTGGCGTCGAGGATGGCCTGGTCGGGATCTGCGGCGAAGCGTGCGGCGGCGTCGGGATCACGCACCACAGACATCACGAAGTCCAATAGCGAGTTCGCCATGCACACCCTCCTTCCCTGATGATCGATATGGTTCGGTGGCCCGAAGGCTTGTCACGATGCTATCGACGGTCGCCGCCGCGCAGATCGGTGCCGAACCCACCATCGCAGGCCGGGCATTAGGGGACTCGCCATTAGGGGTTCGCGCATCACTAGGGGCACCTCCCGTGTCGAGGCACTGTCAGCCGCTATCGTGTTGTTCGGCCGAATGCAGAGGTGGAGATGAGCGACTCACTCGGACTGTCGATCGGGTCGACCAATCTGGTGGCGGCCCGGGTGGGCAGACCTCCCGTCATGCGACGGTCGATTCTGACGGTCTTCGACGACCGCGCGCCCGAGGTCGGGGTGCCGTCCGAGTTCGCGGGACCGTCGGGCCCGGACCCGAACCATCCCGGCATGGTGCTCAGCGGATTCGTCGAGCGGGTCGGTGACCCCGTACCGCTGGTGGCCGCGGACGGGTCACCGCACCGGGGCGAGCGCGTGCTGGTCGAGGCTCTCGACGCCATGGCGCGCACTGTAGGCGGCGGCGCCCCCATCGCGATCGCGGTGCCCGCGCACTGGGGTACCGCCACGGTCGGCGCGCTGCGGGGAGCGCTGCGCGCCGCGCCGGGCCTGGCGCCCAATGGCACGCCACCGGCGCTGGTGCCCGATTCGGCCGCAGCGCTCGCCGCGTTGCAGGCCGCCCCGGGACTGCCGCGCAACGGGGTCGTGGTGCTGTGCGACTTCGGCGGCAGCGGGACCAACATCACGCTGGCCGACGCCGGATCCAATCTCGATTCCATCGGTGAGACGGTCCGCTACGCGGACTTCTCCGGAGACCAGATCGACCAGGCGCTGCTGAACCACGTCCTCGCCGGAGTCGCTGCGGCCAACGACGCCGACCCCGCGGGCACCGCGGCGGTCAGCTCGCTGGCCCGACTGCGCAACGAGGCCAGGATGGCCAAGGAACGCCTGTCGGGCGAGACCGCGACCGTGGTGCACGCCGACCTGCCCGGCTTCAACTCCGATGTGCGAGTGACGCGCACGGAGTTGGAACAGCTGATCGGCGAGCCACTCACCGGTGTGCTCGACACCGTAGAAGAAACATTGCAGCGCAACAGCATTCCGCTTTCCAGAGTTTCCGCCGTCGCGACCGTGGGCGGCGGGGCGAACATACCGCTGGTCACCCAGCAGCTCTCGACACGGTTGCGCGCACCGGTGATCACCACGCCGCAGTCACAGCTCAACGTCGCCGCAGGCGCCGCGCTGATCGCCGACAGCGGTCTGGCCGGGGACGCCCCCACCGGGATGGCGCCCACCGGGTTGGCGGCCGCCGCCGACGCACCGACGGGGATGGCCGCCGCGGCCTGGGCGGCCGGGGCAGCGGGGGTTGCGGCCGCCGAGTCGGCATCCGACGGCGCAGCATCAGCGACGTTCCGCGCGCTGGCATGGTCGCAGGACGACGCGCCCGCTGCCGACCCGGTGCCCTACGCCGGCGAGGACTACACGTTCGACGGCGGCGCCACCGGCGCCCGCCCCGGCATGGAGTTCGCCCACGAGGAGGAGGGCTACGAACCCGAACCTGCGCCGCTGCCGTGGTATCGGCGTCCGGTCGTGCTGTTCGGCGCCGCAGCGGCAGCCGCGCTGCTGGCCGTCGGCGGCCTGGCGGTCACCTTGACCAGCACCAGCGGAGACTCCGGCCCTGTCACGGAGACCGCTACCACGGTCGAGACCGGGCCTTCGCCGGGCGAGCCGGTCACCGAGCCGCAGACCGTCACGATCACAGGTCCGGACGGCAGCACGAGCACCAGCGTGGTGCCGCCGCCTCCCCCTTCTTCGACGACGACCACTACCACCACCGCGGCCACCACCACGACCACCACGACGGCCGCCACCACGACCACCACGACGGCGCCGACCACGACGACGACGCGGCCCACCACGACAACGCCGCCGCCGACCACCACCACCCAGCCGCCGCCGACCACCACGGCGCCGCCCACGATCAGCACCACGCCCGAGGTGCTGATCCCCGACGCGCCGGCCTGAGCAGTGCCCACGCCGGCGCCGGACTCGCTGACCGGCATTCCGCCGCTCGCTCGCGACGCCGTCGCGAAGCTGACCGCCGCTCCCACCGAACCGGTCAAGCTCCTGGTGTCCGGCGGCATCGGCACCGGCAAGAGCGCGGTGTTGACCACCGTGCGGAGCCTGCTGCGCGACGCGGCCAGATCGGTGCTCACCAGACCTCCCCGTGCGGGCGACGACCCCCATAGCGCCGTGGTCGTCGACGATGCACATCTGCTGACCGACGACGAACTGGGCCAGTTGACGGACCGAGTCGCCGACCCGGCGACGACGGTGGTGATCGGTGCCCTGCCGCTGGCCCAGCGCGAGGCGCTGCGCACCCTGTTCACGGTGCTGGAGCGGGAGAACCCCGTACTGACGCTGGGCCCCTGGCCGGGTGCCGACGTGGCCCGCATGGCGGCCGAAACCCTCGGGGCCGCACCGCCGCCCGAGATCGTCCGGTCGCTGATGGCCGCGACGGCCGGTTTGCCGTTCCTGCTGCGGCCCGCGGTGGCCGCCGCCGCGTCACCCGGCGGCGAGGCGCCCGCGACAGCCGTCCTGCGCGCGGCAGGAGGCGCGCTGACCGAGCGGCTGCGTCGCCTCGACGAGGCGACGCTCGACACCCTGCTGATCTCGTCGCTGAGCCACGACCTTGGGCCCGACGACGTGGCGGCTGCACTGCGGCTGAGTCCCGGGCAAGCGCACGCGGCGGTGGACCACGCCCGGGCCACCGGCTTGCTCGAGCCGTCACTGCGCCGCCCGTTCCCGCGCACGGTGCACCGCTGCGTCGCACAGATCCTCGGCACCGCCCGCCACCACGACGTCGAGGTCTCCCTTCTTGTCACCCAGCTCGAATCATCGACTCTGACAACTGATCTCGCGCTTCAACTGGCCGAGCACGGGTTGCGTGACGATCGGCTGGCCAGCGCGCTGGCCGAGCTGGCGTCGCGCGGTCATCATCGACCGGCAAGCGCGGCAAGGCTTTATCGCGCCGCGGCCGAAGCAGGCGCCACCGCGGCGAGCGTCCGGCTAGCCGATGCGCTGGCTCAGACCGGCGACTGCGCCACCGCGGGCCGTATCGCCGACGACCTCCTCAGCTCCGACGACGCCGCCGAGCGGGCCGCCGCGGTGCGCATCGCCGCCAGCATCGCGATGCACGACGGCCGCGCCGCGCAGGCCGCCGATCTGTTCCGCTGGCTCGGCGCCCACCCGGACCCCTTCGTCAGTGCGGCAGGCGCGGTGGTGTCGCTCGCCGTCGGCGACGCGCCGGGCGCACGCGCGGCTCTGAGCGCCGAGAGCAGCGGGCCACCCACCTCGACCGCCCGCGCCGCGCGCAGCCTCGCCGAGGGTCTGCTGCTGTCGCTGGAGGGTCCCTACGCGGCCGCGATGGCCCGGCTCGGTCAGTCCATCGCCTCCGCGCAGCCGGCGCCCGGCGCCGAACCCGACTCCCCGGCCGCGCTCGTGACGCTCGCCGCCCTGCACGGCGGCGATCCGGTGCGGGCGCGCAGCGTCATCGGCCGCGCCGTACGGGCCGGACTCCCGGAGGGTGCCGAGCACGCCGGCTCGGTCGCCCGCAGGCACCGGCTGCTGCTCGGCTGGGTGCGGATGCAGGACGGACAGTTGCCCGCGGCCAGTGCCGACGTCGCTCTCGCCACGGCCGACGCCGACTCCGAGGCCCTGCACCGCCGCGACGCGCTGTGGGCGGCGGCGCTGCAGACGGCGATCGCCCGGCGCGGCGGCGACGCCGGCGCGCTGCAGAAGCATTGGTATGCGGCGATGGAGGTGCTCGCCGAGTACTCCCTCGACGTGTTCTCGTTGCTGCCGCTGGGTGAACTGTGGGTAGCCGCCGCCCGCCTGCGCCAGGTCGACCGATTGCAGCACACCATCGACGAGGCGTTCGCGCTGCTGGCCGGCCTTGGCGACCCGGTGTTGTGGTCGGTGCCGCTGCACTGGGCGGGGGTGCACGCCGGGATCCTGGCCAATGCGCCCGACGCCGTCGCCCCGCACGGTCAGGCGCTGACCGCCGCGGCGGCTCACAGCGCCTTCGCCAAGGCGCTGGCCACCGGGGGCCGGGCGTGGCTGCGGGTACTGGCCAACCAGGTCGACACCGATGAGGTCACCTCGGCGGCGCGACTGCTCGCGCAGTTCGGCCACACGTGGGACGCCACCCGCCTTGCCGGCCAGGCCGCGCTGCAGACCCCCGACAGCCGGGTGTCGCAGGCGATGCTGCAGCTGGCCCGCGACCTCAAACAGGCGGTCGCGCTCGACGACGCCCCCGGCGCCGAGCTGCCGGCCGCCCCGGCCGACATCGATCCGAGCACACCCAGTTACATGCGCCTGTCCAAGAAAGAGCGTGAAGTCGCCGAACTGCTGATCCGGGGAATGCCCTACAAGCTGATCGGTGAACAACTGGCCATCTCGCCCAAGACCGTCGAGCACCATGTCGCCCGGATCCGCCGGCGCCTCGGCGCCGAGTCCCGGTCGGAGATGTTGTCGATGCTGCGGGCCATGCTCACACCGCGGTCCTGAAATCCCCGCCGATCCCCCAACGAACCCCTGTCCCCTAACACCGAATCCCCGAAGGGGCGCCGCCGACAAGGGGAACCGCACCGGATCCGTGGCGCGTCACCGCGCCCTAGCGTCGTGCCATGGTCATCCACCAGGCGACCCCGCAGCCGCTCGGACTATCGGTAGGTGCGACCAACCTCGTCGGGGTGATGGACGAGCACCGGACCGTCGTGCGCCCCTCCGAGGTGACGCTGCACGGCAGGCGACTGACCGGCTTCGTCGACCGCATCGGTGACCCGGTGCCGCTCATCGCGCCAGACGGTTCCGCCCACCGCCCCGAGACACTGCTGGCCGACGCGCTGCACGCGGTCGCGCAGGCGGCGACTCAGGGACTGGACGCCACGGAGTTGACCGTCGCCGTCCCCGCCCACTGGCAGCCCGCGGTGGTGGCCGGCTTGCGCCGCACACTGCAGCACCAAGTCGTCTCCGACGCGACCGCGGCGCTGACCGCCTTGGACGCCGATCCCGGGCTGCCCCGCGACGGCGTGCTCGTCTTGTGCGATTTCGGCGGCAGCGGCACCACCATCACGCTCGCCGACGCCGCAGACCATGCGGTCATCGAGGCCGTCCGGTTCCCCGACTTCTCCGGTGACCTCATCGACCAGGCGCTGCTGCGGCATGTCGCGGCGGCGCTCACCGACGCCGATCCGTCCGGCACCGCGATGGTGGAATCGCTGCTCCGGCTGCGGTCGGACTGCCGCGGCGCCAAGGAGCGGCTCTCCGCCCACACCGCGACGACGATCGCGGTGGAGGTCCCCGGGCACCGCGGCGACATCCGCATCACGCGCGCCGAACTCGAGGGGCTCATCCGCGGCCCGCTCGCGCAACTGCTTGTCGCACTTGACGACACGATGCAGCGCCGACGGGTGGCGCAGGCCGCCCTGTCCGCCGTGGCGACCTTCGGCGGCGGAGCGCGCATCCCGCTCGTCACCCAGCTGCTGTCCGAGCATCTGCGGGTGCCGGTGGTCACCACACCCCAGCCTGCGCTGACCGCCGCGCACGGAGCGGCGCTGATTGCGCGCCGCAGCGGCGTAGCCGACAACGAGACAGTGCTCGCATCCGCCGCCGGCACCGGCGTCGTCACCACCGCCATCGACACGGGCGCACCGTCGTCCTCGTTCGGCGCGCTGGCCTGGTCGCTGGACGACGGCTCCGATGCCGGCGTGCTCTTCGCCCCGGCGGCCGACACGGAATACCACCGCTCGGGCTCGCGGCCGGACCTGCACTTCCAGCAGGACGCGTGGCAGCCACCCGAGCCGCCGAGGCGTGCCCCGCTGGCGCTGTTCGGACTGGCCGCCGCGGCCGCAGTGATCAGCACCGCCGTGTTCGGCGTCATGCAGCTCAGCGACGACACGGCGGCCCCCGTCGAGGCGGCGACCACGGTCGCGCCTCCCTCAGCGCCTGCGGCGCCGGTCGACACTCCTGCACCGCCGGCGCCGCAGGCCCCCGTCCTGACGACCGTTGTGGTGCAGCCCGCCCAGCGTGCAAGTCCGGCTCCCCGGCCACCGGTGCCCGCACCGCGCCCCGCCCCGCTCGCCACCCCTTCGGCGGCGCCGCACGCCGCGGCGACGACGACCGCCCCGCCGACAACCCCGACCACACCTCCGCCGACGCCGCCCAGCACACCGCCGACCATACCCCCGTCGACGCCGCCCAGCACGCCGCCGTCGTCGCCCCGAGCCCACCGCCGACCACACCCCCGTCGATGCCGCCCAGCACACCCCCGAGCACGCCGCCGTCGTCGCCTGAGCCGCCGTCGGACGCCCCTGCGGACCCGCCCACCGCGGCACCGGAAACCGCCGGGGGAACGAGTTAGGACAGCCTTCGTAGCGGCGTTTCCCCGCGAGGTGCAACTATGAGCCCGGGCTGAGCAGGCCCTGAGCTTAAGTTACTGGTTGGTAACATGCGCTAAGTTACTCTCGGGTAACTAGGAAACGGAGGCGTGCGGTGGATACCCAGATGCTGATCAGGCTCGTCGTCGGACTGGGACTGACGGCGCTCGTGCTGGTGTTCGCCGCCAAGCGGGTGCTCTGGCTGACCAAGCTGATCCGCTCGGGCGCCCCGACCAGCCCGGCGAACAACCGCAAGGACCATCTCGGCAAGCGGATCACCACGCAGATCGAGGAGGTGTTCGGGCAGACCCGTCTGCTGCGCTGGTCCGTTCCCGGCATCGCCCACTTCTTCACGATGTGGGGATTCTTCATCCTCGCCACGGTCTACCTCGAGGCCTACGGCCTGCTCTTCGTCCACGACTTTCACATCCCGCTCATCGGCACCTGGGATGTGCTCGGCTTCCTGCAGGACTTCTTTGCCGTAGCCGTGCTGCTCGGCATCATCACCTTCGCGATCATCCGCCTGAGGCAGGAGCCCAAGCAGCACGGCCGGGACTCGCGGTTCTACGGATCGCACACCGGCGGCGCGTGGCTGATCCTGTTCATGATCTTCAACGTCATCTGGACCTACGCGCTGGTCCGCGGCGCCGCGGTCAACACCGACACGCTGCCGTACGGCAACGGGGCGTTCTTCTCGCAGCTGATGGGTTGGGTGATGTCGCCGCTGGGCGAGACCGCCAACTCCTGGATCGAGACCATCGCGCTGCTGCTGCACATCGCCGTGATGCTGGTGTTCCTGCTCATCGTGCTGCACTCCAAGCACCTGCACATCGGTTTGGCGCCCATCAACGTGACGTTCAAGCGCATGCCCGACGGACTGGGGCCGCTGCTGCCGGTCGAGTACAACGGCAAGCCGATCGACTTCGAGGATCCGTCCGAAGACGACGTGCTCGGGCGCGGCAAGATCGAGGACTTCACCTGGAAGGGCTATCTCGACTTCACGACGTGCACCGAGTGCGGCCGTTGCCAGTCGCAGTGCCCGGCGTGGAACACCGGCAAGCCGCTCTCGCCCAAGCTCGTGATCATGGACCTGCGCGACCACCTGTTCGCCAAGGCTCCCTACGTCCTCGGCGACAAGGAGTCGCCGCTGGAGAACACCCCCGAGGGCGGCGTCGGCGAGGAGATCCGCGGCGAGAAGCACGCCGAAGAACATCACGTGCCCGAGTCCGGCTTCGGCCGCATCACCGGTTCGGGCCCCGACCAGGCCACCCGCCCCCTGGTCGGTACCGCCGAGCAGGGCGGCGTGATCGACCCCGACGTGCTGTGGTCCTGCACCACCTGCGGCGCGTGCGTCGAACAGTGCCCGGTCGACATCGAACACATCGACCACATCGTCGATATGCGCCGCTACCAGGTGATGATGGAGTCGGAGTTCCCGGCCGAGCTCGGCGTGCTGTTCAAGAACCTGGAGACCAAGGGCAATCCGTGGGGCCAGAACGCCAAGGACCGCACCAACTGGATCGACGAGGTCGACTTCGACGTGCCGGTCTACGGCAAGGACGTCGAGTCCTTCGAGGGTTACGAGTACCTGTTCTGGGTCGGCTGCGCGGGCGCCTACGAGGATCGCGCCAAGAAGACCACCAAAGCCGTCGCCGAACTGCTGGCCGCGGCGGGGGTGAAGTATCTGGTGCTCGGCGAGGGCGAGACCTGCAACGGCGACTCGGCCCGCCGCTCCGGCAACGAGTTCCTGTTCCAGCAGCTGGCCGCGCAGAACGTGGAGACCCTCAACGAGCTCTTCGAGGGTGTCGAGCGCGTCGACCGCAAGGTGGTCGTCACCTGCCCGCACTGCTTCAACACGCTGGGCCGCGAATACCCGCAGCTGGGCGGCAACTACACCGTGCTGCACCACACGCAGCTGCTCAACCGGCTGATCCGCGACAAGAAGCTGGTGCCGGTCACGCCCGTCGACGGCGGCTCGAACGGGCAGGGCGACATCACCTACCACGACCCCTGCTACCTGGGCAGGCACAACAAGGTCTACGAGGCGCCGCGCGAGCTCATCGGCGCGTCCGGTGCCAAGCTGACCGAGATGCCTCGCCACGCCGACCGCGGCCTGTGCTGCGGCGCGGGCGGTGCGCGGATGTGGATGGAAGAGCACATCGGCAAGCGCGTCAACCAGGAACGCGTCGAGGAAGCGCTCGACACCGGAGCGTCGAAGATCGCCACCGGTTGCCCGTTCTGCCGCGTGATGATCACCGACGGTGTTGACGACGTCGCCGCCGCGCGCGACGTGGAGAAGGCCGAGGTCCTCGACGTCGCGCAGTTGTTGCTGGCGTCGCTGGACACCAGCACCATCACGCTGCCCGAGAAGGGCACGGCCGCCAAGGAGGCCGAGGAGCGGGCCGCAAGGATCTCCGCGTCCGCACCCGCGGTCGAAAAGGCACCGGCCCCGGCCGAGGAGTCCGCACCCGTCGAGCCCGAGCCGGCTCAGCCGACGAGTGCCAAGCCGGCTGCCGCTCCCGCAGCGGGCGGGCTGGGCATCGCCGCGGGAGCCAAGCGCCCCGGTGCCAAGAAGGCCGCCGCGAAGGCTCCCGAAGCGGCGGCGACCGAGACTCCGGCCAAACCGGAACCCGAGGTCAAGGGCCTCGGCATCGCCGCGGGAGCCAAGCGCCCCGGCGCCAAGAAGGCCGCCAAGCCCGCCCCCAATGAGGGCGAGGCGACGGTCACTCAGCCGCCGAACGTCGACCCCGACAAGGCGGAGCCCGGTGCCAAGACCGACACGGCCGACTCCGATCTGGGCGTGGAGAGCAAGCCGGAGCCCGAGGTGAAAGGTCTGGGTATCGCCCCCGGCGCCCGGCGCCCGGGAGCGAAGAAGTCGGCCGCTGCCCCTGCACAGCCGAAACCGGCTGCGGCACAACAGCAGTCGGAGCCGGAGTCCGACGGCGAGGCGGCCGCACCGGCCGACGCCGCCGCCCACGGCAACGGCGCCAAGGCCGAACCGCCGGTGAAGGGCCTCGGTATCGCCAAGGGTGCGCGCCCGCCCGGCAAGCGCTGATCCTGCGGGTTATTGGCTGGACAGCAGTGAGACCATGAAGGACGTGACCACCCACCACGTGCCGTTTCATGCCGCCGGGCAGCACCCGCGGCCGCGCACGTTCACGCAGTCGTCCAAACTGCAGGACGTCCTCTACGAGATCCGTGGCCCGGTACACGATCACGCCGCACGGCTGGAGGCCGAGGGTCATCGCATCCTCAAGCTGAACATCGGTAACCCCGCCCCGTTCGGCTTCGAGGCGCCCGACGTGATCATGCGCGACATCATCGCCGCGCTGCCGTATGCGCAGGGCTACTCGGACTCCAAAGGCATCGTCAGCGCCCGACGGGCGGTCTTCACCCGGTACGAACTCGTGGACGGCTTCCCCCGCTTCGACATCGACGACGTGTATCTCGGCAACGGGGTGTCGGAGTTGATCACGATGACGCTTCAGGCGCTGCTGGACAACGGGGACCAGGTGCTGATCCCCGCTCCGGACTATCCGCTGTGGACGGCGTCGACGTCGCTGGCCGGCGGCACACCGGTGCACTACCTGTGCGACGAGACGCAGGGCTGGCAGCCCGACATCGCCGACCTCGAGTCGAAGATCACCGACCGGACCAAGGCGCTGGTGGTGATCAACCCGAACAACCCGACCGGCGCGGTGTACGGTCGCGAAATCCTCGAGCAGATGGCGGAATTGGCGCGCAAGCACCAGCTGCTGCTGCTGGCCGACGAGATCTACGACAAGATCCTCTACGACGACGCCGAGCACATCGCGATGGCCTCGGTCGCGCCCGACGTGCTGACCCTCACGTTCAACGGACTGTCGAAGGCCTACCGGGTCGCCGGTTACCGGTCGGGATGGCTGGTGATCACCGGCCCCAAGGAACACGCGGCCAGCTTCCTCGAGGGCATCAGCCTGCTGGCCAACATGCGGTTGTGCCCCAATGTCCCTGCGCAGCATGCCATTCAGGTGGCGTTGGGCGGCCATCAAAGCATCGAGGACCTGGTGCTGCCCGGCGGTCGACTGCTCGAACAACGCGACGTCGCCTGGTCCAAGCTCAACGAGATTCCCGGGGTGTCCTGCGTCAAGCCGCAGGGCGCGCTCTATACCTTCCCTCGGCTGGACCCCGAGGTCTACGACATCGTCGACGACGAGCAACTCGTGCTGGATCTGCTTCTGCAGGAGAAGATCCTGGTCACCCAGGGCACCGGGTTCAACTGGCCGACACCGGATCACCTGCGCATCGTGACGCTGCCGTGGACGCGAGATCTGGCCAACGCCATCGAACGCCTCGGCAACTTCCTGGCCGGCTACCGCCAGTAGGCCCGCCGGCCCGCGACTGTAACGCCGTGGCGGGCAGTCGCCGGCATCCGCGCCACCACGTTACATTCGCCGCTTGCGCGGTGGGAAGACCGCGTAACCGACCAACTACCCTGTTCGCGTGACGTATTCGCACGCCCACTCGCATTCCCTGCGGGGCCCGGCGCCACTCGGGCCGATGGCCGCCAAGGTGGTCGTCGGGCTGCTGATCGTCATCGGTGTCGCCATGGTGGCCGGCGCGGCGCTGTTGTGGCCGAGCGGCCAGAAGGCCGACATCCCACTGCCGTTCCAGAACGCCGCGGGCGGCGCCGTCACCACCGAGTCTGGTCAGGTGCAGGCGACCACCGCCGCTGCGTGCGCCAGCCCGTCGGTGGGACAGGTGCTCACCGCCGATCCGGTCCCCGCCGAGGGCGACGACCGGCAGTGCGTCCAGGTCTCGGTCGCCATCGAGTCCGGCCCGAATCAGGGCGCCAATACGCTGCTCGAGTTCAGCGGCGGTCCCGGTCAGCCGAATCTGACTGTCGGCGACGACATCAGGCTCAGCCGTCAGGTCGATCCGACCGGCGTCACGACGTACTCGTTCTACGACTACGAACGCACCTGGCCGCTGATCGCACTCGCCGCGGCGTTCGCCGTCGTAGTGGTCGCCGTCGCCGGCTGGCGCGGGCTGCGGGCGCTGGTCGGCATCGTCATCGCGTTCGTCGTGCTGGTGGTGTTCATGTTGCCCGCGCTGCGCGACGGCGCCGCGGCCATCCCCGTGGCGCTGGTGGCCTCGGCGGCGATCCTGTACGCGGTGATCTACCTCGCGCACGGCGTGAGCCTGCGCACCAGCGCCGCCCTGCTAGGCACCCTGACCGCGCTGCTGCTGGCGGCCGTGTTGTCGTGGGGCGCCATCGAGATGACCCACCTCACCGGCCTCTCGGAGGAGGAGAACAACGAGGTGGCCGCGTACCTGGGCAACGTGTCGATCACCGGGCTGCTGCTGGCCGGGTTCATCATCGGCTCGCTTGGCGTGCTCAACGACGTCACCGTCACCCAGGCGTCGACGGTGTTCGAGTTGGCCGCCCTCGACGGCGCGTCCCGACGGGCCGTCTTCGTCGGCGCCATGCGGGTCGGCCGCGACCACATCGCCAGCACGGTGTACACGCTGGTGCTCGCCTATGCGGGCAGCGCCCTGCCGCTGCTGCTGCTGTTCAGCGTGGCCAACCGGTCCCTCGGTGACGTCCTGACCAGCGAGAGCGTGGCCATCGAGATCGCCCGCTCGGCCGTGGGTGGCATCGCGCTGGCACTGTCGGTGCCGCTGACCACCGGGATCGCCGCGGTGCTGGCGACCCCTCAGCGGTCCTCCGCACGCGATGTTGCCGATCCGCATGCACTTGCGGGAGACTCGGACCATGGCCGGCAGGGCCGTCGACGCGGCCAGGGCTTTCGAACGCCAGGCGTGGGCTGAGGTCTATGAGTGTCTCGCCGACGCGAGCGATTCCCTGGACGCCGACTACCTCGAGCGTCTGGCCGTCGCGAGCTACCTTCTCGGTGAGGACGACGAAAGCGCTCGGGCCTGGGAACGGGCCTACGCCGCGTTCCTGACCCACGATCTGCCCGACCGGGCCGCGGAATGCGGCTTCTGGCTGGGACTGACACAGTTGCTGGCAGGCAATGCCGCACGCGGCGGCGGATGGCTCGCGCGGGTGGGTCGGCTCGTCGATGACGCCGGCGTGGATTGCGCCGCGCGGGGCTACCTGCTCGTGGCTGCCGGCCTCGCCGCGTGGACTCGCGAAGAGCCCTCCGCCGCTCTCGAGCTCTTCGGTCAGGCGGCCGAAATCGCGGCCCGGTTCGGCGACAACGACTTGGCGGCGCTCGCCTGGCTGGGCCAGGGGCAGGCGTCAGTGACCAATGGGCAGACGGCACGCGGCCTCGCGCTGCTCGACGAAGCGATGGTGAGCGTCACCGCCGGCGAGGTGTCACCCATTCCCGCCGGCATCGTCTATTGCGGCGTCATCGAGACGTGCATGGGCGTCTTCGACCTGAGCCGAGCCACCGAGTGGACGCGCGCGCTCAGCGATTGGTGCGACGCTCAGCCCGATCTGGTGCCCTACCGCGGCCAGTGCCTGGTGCACCGCTCGCAGATCTTGCAGCTGCACGGCGAATGGGCGAGGGCGACGGCCGCTGCCCGGAAGGCCTGCGACCACCTCTCGCGGAAGGTCCATCCGGCCCTCGGCATGGCCGCCTACCAGCTGGGCGAGCTGCACCGGCTGTGCGGGGCGTTCGACGACGCCGAAACCGCGTACCGGCGCGCTCACCGGCAGGGCCGAGAGCCACTGCCCGGCCTGGCGCTGCTGCACCTGGCCGAGGGCCACGTCGACGCCGCGGCGGCCGGGGTTCGCCGCGCCGTGCGGGCATGCCCCGATCGCTTCGGCCGGCCGGCTGCGCTCGCGGCGCACGCCGAGGTGATGCTGGCGGTCGGCGAGGTCTCGGCGGCGCGCATGAGCGCCGACGAGCTGTCCGTGATCGCCGAAAGCGGCGATGCGCCGTTCCTGCATGCCATCGCCGCGCACACCGAGGGAGCGACGCTGCTCGCCGAGGGTGCGCCCGATCCCGCGCTAGACGCCCTGCACCGGGCCGCCGCGGGGTGGAGCGGTCTGGCGATGCCGTATGAAGCGGCGCGGACTGGCGTCGAGATCGGGCTGGCGTGCCGGGCGCTCGGCGACCACGTCTCGGCCATGCTCGAATTCGACGCCGCGCGAGAGATATTCGGCCGCCTCGGCGCCGAACCCGACCTGCGCCGTCTCGTGCGACTCGGCGAACCGGGACCTGCCCGTGCCGGACGATTGACCGGACGCGAGTGCGAGGTGCTCCGGCTGGTCGCGGCAGGCAACTCGAACCGCGAGATCGGCGCGCGACTGGTTCTCAGCGAGCACACCGTCGCCCGTCACCTGCAGAACATCTACGCCAAGCTCGACCTGTCCTCTCGCGCAGCGGCCACCGCGTACGCCTACGAGCACCACCTGGTCTGAGCGCGGCCCGCTCGTGGTCAGAACGGACCACACCGGTGTTTGTGAGTTGGTGATTACGGTCGACGCGGCCGACGCCGCCGGCTTCGTAGCGTTTCCTCATGACTCAACACATTGATTACCGAGGCCTTCGACGGTCGGAGGCCGAGAGCTACGCCCGCCACTTCGTCCCGCTCATCCCCGCGCCCCTGGCCGCCGATCTGATCGAGACGGCCGCACCACAGCCGGGCGAATTCGCCGTCGACGTCGCGTGCGGAACCGGCGTCGTCACCCGGCTGGTCGCCGAGCGGGTCGGGCCGACCGGAAAGGTCGTCGGAGTGGATCTCGTCCAGGAGATGCTCGACGTCGCCGCGGCCACGCCGTCATCCGGCGCCCCAATCGACTGGCGCCAGGGTGACGCCCAATCGCTCCCCCTTCCGGACGAGTCCTACGACCTGGCGTTGTGTCAACTCGGCCTGATGTTCTTTCCCGACCGGTCCGCAGCCCTGCGTGAAATTCTCCGGGTGCTGTCGCCGGGTGGTCGCTTCGTCGTCAACGTGCCCGCACCGATGCCACGGCTGTTCGAGATCATGGGCGAGGCGCTGGGTCGCCATCTCGACCCCGGTCTCGCCGGTTTCCTCCGGGCCGTCTTCTCGCTGGGTCACGCCCAGCTGCGCGACCTGCTGACCGATGTCGGCTTCCACGACGTGACCATCGAAAGCGCCACCAAGACTTTGGAACTCCCCCCGCCCGAGGTCTTCCTCTGGCGCTACCTCGACGTCACACCCATCGCCGCAGTCATCAGGGAGGCAGACGAAGATCGCCGCAAAGCGCTCGAGGACGACGTCGTCACGCAGTGGCAGGAGTTCGTCGACGGCGACGGCCTCACGCTCGAAGTGTCGGTCGTCACGGCTGCCGCCCGGCGGTAGGCGAGGCTCGGCGGCGCCTAGCGTTCCAGCAGCTCCAGCAGGTAGGCGCCGTAGCCGGACTTGAGCAATGTCTCTGCCCGAGCGGCTAATTGGTCATCGTCGATGAAGCCGACGCGCCAGGCGACCTCCTCGGGCACGCTGATCTTCAGGCCCTGCCTGCGCTCGATGGTGCGCACGTAGTCGCTGGCGTCCAGCAGCGAGTCGAACGTCCCGGTGTCCAGCCACGCCGTTCCGCGGGCGAGCACCTCGACGCGCAGCCGGCCCTGGTTCAGATACGTCTGGTTGATCTCGGTGATCTCCAATTCCCCTCGCGCCGAGGGCTTCAGGCTCCGCGCGACCTCCACGACGTCGCCGTCGTAGAAGTACAGACCCGGCACGGCGTAGTGCGACTTCGGTGTCGCGGGTTTCTCCTCCAGCGACACCGCGGTTCCGTCGGCGGCGAACTCCACGACGCCGTAGGCCGACGGGTTGGCCACCCAGTAGGCGAAGATGGCCCCGCCGCTGATGTCGCCGAACCGGCTCAGGCTGGTGCCCAGGCCGGGCCCGTAGAAGATGTTGTCGCCCAGCACCAGGGCCACCGACTCCCCGCCGATGTGGTCGGCGCCGATCACGAACGCCTGAGCGAGCCCCTCGGGCCGCTGCTGTACGGCATAGGTCAGGTTGATGCCGAAACACGAACCGTCACCGAGCAGCCGGTGGAACGCGGGCGCATCGTCGGGTGTGGTGATCAACAGGATGTCGCGGATGCCCGCCATCATCAGTGTGGACAGCGGATAGTAGATCATCGGCTTGTCGTAGACGGGCACGAGCTGCTTGCTGACACCCATGGTGATCGGGTACAGCCGCGTGCCGGACCCGCCGGCCAGGATGATGCCCCGCATGCGTCAAGCCTAGAACGGCGTGCGCTCCAGCCAGCCCTCCCAGACCGCGGAGTCGCCGAGCACCTCGACGTCGCCGTCGGCGGCGCGGCGGCGACGCACCAGCACCAGCAGTAGGTCCCTGGCCCGCCCACGCAGCGCGACGTCGCCCTTGCCGTGCTCGTGCGACCACCAGAGCCCGTCCTCGTCGTTGACGACGGTCCACTCCCCCGACGGGCCCAGCCCCTCGTCGGTCGCGTGCATGTGCAGCCTGCGACCGCGTTCCACGGGCGGCGAACTCCGCTTGGCCTGCACGGTCATCAGCTCGATCCACTCGCTGACAGCGTCGGCGGCGAGCTCGGCGGGCAGGTCGTAGTCGACCCCCAATGCCAGCGTCGCGTCGGCGTGGTGCACCGTGACCTCGTGCAGCCGCCTTCTGATCCACCACCCCGCGGGCTTGCTGCCGAGAAAGGTCCACACCCGGCAGTCCGGTCCCACCCGGTCGACGGCCTTGACGAGCGCCTCGGCGCCGGCATTGAGCCAGTCCGCCGCACCGTCGGGATCGTCGGGCGGCTTGCCGTCGCGGACCTCGCGCGGATCCAGCGGTTGATAGCGCCTCTCGGCGACAATCTGTGCCGCCCAACGGTTTCCACGGCCAACGTGGGTGAAGAGTTGCTTGAGAGTCCAGTCGGGACAGGTCGGGACGGGGGTCGACGGGTCTGCGTTGCGGATCAGGTCCCCGAAGGCCCGGGTCTGGTCGAGCAACGCCGCTCGGAAATCCACGACCCGAACCTACTCAATACTCGACGCGGAAGCCTCCGATAATGCGGATCTCGTTGCCGTCGGGGTCGGTGAGCTCGGACAATCGCACACCCTTGTTCACCGGGAGGATCTCGCCGGGTTGCAGGCCCCGGGCGCGCACCTCGGCCAGGTGGCGTTCCAGGTCGTCGACGGCGAAGTTGAACAGGCCCCGGCCCGCCCGCGCGGCATCGCTGAAAACCTGCAACCAGGCACCCGGTCGCAGCTGCCACTCGACGAGCGTCGGCATGGGGTTGTTGTCGGCGGCCCGGCCGAACAGGTCGGCGTACCACCGCTCGCTCCTGTCGACGTCGCTCACCGGAACGACGGCCAGTACGTGGTCGATCGACATGCAGTTCCTCCCTTTCGGTGTCGGGAGTACCGACCGGATCAGGACGCCGAACTAATCGGCGCGCGAGCCTTCCCCAGGGTGATCGGCAGCGACGCCCACCCGCGCAACACCCGGGTATGGCGTCGGCCGCCTTCGCCAGCCAGGCGTGCGTCGGGGAAGCGCTCGAAGAACGTGCGCAGGCCCACCTCGCCCTCGGCGCGCGCCAGCGCCGCGCCGAGGCAGAAGTGTCTGCCGCCGGAGAACGACAGGTGCTTGCCCGCGTTGTCGCGTTCGATGTCGAACGCGTTCGGATCGTCGAACACCTGGGGATCGCGGTTGGCACCGGCCAGGTGGATGACGATCATCTCGCCCCGCTTCACCGGAGTGCCCGCCACGTCGACGTCCCTGCTCGCCACGCGTGCCGTCATCTGCACGGGCGAGTCGAAGCGCAGGATCTCCTCGACGGCGTTGGGCCACAGCTCCGGGCGGGCGGCAAGAGTGGCGAGCGGACCGGGATTGTCCAGCAGCAGGCGAATGCCGTTACCCAACAGGTTGACGGTGGTCTCGAAGCCGGCGGCGAGCACCAGGCCCGCGGTGGCCTGCAGCTCACGCTCGCTGAGTCCGGCCCCCTCGTCGGACGCTTGGATCAGCTGGCTCATCAGGTTGTCGCCCGGATTGCTACGCAGCTGGCGCAGATGCTCGGCCAGCCAGACGTTGAAACCGACGACACCCTCCTCCACTTCTTGGTACTGCTGCCACGACAATCCGATGTCCAGGCTCGGGGCGCCCAGCTCACCGAACCGCAGCACCCGCGGCCGGTCCCGGTCCGGCACCCCGAGAATGTCGCTGATCACCGCGATCGGCAGTTGCGAGCAGTACCGCTGGACGACGTCAACGACGTCGTCGCCGGCCTGCCCCTCGAGGTTGTCGAGCAGCTCGTTGGCCGTCTGCTCGACCCGATCGCGCAGGCCCTTCACCGCGCGAGTGGTGAACACCGAGGACACCAGCTTTCGGCAGCGGGTGTGGTCGGGCGGCTCGATCGTCAGCAGCGAAGGCGGTTCGATCGGGTGCAGCAGGCCTCCGTCGGTGCGGCGGACGACCCAGCGCAGCGGCCCTGGCAACTCGCCGCCGAGCGACGTGACACGGAAATCGTCGGACCGCAAGAGGTCGTTGGCGACCTGGTGGTCGAACGTCATCAGCACTGCGCGGCCCCGGATGACCGACCCCTTCGCGCGCTGCTCGTCGGCGAACGCGGTCGGGTTGGCCCGCACTTCCGGATCGGCGATCAGCCGGGCCTGCGGGTCGCCGCGGCGCGCACCGTAGATCGACAGGCCGCGAACCACACCGTGCAGAGCCAGCCACCGGATGCGTTGGCGCATGCGAGTGAGCGCATGCCCATTCTTCCTTTGGCGGCTGAGACCTTCGACCATTGCGACACTCCATCCAACCGAATGACGGTTCGGTTATGTGTTGGCAGCTTACCGAATTACTATTCGGTATGGCAAGGAAGCGGATGCTGGCCCAGGAGCGACGGACTCGCATCCTCGACGCGGCTGTCGAGGTCTTCGCGCAGCGCGGATACGGGGGAGCGAAGATGCAGGACATCGCCTCGCGCGCCGGTGTCGTGCCCTCGGTCCTCTACGACCACTTCGGCTCCAAGCGCGAACTGCACATCACCCTCCTCGACCTGCACGATCAGCAGATGAGAGACCGAACGCTGCGCCGCCTCGAGGGCGCCTCGGCCGAGGAGCTACTCCGTGCCAGCGTCGCCAGTTATTTCGAGTTCGTCGAGAAGGACCCGTTCATCTGGCGGTTCCTGCACCGGGATCCCCCGGCGGACCCGGAGATCGACGCTGTCTGCCGAAGGATCGCCGATCGGGGTACCGCCGACATCGCCGACTTCATCCGGTTCGCCGCGCCGGACGCCAAACCGGTCAAGGGCATCACCCTCGACGAGGCCGCGTGGATCCTGGCCCGCGCCACGCAATCGGCGAGCCACGGCGTGGCCACGTGGTGGTACGAGAACCGCGACGTGCCGCGCGAGCGGGTGGTCGAGCTCGTGTTCATGCTGCTCTGGCAGGGCTTCGACGGAATGCTCAAGCTGGGGTCGGCTGACTGACCCGTTCGACGTTCCTGCCCAGGCTGTGCACCCGCCAACCGGCCGCCGACCAATGATCGATATCGAGGCAGTTGCGGCCGTCGACAACGACTTTCGCCCGTACCGTCGTCGCCAGGTGGGCCGGGTCCAGCTCAACGAACTCACGCCACTCGGTCAGCACCAGCACCGCGTCGGCCCGCTCGCAGGCCTCGAGGGCCGACGTCGAGTAGTTCAGCGTCGGGAACACCCGTCGGGAGTTCTCCATCGCCTTGGGGTCGTAGACGTTGACGGTGGCGCCGTTGAGTTGCAGCATCCCCGCCACGTTGAGCGCGGGCGAGTCCCGCACGTCGTCGGACTCGGGCTTGAACGCCGCACCGAGCACGGCGATGTTGGCACCGAGCAGCGAGCCGCCACACGCCGTGGTCGCCAGTTCCACCATTCGGGTGCGACGGCGCATATTGATGCTGTCCACCTCGCGCAGGAACGTCAGCGCGTGGTTGGCGCCGAGTTCGCCCGCACGCGCCATGAACGCGCGGATGTCCTTCGGCAGGCACCCGCCGCCGAAACCCAGCCCCGCGTTGAGGAAACGCCGCCCGATGCGCGGGTCGTGGCCGAGTGCGTCGGCCAACATGCTGACGTCGGCGTCGACTGCCTCACACACTTCGGCGATCGCGTTGATGAACGAGATCTTGGTTGCCAGGAAGGCGTTGGCGGAGACCTTGACCAGCTCCGCGGTCTGCAGATCGGTCACCAGGAACGGCACGGCGCCGGCCAGCAGCGCCGCGTACATCTCCCGGGCCGCCGCCTCGGCACGAACCGAATCCCGTTGCACTCCAAGCACAATGCGGTCCGGATGAAAGGTGTCGTGCACCGCGAAGCCCTCACGAAGAAACTCGGGATTCCAGGCGACCTCCACGTCGACACCGGCGGGCGCCAACGCGCGTGCCCGGTCGACGAGGTCGGCGGCGGTGCCCACCGGCACCGTCGACTTGCCGATGATCACGGCGGGCCGCTCGAGCAGGGGCACCAGCGTGTCGATCACCGCATGCACGCAACGCAGGTCTGCGCCGTACTCGCCCTTCTTCTGCGGCGTGCCGACTCCGAGGAAGTGCACGTCGGCGAATTCGGCGGCGGCCTCGTAGTCCGTGGTGAACCGCAGCCGGCCAGCAGCGATGTTGTCGCGCAACATCTTCGGCAACCCGGGCTCGTAGAACGGAACGTCACCCGCGGCGAGTTTGGCCACCTTGCCCGGGTCGATGTCGACACCGAGAACCTCGTGACCGAGTTCGGCCATACCGGCCGCGTGGGTGGCCCCGAGATAACCCGTGCCGAAGACGGTGCACCGCATACTGCATCTATAGGCTGCCGCGATGAGCTAACCGCTACGCGACACCAGACGTGCGGCCAACGCCAGGTTACGAGCGACTAACTGCAGAAGATCAGGAAGCAGTTCGATCCGCCACCACCGCGGCCCGACGAACCGCTGGAACCGCCGGAACCGTAGTCACCCGAACCGCGGGAGCCGGAGCCGGGGTAGCCCCCGGATCCGCTTCCCCCGTTCTGCCACGACGGCACCTGCTGGGGGTAGTCGGGCACCTCGGGCGCCTCCGGCGGCGTGTAGGTCGGCTCCGGCGGGGTGTACGTCGGTTTGGGCGGGATGTACGTCTGCTTCGGCGGGGTGTACGTCGGCTTCGGCGGCAGGTACGGCTTCGGGGCACGCCACGGCGGCGCCCACGGATTCTGTTGGCGCGGATAGTAATACGGCGGCGAGACCACCGGCGGCACGTACGCAGGGACCGGAGCCGGCGCCACGACGGGCGGGGCGGGCGGCGGTGCGACCGGTGCCGGCGGCGGCGCGGCGGGTGCGGGCGCGGGAGGCGGCGCCGCGGGCGCGGGCGCTTCGACATAGACCGTTCGCGGAGCCTGCGGTGCGGGCTGCTGCTGCACGACGGGCACCGGCGCCTTGATGGTCTCGGCGGACGGTGGCGCCGGGGCAGGGAGGGGCGGCTGCGCCTCTTGGACCGGCGGCGCGGCCGGAACAACGCTGCTCGGGGCGATCGCGCTCTCGGCGGGGCTGGGCCGCTGGTCGGCGGTCGGGCGAATGCTGACGGCCAGCGAGATGACCAGCGCAACGACGCCGACCACGAAGATGGACGTCAGCGCGCTACCGACAAGCAGGAACGGCTTGCCCTTCTCGGGTGCCGGCGTCAGGTCGGTCCGCGGCTCTAGGGCGTCCGCGTAGCCGCCGTCGCCGCCGACGGGGGCGAGCTGGGTCTCGGCCGCTGCGAATCGGGCGTACACCGAACCCGCGGTGGGACCGTCGGGATCCTGCGAGTAGGCCAGCCCGACCGTGGACGCCTCGAACGCGGGTGCGTGAGCGGCCGCCAACGCGGCGCCGCGGGCCAGCGCGAGTTCCGACTCGTCGGGGGCGTGCACCGGAAGGCTGACCAGATGCGTGAGGTGGTCCTTCACCGAACTGACGTCGACACCGGAACCGACGACGAACAGGCCCTGAGGCGGGGCGTCCTGCCGGTCCACCGCGGCGGCCATGTCGGCCAGAACGGCCATCGCATCGCCGCCGTGCAGCGTGCGGCTGAGCACCTTGACCACCGAGCCGTCGTCGGTCTGGACCACCGACAGCGTGGCGGTGTCACGGTCGATGAACAGCAGCGCGGTGGTGGCGTATCCGACCGCACGTCCGATCGCCTGGGCGAGTGCCGCCGCGGCATGTCCGTCGGAGAACAGCAAGACGTCGTCGAGACCGCGGGCGGCCAACGCGTCGCGCAGCTGCGCGGCCTCGGCGTGGTCGCTCCACGTGACACCGATCGCCTTCAGATCGTGACCGCCCGCTTCGGCGCTCTCCTTGGTACCGAGCACGGCTTCGACCACCGCGCCTGCGGCGCTCGAGCCTTCGCTGGCGGTGATGTCGAAGGTGTCGTGGTCCACGGTCGCACCGTCGGCCTTATCGCCCTCGACCAGCACCATGCGGACCGTCGTAGGTGTCATCGACACACCCAGTACGATGTCCACTACCCCTCCAAAAAGTTTGCTACGCTGCCTAGGTCGGCGAGCGGCACCACATTCCGCACAAGCCGCCGACTAGTCCTTCATCGCCCCGAGCAGCACGCTTGTTACACCCCGACGAACATTTGCTGCGAAGCGATCAGCCTGGCCGGCAGCGGACGGCACGGGTGCTGCCACGCCGGTAGGCCAAACCTTACTCGGATCGACGATCGAGCGCGCCTGTCCGTTCAGTGGTCGTCACCTCGTCATGGTTCGGGCGCCGCGTGGGGACGTGGCCGTGCACACCCTCGGCGTACGCGGTCTCGGCATGCTGGGAGAAGTCGACGCCGGTGGTCTCGTCCTCGGCGCTGACGCGGAAGCCCATCACCCGGTCGATGACCTTGCCGATCACGAACGACACCGCGAACGCGTACAGCGCGACCACCACCACGGCCAGCGACTGCTTGCCGAGTTGAGTGAGCCCGCCGCCGTAGAACAGGCCGGCGGGTCCGCCGGTCATCACCTCGGTGGCGATCAGACCGATGAGCAGAACGCCGACCACACCGCCGACGAAGTGCACTCCGACCACGTCGAGCGAGTCGTCGTAGTTCCACCGGAACTTCAGGCCGACAGCGAATGAGCAGACGACACCGGCCGCCGAGCCGACGATGACGGCGCCCAGGGTGTTTACCGTCCCGCAGGACGGGGTGATGGCGACCAGTCCGGCGATGACGCCCGAGGCCGCGCCGAACGTGGTCGGCTTGCCGTCACGGATTCGCTCGACGGTGATCCAGCCGAGCATGCCGAGGCAACCGGCCACCAGGGTGTTGAGGAAGACCGCGGCCGCGGTGCCGTCGGCGGCCAGCGCCGAGCCGGCGTTGAACCCGAACCAGCCGAACCAAAGCAGGCCGGCGCCGAGGAGCACGAAGGGCAGGTTGTGCGGGCGCATGGCGTCCTTCTTGAAGCCGATGCGCGGGCCGAGCACCAGCGCGAGCGCCAGAGCCGAGGCACCGGAGACGATCTCGACGACGAGACCGCCTGCGTAGTCCAGCGCCCCCAGGTCGAACAGCCAGCCGCCGGGACCCCACACCCAGTGGGCCACGACCGCGTAGACGGCGACGGTCCACATCGGCACGAACACCATCCAGGCCGAAAACCGCGCGCGGTCGGCGATCGCACCGCTGATCAGCGCGGCGGTCACGATCGCGAAGGTCAACTGGAAGGTGGCGAAGAGCAGTTCGGGCACTGCGCCGCGCACCGTGGTCGGGTCGATGCCGAGCATGCCGAAGTGGGTGAGGTTGCCGATCAGACCGCCGCCGGCGTCCTCGGAGAACGCCACGCTGTAGCCGGCGAGCAGCCACGCCACGGTGCACAACGGGATCGAGATGAAGCACATCATGATCATGTTGAGCACGCCCGTGGTGCGCACCATGCCGCCGTAGAAGATGGCCAGGCCCGGCGTCATCAGCAGCACCATGGCGGTGGCGGCCAGCAGCCAGGCGGTGGCAGCGGGATCGATCGCGTCCATCGGGTCTCCTCCCAGTCGGGAAGAGCATTTCGGCCGAAGGTTTCGGCCACGGGGCGAGTGTGTTTCCGAAATGTTTCGTGTTTCGCGGTGATTACCGACTGCTCACCGCGCGTTCTGCTACAGCGACTTGATGAAGTTCTGATAGGACCGCGACGGGGTGGGACCGCGCTGCCCCTGATATTTCGAGCCGGCCTGCGCGCTGCCGTACGGATGCTCGGCCGGGCTGGTCAGCCGCAGGAGGCAGAGCTGACCGATCTTCATGCCGGGCCACAGGGTGATCGGCAGGTTGGCCACGTTGGACAGCTCGAGGGTGATGTGGCCGGAGAAGCCGGGGTCGATGAAGCCGGCGGTGGAGTGGGTCAGCAGGCCGAGCCGGCCGAGCGAGGACTTGCCCTCCAGTCGACCGGCGAGGTCGTCGGGCAGCGTGCACAGTTCCAGCGTCGAGCCGAGCACGAACTCGCCGGGATGCAGCACGAAGGGCTCACCCGGGACCGGCTCGACGAGGCTGGTCAGCTCGTCCTGCTGCTTGGCGGGGTCGATGTGGGTGTAGCGGGTGTTGTTGAACACCCGGAACAGGGCGTCAAGCCGAACGTCGATGCTCGACGGCTGGATCAGCGTGTCGTCGAACGGGTCCAGGCTCAGCCGCTCGGCGGCGATTTCGGCGCGAATGTCGCGATCGGAGAGCAGCACGCGACGAGCGTATCGGCTCGGGTGCTAATCTCCGAGATCACCAAGGCCAGTCAACATGCCGATGTAGTTCAATGGCAGAACATCAGCTTCCCAAGACGCCTCGATGCGTCCGGCGTCGTTCGCTGCAAGTCACTCAAAAACGTTGCCTACCTGCGCATATTCCCTGTTTGGCGTTCACTGTTGTTCGGTGTCGTTGGGGTACGTCTGGTGACGTCGGTTGCAACATCGAATGTGACATCGGGCGCGACAACCTCGCAGGTCACAAGTCCGATTTTGGACTCGGAGTCGAACTCTCTTAGCGTGTCTAAGTAAGGTTCCCGACAACGAACAGGACACGCATCATGACCGCACCCGCGAACGACACACTGACAACCCGCCAGGTCGCTGACAAGGTGGGCACCGACCCCAAGACGCTGCGCACCTTCTTGCGTGCATCGAAGGACTACGAAGCTGTGGGGTCCGGTTCACGCTACGAGTTCACCGCCAAAGACGTAGGCCCGATGAAGGCGAAGTTCGCCAAGTGGGTCAAGGAACGCGAAGCTGCACGTGCCGCCAAGGCCGACGCAAAGATCGCCGCCGAAAAGGTCGAAACGCCCGAAGCGGTCGCCAACGACGACGCGTAACGCTCCACCCGATACGGGCCTTCAGCTCTCCGCTGAGGGTCCGTTTTGGCGAGTGTCGAGGTGTGGCCATCCCGGCTTGTCGAAGTCGTCGGGCCAGTCACCAGACCAATAGATGATGCCGTCGATGTACGTGAACTTCACATGGTGAAGCGACTTCGGAGGCCCCGCGTTCGAGTCACCAGGAATCTTGATCCGAAGGAGCAGTTGAGTGTCGGTGCACTCGTCCTTCAAGATCGACACGAACGCACCGGCGTCCGGTGTCCCCTGCCCGCGGAACGTGCCCTTGTGAAAGAGCAGCACGTGAATGGGCGAGCTGGCCGTCGCATACTCGACGGTGATCAGCGCGGCTGACAGGCTGGCGTTGGGATCGAAGTTCGAGAACTGCTCGTCATAGACCCATTTCCACCCGAACCCGTGATAGTCAATCAACGAGTTCACGCCTTGAACGATTTCTGGCGGTATGCGGTCAGTCACCTCACCAGCGTATCGAATGGCACTGACAGTCTCCGCGAGATCGCCGGTGCGATCATGCGCCGCATGATGACGACCAGACAAACGGCACAGGCCCTCGGGGTTAGCGAGCGAGTGATCTATCGGGTGATCCGAAGGACCGGCGCACGATGGCATCTTGCCCGCGAATGCCGAGGCGGCTCATACCTTTTCAGCAACGAGGACGTACTGTGGCTCGCCGAGGTACTTGGCAAGCGCAATTTGCACTCTCTCAGGGCAACGCTGGGCGTCTGATACACACGCTCGGGCTGCATCGTATGCGTGCGCACGCGCAAGCGCTCACGGGCGCGCATAGGCACAGGGACACATGCCCACACGGGCATACGTCGTGCCCGCGATTGTGGCACAGGTGAACTCAGGCATATAGCCGCATATCAGGCTCCATTTCGGCATATACGAAGCCTTCGCAATTAACTTGTCGGAACTTGGGCACGGTCCGAGCGTCAAAGAGGCTACGGTGTCCGAAAGCGCAGGGTGGGGGGTGGCCCCCAGGGGTCAATCTCCGACGTACCCACTCACAAATTCACAGCGGGTCGTGCCGGTCTTTCCTGCCGGGATGATTGCGCCGCGCCCGTTCTTTCTTCTCCACTTTCTTGCGAGCCAGACGGTCCTGTTGTTGCTCCGCCGTGCGTCGCTGGTGGCATGGTGCACACAGACTGATCAAGTTGTCATCGTCGTTCGTGCCACCTAACTCGATGGGCACTATGTGGTGCACCTCGACGGCGTACACCTCACACCCGTAGTCACGGTCCTGGCACAACCCGCCATCGCGTTTGAGAATGTGCGCACGTATCGCCAACCATCCTCGGCCTTGCATCCGTCCCGTACTTACGTTGCGGCTCTGAGGTTTACGCCGCCTGTGCTGGTGCTTGGTCATACCCATGCGCATACGTTACGTTCCCCCAACTACCAAGGAGCCCACACCCATATCGGATGCAGGCCTCGGTGTTTCGGGTTATGCGACGTACACAATGGCGAGGTCGGACACGTTGTAGACGCGCACGTTGGGATCAGGGTCAATCCCGTCGAGCATCGTCCACGTGAAGTCGTTCACGTCGAAGTCGTCAGCGAGCATTTCTTCGAGCGCTTCGCGTGCAACGTCGGTGTCGGCGGTCATCGCGAAGTATTCATTGGGGTCAGACTCTTCGTCGTCGGACATCAGGAACGCGGTGGTGGTGTTCGTTGTCATGCTTCAATTCTAAGAGACTTCACACCACAACCCAACAGCAAGACGCATGAATCCTGGTGTGGTACAGCATGATCCACTCTTCGCGCTCATGCGTGTCAGAGGTAGTGCTCAGACCTGACATGTTGGGGTACCTACCAATGACGGACGACGCGGGGGAATGGGTACGCCGTCCGACAGAGGTGGGCGCACCTGTTGGGCGGGTGCAGCACCAGATATGCGCCTTTGAGAGAAAGGCCCGGATACATGCGCCGAAACACGTACCCGAACCTTCCTCGTTGCCTGTTCCCCCCTCAACGGCCACATCTCGGGAAAAGGAACAGGACAGTTGTTACGGCGTCTCGTCCGGCACGGTCAACACCTGCACGGCGTCTGGATGATTCAGCGCGATGCCGAACCGGAACGTGGCACGCAGCGCGACGTTGTCCGAGCCGAAGAAGTAATCGTCCGAACGAGCCACGAGCACATCGCCGAATGCCGACAGGATCTGGTTCTTGTCGATGACCATCAGCACGTCCTCGGGCAACGGCGACCGGGTGATGACGGGCAGCGAGAGAAGCGTCTTGGCCCCCGCCTCGGTTCCCGCACCGACCAACGATTCGTTGCTTCCCGTCCCCTTCTTGTACTTCCGCACCGCGGCGTACGCGAGGGGGTTGGCGATGATGTGCGTGGCCTGACCACCCGGGGTGTTCTCGATGAGAGACACCGCGTCCACGATGGCGTCCAGGTTGTCCACGATGTCACCGGCAGCCGAAGCGCGAGCCAGCAAGCCCGCAGGAGGCCACACCTCAGGAGCGACCGGGGCCGGCTGTGCCGCGAACATGGCGTCGGCCTTGTACGTCAGCGCACGCCGGATCTCGTGAGTGATGGTGTCGATCGCCTCGGGCTGCGCGAGCTGTTCCCGCGATACCTTGATGAGTTCGGCGACC